>SKZY01000367.1 GCA_007127095.1 Planctomycetaceae bacterium
CAGGCTCGAACTCGACCCGGCAACCCATCGTCGGTACGATCGTCGCGTCGGACTTACCCAACCGTACGGAGACGACACAGTCGAACTTGCCCGCCGCATAAGGGACCGACGACAGCGACTTTACCTTCCCTTCAAACGACTGATCCGGCAACGCCGCGGGGATCACCCGCACTCGCATCCCTTCCCGGATCGACGCTGCATTCGCCTCCGGCACCGCCAAGCGAACTTGCAGTGGCTTGGCTGGTACGATCGTCAATACCACCTCGTCAGCCGTCACTGACTTCCCCGGTTCCAGCGTCGACGGCTTATCGCCGATCGCCCCTCGGGTCAGTCCGCCGTGGAACACGATCCCCGCCTTCGGTGCTGCGATGACGAGTCGTTTCCGCTCCTCACGCAGTTCGTTCAATTTCCGTTCTTGGTCGGCGAACTTGTGTCGCTCTTTATCAAGTTCCAGTTGGCGACGTTTTTGAGCGAAGTCGAGTTCGCGGCGAGTCGTCTCGAAGCTCAGCTCGGCCCGAGCCAATTTATCATCCTGGTCGATGCCGGCTCGTGGGATCGTCCGCTCGATCGCCAACTCTGTCTGTAACTCACTACCCTCGAGCCGAAAGCGAGCGTTCTCGACCGCCTGACGGGCCCTTTTCAGCACGATCTCTTCCGACTCCTCGGTCAAATCGTCCTGCCGATACATCTTCTCGAGTTGATCGAGTTCCTCCTGAGCGTTCTCCAGCGATGCCTTGGCATTGATCAAGCTGAACTCAGCCGATTTGACCTGGTAGTCACGATCGACTCGAACGAACCGGTCGTGATCCTCTTGAGCCCGGCGGCGGGCCCGTTCGGCAGCCGCCCGCTCGAGTTCCTGCGATCGTAAAAACTGCCCATGTTTGAACTCAGTTTCGCGCAGCCCGACCTCGGCCAAACGCGACTCGACTTCGGCATCCCGAATCCGCCGATCGATCTCCTCGGTCTCGAACCAGACGACATTCCGACCCTGCTCGACCTGCGTCCCGTGCGGTATCACCCGCTCGATCACCGCCGACTTGATCTCCTGGGTCCCCAGTTTCACCGCGACGGCAGCAGGTGACTCAAAGACGCCATCGAGCTTCACAACGGCCGGCGTTTCCGGCTCTTTGGCTTTGGATTTTTCTTCCTCCGCCCTCGCGGCGGCGGTCAAGCAGAAAAACAGCGGAGCCGCGACAGCGAGCATCACCGGGTAACGAACTGCCAGCCGAAGAAAGCGAACAGGCTCAGACATGATCGATCGATTGAAAAAGAGGAATAGACGGCCAAGCCGGGCCACCGTAGAGCGACCACCGTGACGCGAAACAGTAAAAACCACCCGTCACAGCATGATCGCCCCGCCGCCAAAAGTCCAGAAAACCGACTCACCAAGCCATGCGACCTTCCCCCTCCCAACGCAATGGCGAAGCCATGTGGCCCCACTCCCAACGCAATGGCGAAGCGAGCGTCCCCCATTTCCCCTCAGCCGGTCGCCGGTCGCATCGCGTCGACAGCGTTGGTAAACTCGCAATTTACTCTTCGACATCGACGTTCTCACGATTGTCCAAAACTACATAACCGAGAACCAGGAACCACCATGAATCGAACAGCTTTGGCGATCGCAGTCCTTTTTGGCGGATGGTTGCTCGCGACCCCGGCCCAGCCCTGTTCCCGCATCCTCTGGAACGACAACGGGCGATCCGTGATCGTCGGCCGCAATATGGACTGGTTCGAAGATATCAGAAGTAACATGTGGATCCTGCCACGGGGGATGCAGCGGGACGGATTGACCGAGACGAACCCGTTGCGGTGGGAGAGCCGGTATGGGAGTGTCGTGATCACCACCTACGATGTCGGGACCGCGGACGGGATCAACGAGCGGGGGCTCGCCGGGCATCTGCTCTACCTGCCCGAAACGTCGGTCGGGCCCCGCGACGAATCGCTTCCGGGGCTCAGCATTTCGATGTGGGTCCAATACTGCCTAGACCGATTCGCTACCGTCGAGGAGGTCGTCGAATCATTCCGGTCACATCCCTATCAATTACGGATGGCGGTCGAACCGACCAGTGGCAAACCGGCGACGGTACACATCGCTTTGAACGACCCGAGCGGCGATTCGGCCGTGATCGAATGCATCGACGGTAAAGTCAAAATTTACCATGATCGCCGCTATGTCGTGATGACCAACCAACCGTCGTTCGACAAGCAATTGGAAAACCTGCAGCAGTACCGCGGCTTCGGCGGTGAAAAACGCCTGCCGGGGACCCATGAACCGGCCGATCGCTTCGTCCGCGGTGCGTACTACGTCAAGCACCTACCGCCACCCAACTCAGAACGGGAAGCCGTCGCCGCGATGATGAGCGTGATGCGGAATGTCTCCGCGCCGTTCGGTGTCGCCGATCCCGAACGCCCCAATGTTTCGACGACGATCTGGCGAACCGTCACCGATCTGACTAACCGCATCCTCTTCTACGATTCGGTATTCAGTCCACAAGTGTTTTGGGTGGATATCAAGAAAATCGACTTCGGCCCCGATCAACCGGTCAAGAAATTGACGTTGGTCGACAATTACGACCATTTCGGCGAAGTCTCACAAGCCTTTACCGAAGCCGAAATGTTCGATTTTCTTCCCCCCGAAGCCGAATGATTTTCGCCGCAATGAAGTTGTTTAAAAAAAGCCGGCGAAGCCCCGCGGAGATTCCTACAGAATCGGCTGAGGCGGCCTCGCAAATTCTTAACGAGGCGATCAATTTCGCGGCGCGTTGCATTTTCATTGCGATACCGAAAACCGGGACGACGACAGTCAGGGATCAATTGTGCGAGCAGGGGGTGCCCCTGATCCCGAACTCACATCTCGACATTCTGCAGATCCGAGACTCGCTGTACGTCTTCCTGTTAATCAATGCTCTGGGAAAGAATACGACGTTTCCGTCTGATACCGTTCCCGCCGATGCCGATATTCGAACGCGGGCCGATGAGATTTTCCGTTCCTTCTTCAAGTTTTCGGCGGTGCGAAACCCTTGGGCTCGAGCGGTATCGCTCTATTCCCGCCGTGAGGGAGTCCAGCTGAAGGACAAAATGTCATTTGACCAGTTCTGTGAACGCCATTTCTACGCCAGCGATACGTGTCAGCACCCAACTTTGCACAAAAACCAAATCGATTGGCTGTGTGACGAAGACGGACAATGCATCATGGATTACGTCTACAAGTTGGAAGAGTTCGACATCGCGGCTCAGGAAATCGCCTCACGCACCGACGGGCGAATCAAGCTGGTGAACCAGTCTGCCAATGTGAACCCCGATTCGAATGCGACCAACTACCGAGAGCTTTACACAGAAAAAACTAAGCGAATCATTGCGACCAGGTTTGAACGCGATATCGATCACTTCGGGTATGTATTTTAATCGGCGATTCTGCTCCTGGTTGGTCAACCACTAATCGATACTGATAAAGATCCGGACCCAGTCCAGCCCCAGCATCCGAATTGTGTTGATGCGTGCAGATTAGTGTTCTCGTTTCCCGGTTGCCTTTGCCGCAGCTTATTTAGGCTAATGGCTCGCCGATTTGACACCCGTGATCCGGTGGCGGTATCGTCTACGAACCAGTCCTTTCTTGTCTTTGGGGAGCCGCGAGATGCGATCGAGCGTTTACTTCTGGCTGATTTTGTTGATCGGTGGCTCGGGTCGAGCCGCCGAGTTACAGCCGATCAAGGCGGTCGAGCACCAACCGTTCGTCGCGGCCACCGAGCGATTGATCGACGCACTGCAATTGTCGGGCAGCCCGCTCAGCGATCAGGATCGGGCTGCGATCACGGCCGCGATGAATGACCCCGAGCCGCTACAAGCGGTTTTGACGATCCAGCAAATTCTTGATCCGCTCTGCCTGGCGGAGGTCACGATCAACCCCGAAAGCCGGGTCTCGGTCATTGAAGGCCCGGTCGAGCGTGAATTGATGCAGCAGGGTTGGCGGACATTTTTGGTCAAAGTTCACAATGAAGCCGGGATCACGCCGCATCTGGAAGTTAGCAGCCCGCAGGCGGCGCCGGGATACCAGCAGGGGACCGGCGAGCGGCAGCGGCCGCAATCGGAGCAATCGCTCGTCACCGCCGCGGAATCGAAACGGCGGTTTCTCGATATCGAACTTTACAACCGACAACCGTTGAAGCCGACGTTGTCGGGGTTGGCGGTCGAATACCGTCTTTTGCAATTGTTCAGCCGCGATGCCGGTATGCGGGAAGCGACGTTGGCGTTCAGCGTGGGACAAGGGACCCAAGACCTCGGATTTCGCAACGAAGTGCCACTGCTATTTCGCTGTCTGCCGGCCGTCGCCGTGACGTTCGGCGTCCGAGATGTCGATGGCTCAGCGACGACGGCCGCATTCACGATTCGCGACGATCGCGGACGGGTCTATCCCAATCCGGCGCGACGGCTGGCCCCCGACTTCTTCTTCCATCCGCAGGTCTACCGACATGACGGCGAAACGGTCGATCTGCCTCCGGGTGACTACACTGTCGATGTCGCCCGCGGCCCCGAATACCGAGCCCAACAACACCGCCTTCGGGTTCCCGAGGGCGTCCGACAGCACCGTCATGTTTTCCCGCTGGAACGCTGGATCGAAGCCAAGGCACGCGGTTGGTACAGCGGTGACCACCACATCCATGCCGCCGGATGCAAGCATTACGACAGTCCCACCGAGGGCGTCGGTCCGGCCGATATGATGCGACATATTTTGGGCGAGGACCTGAATGTCGGTTGTGTGCTGTCGTGGGGCCCCTGCTGGTATACCCAAAAACAGTACTTTGACGGCCGAGTGCATTCGCTCAGCCAGCCTCAGAACCTGATGCGTTACGATGTCGAGGTCAGCGGTTTTCCGTCATCGCACGCGGGGCATCTCTGTCTGCTACGGTTGACCGACGACAATTACCCGGGGACCGAGTTGATCGAAGAGTGGCCGAGTTGGACATTGCCGGTGTTGCAATGGGGAAAACAGCAAGGCGGCGTCGTCGGGTACAGCCACAGCGGTTGGGGACTGACGCTGCCCGACCACATGCCTGACGGTACCCGCGGCTTTCACCGTCGACCTTGGGGAGGCGCCCCTGAAGGCTGGCGAGGTACCGCGGCCAACACGCTTCCCGATTACGCGATGCCGCCGTTTGATGGCATCGGTGCCAACGAATTTATCGTCACCGTGGCTCACGACGCCTGCGATTTCATCTCAGCCGTCGACACGCCAGCGATTTGGGAGTTGAACATTTGGTACCACACACTCAATTGTGGCTTTCGGACACGGATCAGCGGCGAGACCGATTTTCCCTGCATCTATGGTGAACGAGTCGGACTGGGACGTGTTTATGTCCAACTCGATGACGATCAACCGCTCGAATACGACGCTTGGGTCCAGGGTTTGAAGGACGGGCGCAGCTATTGCGGCGACGGACTTTCGCACCTATTCGATCTTCGCGTGGAGGCCGACGGCGACGCGGCCCAAGCGGTTGAACTCGGTCGTCCAGGCCCCGGCGGTGGGATCAGCGAATTGGAACTGGCGGCTGCTGGCCGCGTGACCGTACGCTGTGACGCCGCCGCCTTGTTGGCCGAACAGCCTTCGGAGGCCACCGAAGCGATCCGCAACCGGCGGCTCGATGTGCAGCCTTACTGGCATCTGGAACGAACGCGTATCGGCGATTCACGGAAAGTGCCGGTAGAGTTGATTGTCAACGGTCAAGTCGTGGAAACCACGGATATCGAAGCGGACGGCTCGATAGAGCCGTTGGAATGGACGAT
Organism: Planctomycetaceae bacterium; assembly: GCA_007127095.1. Classification (GTDB taxonomy): domain Bacteria; phylum Planctomycetota; class Planctomycetia; order Pirellulales; family Pirellulaceae; genus UBA6163. The sequence goes on from SKZY01000367.1 coordinate 5,779, forward strand.
CGACTTGCCACATTCATCCTGGATCGCCGTCCGGATCTTGCCGAGTGTGCATACCAACCCGATTTTCGTACTGGTGGATCAGCAACCGATCCATGCTTCACGGCGGAGTGCCGAGTGGTGTCAAGAAGCGGTGGAGGTATGTTGGGAGGCAAAGCGCGGTCAAATCCGCGAGCAGGAACGAGCGGAGGCCCGAGCCGCCTACGACCACGCGGCCAACCGATACCAGCAAATCGCCGAAAACAGCCAGCAAGACTGACAAGAATCGCGATTCCAGTGAAACGCGGCAGTCGATCGCCTACGCAAGTCAGCATGCGCCGCTCACTACCAAAAGCAGTAGGACCGATGCTGTCGCCGATCCCGATGAGTCGGACGGGGCGGTCGGTCCACGTCTGCGAGAAAGCTGCCCGATCGACCGTCGGGCCAGCAGGCCCCGATCCGACGGGACGGGCCAAGAAGTAAGCGATATAAAACCATGAGCCGAATAGCAGTAAACCGCCAATAGCCAACAGCGTCCCGATCCGCCCGCCGCGATGTTTTAGCAGCATTTTCATGGCGATTCACTCCGAAGCTGCGTAGCCGAGAATCTTTAAATTCAGCGATCCGCTTTTGAACAGCATCTCGCCCAACGCGCTGTCGGCGTGTTGGTGCGTCACATTTCCGTCTTCGCAGTGCTCGCTCACGTACTGGGCGGCTCTTCGACGAGTCGGACCGGGACTCGCAGCGTTTCGTCGCCTCGTCGCAAGGTGACCATAACGCTGTCACCCGCACGGCGGCTCTCGACCTCGGATAACAAGTCGTCGGCGGTGCGGATCTTTTCGCCGTCGATTTCGGTCAAGATGTCGGCCGTCGAGTAGTCTCTGCGGATCAGATCGCCGAGCATGGTCCGCCGGCGAATGACTCGTACTCCCTGCAGTCCCGCCGCTTCGGCAGGGCCACCCGGTTCGAGCGTCAGCAACAACAAGCCCTTCGACGTTTCGGCGATCGATTCGATCCCGATATTGGGCCGGCGAACCTTGCCGAATCGGATCAACTGCGGGACGATTCGCCGGATCGTCGCCGAGGGGATCGCGAAACCGATTCCGCTGTTTTCCCCGATCCGACTGGCGATCGCCGTATTCATGCCGATCAATTGACCTCGGCTATTCATCAACGGCCCGCCCGAATTACCACGATTCAAGGCGGCATCGATTTGGATGATCGACTTCATCATCCGCTTCGACAGACTCGGGATCGTTCGGTTGACGCTGCTGACGATGCCGACGGTCATCGTCTGTTCCAAGCCGAGCGGGCTACCGAGTGCGAACACACGTTGACCGACCCGCAGTTTTTCGCTCAGCCCGGGAGTCACCGGCCAGAGCGAAGCGTCCTCGGGCTCGATTTTCAACACGGCGATGTCATTAGTAATGTCGTTGCCGACCAGACGGGCCTCGAATTGGCTGCCGTCATGCAACGTCACCATCAATTGCTTGACCCCTTTGACGACGTGGTAATTGGTCAGGATGTGTCCTTCACGGTCCCAGACCGAACCACTGCCACTCCCCTCGGAGTTGGTGATCCGTCCCAAAAACGATTCACTGTCTCCACGGGTTTCGATATGGACGACGCTGCGGTGGCAGCTTTCGTAGACGGCGACGTTGACACGTTCTTCCGGTGTCAGTCCTTCCAGTTCGTCGTCGCTGTCGAGCAGTCCGGGTTGATTGATCAGCGGCGGCGTGGCCGACGCCGTGACCGCAAACCGCGGCTGCGACATCGCAGTCAACGCCAACCAACCGAATCCCAGTGCGAGGGCCACGACGACCGATTTCGGCCGTCGGGTCGAGTGCATGTCGCGGGTCACCATCGCCTCCAAGTCGCAATCACCTGACGAAAAGGGCGACTGTAGCCGCCAGCGGGAACCAGCGGCAACAGGAATCAGGCGGCCTCAAGTGGCTTCGGATTCCATTTCGTCGGCCTCTTTGACCATCATGGCGATGATCTTCAGTTCGGCCTTGAAGTCGCCGGCTTGCCGGAACTTGCGACTGCTCGCCTCGCCGCTGCTGGCCGCCTTTTTGTACTTCTGCAGCATCTGCTGGATCGTCCGGCTACTCAGCATCTCGAGATCGGCTAAGGTCGACTTCTCCGAGATGTCGAGCACTTTCTTGATCTGGTTCGGACTCGGCGGCACGATCGAGGGGTCTTGCAGCAGCGATTTCAGCTCTTTCTTGATCGTCGTGACACGGTCCTGCAGGCTAGCAAAGGCTTTTTCGTAGCCGGCGATCTTGGTTTTGAACTTTTGTGACTGCAGCCATTTCTTTTTCTTCTTCGAGATTTGGCCGGCGATGTCGGCCAACAACGCATCGGTTTTCTTGAGATCGCCGTCGAGCCCCTTGGCAAAGTTGCCCCATTTCAGGCTGTAGTTCATCGCCTGCTTGCGGAAGTCGGCGATCCCGGCGACGAACTTTTTAACGTTCGCGTCCGAGAATTGATCGATCGTCTGCTTCTCTACATCCTTCCATTTTTGGCCCGCCTTCTTAACTTTGGTCTTCAAGTAGACATAGAGGGAATCGATCCCCTCGCTACCGACCTGCATCAGTTGGTAGCTGTTGCTGATCTCCGTTTCGAACTTTGCGGCGGCCCCGCCCACCTCCTTGCCGACCGCGTTCAAAATTTTGTCGACGGCGATCAGGCTGTCTCTCAATTTTCCCATCTGACTTGACTCCGGTTACGAGGATTTCAACGAGTTTTAGATGCTTTTAGAAACGGGGGCTGACGCTCGCCGGGCACACCTTTTTTCGGCCCGCCCTGCCAAGGAACAGCCCCCTTTTCTGACAGAGCTTATCCGCTCGAACGCGAAGCAATTCGCGTTTGCCGCAAGGTACCCGATCGGTGCGCCCGTGTGGTGTCGGCGGTCACCGTCGCTTTAAAACTGGAAATAGACGAACGGCCGGAACCCGCTGGGGGCGTGAATCGCCAGCGCCGCCAAGGCCACCGCTACCAGCCAGGGGGTCGCCGGATGGTCGGCTCGCAAATCCAACAGTTCGCGTCGCCGCGACGCCCAGATCGCATGTTCGATGACCAATAGCAGCAGCGCGATCAACGGATAGGGAGGCAGCCACAACAGTCCCTGCTCGGGTACCAGCAATTGTCGCCAAAGCGCCGCGAATCGTGTCAAATCCGTCGTTCGAAAGATCGTCCAACCGGCCAGCACGATCGCGAATGTGGCCAGCGTCTCGCAACCGCGGCGGAGACGGCTAGCCTGGCTCGCCGGTTGCCAACGCCGGGTGACACAGAGCACGACGCCATGCCACAGGCCCCAAATCACGAAGTTCCAGGACGCGCCGTGCCACAAACCGCCGAGCGTCATCGTGGCGAGTAGATTCCGATAGGTTTGAACTCGACCGGCTCGGTTTCCACCGAGCGGGATATAGAGGTAATCACGCAACCAGGTCGACAACGTGATGTGCCAGCGTCGCCAAAACTCGGCTGGTGAACGCGACAGATAAGGGTGCGCAAAGTTGTTCGGCAGCTCAAAACCGAGTAATCGGGCCGAACCGATCGCAATGTCACTGTAGCCCGAGAAATCGCCGTAGATCTGGCCGGCATAGGCGAGCACTGCAAGAGCGACAGTCGGCCAGGCGAACGCTTCGGGGACCGCCATCACCGGGTCGACCAACGCCGCCAAGTGATCCGCGATCAAAACCTTTTTGACAAACCCGCGAAGGATTTGAGCCAGACCCGAATAAATCTGTTCGGGCCGCGGGTAGAGCATCCGCTCGAGCTGCGGCAAAAACTCCGCCGCCCGGACGATCGGCCCGGCGACCAATTGCGGGAAAAATGCGACATAGATCGCGAAATCGAGCAGACGACGACAGGGCACGAGTCGCCCTCGATAAACATCGATCGAATAGCTGAGCGTCTGAAAGGTGTAGAACGAGATGCCGATCGGCAGGATGATATTCAGCGTGCTGCCGTCGAGACCGAACTCGCCCAGTACCGCTCGCGCCGAATCGACGAAAAATCCGAAGTACTTGAAAAAGCCGAGTAGGCCGAGATTACCGACCAGGCTGATCCCCAACCAAGTCCGCCGCGACCGGACAGCCGTCGCCGACGCCAGCGACCGGCCGACGGTGTAGTCGAGCAGTGTCGAAAAGACGAGCAAGCCGGCGAAGCGAACGTCCCAATAGCAGTAAAAGTAGTAGCTGGCTGCCAACAGCAGCCACTTGCGCGGCGTTGGCCTCGACAGTCGGGCAGCGACCAGGGTCACCACCGCCAAAAAGATGACATACTCGATTTGGGTGAAGTTCATGAGGCCGCAGCGGCCGGTCGGCTGACGCGTCGTCAGCGTTCCAGACGTTCCCTCACCAGCGAGACGATCGAACGGGCGACGAGCCGGTTGCCGGCTTCGTTGAGATGGCCGGCGGCTGGCATCCCGTTGTGAAACCCACGTGGAAATGTGGTTTCCTGATCCCAAAGTGCATTGAAATCGTCACCGACGTCGACTACCGCGATCCCGGCCTCGGCCAACGGCCGGCGGAGCCGCTCGAAGGCGTCCGCGTCGCGATCGACGTATTCCACACCGGCCCCCAAGTAAGGTACTGACGGGGCGTAGACGAGCGCCAGCCGACCGTCGAGTTCGCCGGCCACCGACCGCAACTCAGCGACCACTTGGGCGACGATCGAGCCGAACCGATCATCTCGATCGATCGCCGCACCGTCGGCGTCTGCGACGTCTGCAAAGCCCTCGCCTGCGGTCGTCAGCACGGCGACCGATGACGTGCGGGGGCCGAGTGAAAAATCGAGTCGCCGTCGGCCGCCGGTATCGGGGTCGTAAAAGAGCCGCTTGGCGACCGCGAATGCAGCCTCGGCGCGGATAGCGGCGGCCAACTTGACCCAGGCGGGCGACCCGGCCGTCCAACGCCGATAGGGCGCCGGTTGCTCGATCGCCGACAGCGCCGTCAGGTCGGACAAATCGGTGATCACCCAAATGTGCAAATCGGGCTGCCACAGCGCGTCCGCCGCGGCGGTCAAATCTTGCCAATCACGGGCATCCGCACCCGACCGCCCCATCGGCAAGCAATCGAGCGTGAGCGAATGGTGATCCGCGGCGATCCGAATCGCTTGGCTGTGGATCTTGATCGGATCGGGTACACAGACGCCTTCGACCTGTGAGTCGCCCCAAATCACCACGCGTCGTCCGATGCCGTTGGACCGCCAACCGGGGCCTCGCGGCTGCCAACCGGGCAACCCGTGTGGTCCGATCCGGGTTTCGGCCCACCCCTCGGATCGCCAGCGGACCACATCGCCGGGGCGGAGTGTGTTGACCCCCAAGTCGGGATCGAACACCCGCACTAGGATCGAATCGACGTGCAGTGGGCCAGACAGCCAGACCAGAGTCCAGGTGGTCAGAAACGCGATCGCCCAGCGTCTCGGTGAAATACGATTGGGGTTCAAATCGCCTCGACTCGTCTCAAGCCACCCGGGGGAATCGGCGGCCGTGGCGAAAAAAGCAGGCCTCGGTGCCCTTTCGCCGCCGATGGCTCAACGATATCATCGTTGACCTTGCGGGTGTGCCCTCAACCCATGATTTTTCGCGATCGCGATCCTAAAATGACCAAAGCCAAAGCAAAGACCAAAGTCAAGACCCACAAGGCGACCAAGAAACGCTTCCGTCTGTCGGCTTCCGGCAAGGCGATGCATCGTCATTCCGGCACCAGTCACTTGGCAACCGGATTGACCAAGAAGCGGCGCCGCAACCTGCGTGGCACCAAGGCGGTCCATGAGTGCATGGAACCGTCGATCCACGCGGCGCTGAACGGCTACAGCAACTGATCCGCACAGCTCACATCTGTTTTCCCTGTCCCTGTTTCCCAGTGCAAGTCGCGTGGGCATGAACATCCGCACCCGTCGTGGCCAAGCCGCGGCGGAGTCGGCGGAGGCCTGATCCCGACACTGCGCCATTTCGGTTGGAGTCCCATTACCGATGCGTACTACGATTGGACACGCTCGACGTCAGTCCAAAAAACGGCTTTTCAAGTCAGCCAAGGGATTTGTCGGCGGTCGCAGCAAAAAGCTGCGGACCGTCAAAGAAACACTGCTGCGTTCCGGTGCCTTCGCGTTCCGCGACCGCCGCACGAAGAAGCGAGAGTTTCGCAAGCTGTGGATCATCCGGATCAACGCCGCCGTCCACCAGCACGACATGCGGTACGGTGAGTTCATTCACGGATTGAAATTGAGCGGCCTGGAACTTGACCGCAAGACGCTGTCCGAAATGGCGATCCATGACCCCGACGGTTTCAAGACCGTGGTCGATACCGTCAAATTGGCCTTGGCCAACAAGCCCGCCCCGGCGGCTTCGGTCTAGGACGGGCGGTCATGTCGCTGGCGAATTTCCTGCAGCAGCTCGATCGGCTGGAAGCGGAGGCTGCGTCGACGCTCGGTGAAGTCGCCGATTCGGAGGCCCTGGAGACGGCTCGCGTTCGCTTCATGGGCGCCAAAAAAGGTCTGCTCAAGGATATTCAAAAGCTGCTCGGATCGGTCGAGGTCGCCGACAAACCGGCTGCCGGTAAACGGCTGAACGAAGTCAAAGGGGCGATCCAAACCGCCTTTGATGAAGCCAAACAGCGGCTCGATTCGGGCACTACCGAGCGTCAGGGGCCGCAGCCCGATCCGACGTTGCCCGGGACTCCGCTGAGATTGGGGCACCTCCATCCGGTGACCCAAACGATCGAGCATCTCAAGGAGATCATGGGGCGGATGGGATTCACCACCGCCGAAGGGCCCGAGGTCGAAGATCCGTGGCACAATTTCGTGGCGCTGAATATCCCCGAGGATCACCCGGCCCGCGATCCGTTGGACAACTTTTACTTGGCGACCGCCGGCGCCACCAGCGGACTCGAAGGCAGCCGGTTAATGCGGAGCCAAACCAGCACGGTGCAAATCCGTGTCATGGAGACGACGCCGCCACCCGTGCGGATCATCTCGCTGGGCCGCGTCTATCGTCCTGACGCCCCCGACGCGACTCACTTCCCGATGTTCCACCAGATGGAAGGTCTGTACGTCGCGACCGATGTCACGATGGCGAACCTGAAAACGGTACTGCGGATTTTCGCCAATAATTATCTCGGCGGCGACGTCGAAATCCGCTTCCGTCCCTCGTTCTTTCCGTTCACCGAGCCGAGCGTCGAGGTCGACTTTCTGTGGAATGACAACTGGATCGAGTTCGGCGGTGCAGGGATGGTCGATCCCGCGGTGCTGGCGTCGGTCGGTTACGATCCCGAATCGGTATCCGGCTTTGCGTTCGGACTGGGTGTCGAGCGGTTGTGCATGAGACGGCACGGGATCACCGATATCCGCGACCTGTTCAGTGGCGATCTGCGGTTCCTGAAGCAATTCTGAACGGCCTCCGCTCCAATCACTCTCACGCTTTCGACTGATCATGCTCGTTTCTTGGAAATGGCTGTCGCGTTACGTCGACCTGCCGATGCCGTTGGCCGAACTCGAGTCTCGGCTGGCCCTTTCGGGTCTCAATCACGAATCGACCGAAGCGGTCGGTGACGACTTCGTGATCGACCTGGAAGTGACCAGCAATCGTGGCGATTGTCTCGGCCATATCGGTGTCGCCCGGGAGGTCGCGGCGCTGTACGGACTGCCGCTGCGGAAACCGATCGTCGATCTCGCCGCCAGCGGTGACGACGTCAACCTGATGACCTCGGTTGCAAACGAGTTCGTCGCCGCCTGCCCGCGGTACACCGCCCGCTTGATTCGCGGTGTCGAGGTCGGACCGAGTCCCGAATGGCTCGCCGGCCCGTTGCAGGCGGTCGGAATCAACTCGGTCAACAACGTCGTCGACGCGACCAATTACGTCATGCTGGAGTGCGGCCAACCGCTGCACGCCTTCGATTTTGATCGACTGTCGCAGAACCGGATCGTCGTCCGACCGGCTCGCGACGGAGAGACGCTGGAAGCGATTGACCACCGCAGCTACACACTCGACCCGTCGATGTGCGTGATCGCCGATGCGGATAACGCGGTCGCCGTCGCCGGCGTGATGGGTGGGGCGGCCAGTGAAGTGACTGAATCGACGAAGAACCTGTTGATCGAAGCGGCGATCTTCACGCCGCTGTCGGTCCGCCGGACCGCCCGTCAATTGAAGCTGTTCAGCCCATCCTCGTTTCGCTTCGAACGTCGTGTCGATCCGCTGCAGGTCGATTGGGCCAGCCGGCGGGTGTGTGAGATCATCGTCAACAGCGGCGGGGGTGATGTCGTCGGCGGTGTCATCGATACCGCTCCCGAGACGCCTCGAACCGCCCCGGTCACGCTGCGATTTTCGCAACTGAAGCGGATTTTGGGGATCGATATCGATCGCGATGAAGTTTTGCGAATCCTGCATTCGATCGGCTGCGAATCGACCGGCGAAGCGGCGGGCCAGATCGAAATGCAATCGCCGTCCTGGCGTCACGATCTCGGCCGTGAGGTCGATTTGATCGAAGAGGTCGCGCGAATCCACGGTTACGACCAAATCCCCGAGGATCACCCGATCGCGGTCGCCCCGAGCGCCAAACGCCCCTTCGATGTGGCGGTCGAGAAGGTTCGCGGCGTGATGGTCGCCGCGGGGATCAGCGAAGCGATGACCCCCAGCATCGTGACCGATAAAGTCGACGCGATGATCTCGCCCTGGACCGATCAAGCTGCTTTGGCGACCGCTGTGCCGATGCTGGAAGGAGCCCGCAAACTCCGCCGCTCGTTATTGGCCAGCCTGCTGCACAGCCGCGCCGCCAACTGGGCGGCGGCCAGCCAGCACGCGGACCTGTTCGAAATCGCTCATATCTACCTGCCAGGCAGTACGGCGGATGAGTTGCCGAGCGAACAATATTCGTTGGGGATGGTCTGCGGGATCGACTTTTTTGAGTTGAAGGGAGTGATCGACGAGGTCGCGACCCGATTGGGGCTGCCGCAACGGTTCGAGTATGCCCCGCTGTGCGATGCAACCTCGATCGGCCAGTCCGGGTTGGATGCCGCTCGATTCGGAATGGATCCCGATTGGGCGGTCGAAATCCGCTCGGCCGGCGAGACGGTCGGCTACCTCGGAATGATCTCCAAGCGGCTCAATCAGTCGTTGAAGTTGACCGTTCCCACCGTCGCCGCGGAATTGTCGCTCGGTTCGCTACTGACCCAGGCCGACCTAGTGCCGACCCAGCAGCCGATCAGTTCCTTTCCATCGATCACTCGCGACCTGAACATGATCGTCGACGAGTCGGTCCGCTGGGCGAGCCTCGAAACGGTGGTCCGGGCGGCGGTCGGCGACGAATTGACAGCTGTCGTTTATCGCGAGACCTATCGGGCAGCGGACAAAGACGGTCCGGGCAAGAAGCGAATCCTGTTGTCGGTCGAATTGCAACAACCCGACGCGACGCTGACCGGCGCCGATGCCGATGCGATGATCGCGAAGATCCTCGCTGCCTGCGATCGTGACCTCGACGCCAAGCTGCTGAGCTGATTCGCGCAGCGTCGGGCCGCTGCGGTCGCTATTCGGCCGGCGGTTCGCCGGCAAGCAAGAACGAGGTCAGGTGCACTACCAGGGCGACGACGGCCATGCTGCCCAACGGGATGCCGATCGCCAATCCCGGCTTCGTCTTGATTTCGAAGTGGTCACGGATTTTCTCGCTATAGATGTACGACGCGATCCAACTCGCGATCGCCAAACCTGAGAAAGCACGTACCAGATCCGGCCCGCCCCCGCCGATCAAGCCAAAAATTACCCGCATGACGTGGTCGCAGACATTGAAAGAGTAAATCACCACGGCCAGCCACCATCCCCACGGCCGACGCGAAAGCAGACCGACCCCGAGCGTCAGGTAAAACACACCGACCACAGCGATGAAGCCCGCGATGATCAGCGCCATCGTTCTCAATAGCGGAAAGCTCTCCTCCATTTCTTCGAGAAAACTGGCGCCCACCACGATCAATACGGCGCCGGCCACTGCGGCAGTGGCGACCAAAAAATTAAGGATCGCGAGGATGATTAGGCCGATGGGTCGGCTGCCCGACGCCGCACCGCTGCGCCCCGTTTTACCGCCACGTTGATCGGTTCGATAAGCCGCCAACGGGTCCGATTTCGGTTCGGTCGACACCATCGGTCTCTGGCCACCGAGCCCCTGGGGGTTGAAGTCGGATTCGGTCAATTCGTCGAACAACGAACCGAGGTCCGAATCGTCTCCCAAGCCCGGTCGCGCGGCCGCTGCGGTTCGTGGGGCCTGAGCGGTTCGCGAACTCTTCATGGTCGCCCGCGGCTGTGCCGTAGCGGTGGCTGTAACGACGGCTCCGCAGGGACACTTGACCCGCTTGCCCGCCAATTCATCTTTGACGCTCAGCGTTTTACCGCAATCGCTGCACTGAAATTGAATCGCCACCGGATTGCGTCTCATGAAAGGGAGAGGAGAATCGGCTCGAATGTTTAGCTCGATCGACCGATCTGAGCTGGCAATCATAAGCTGCGAAAACCGAGTCGCCCACCGCGCCGACGTGACGGAAACCGACATTGACTGCTAAACTCGTGCCATGAACCGCTCTGCCGACGCTGCTGCCACCGCTCTGGACGACGCTTCACATCGGACCGCCGCAGGCGGCATCTGGCAAGCGGGTGTCGATGCCGTTCGTGGCGATGTAGCGGTCGCCGCCCGGGTCGCGATCGACGCGACTGCGTTGACCATCGCCGACGTGGTCATCCCGCGTCACGATTTTGATCGGCTGTTGGTGGTCGGTGGTGGAAAAGCGGCTGCGGCGATGGCGGCCGGCTTGGTCCGGGTATTGGCAGGTCGGGTACCGATCCGCGGCCGGATCAATGTCCCTGAGGGAACCAGCGAAGGCGACGATATCGGCGGGATCGAAGTTCATGCGGTCCGGCCGGCGGGAGTCAATGAACCGACCGAAATGGCCGTTCGCTGCACCGCCGCGATGTTGACCGACGTGGCGACCGCCTCCTCGCGAGACCTTTGCATTGTGCTCCTTTCCGGTGGCGGCTCGGCGTTATTGGTCGCCCCACGCGAGGGCGTCAGCCTGGCCGATAAACTCGCTGTGACCCGATACTTGAGCGCTGCTGGCGCATCGATCAACCAACTCAACGCCGTACGCAGCAAGCTCAGCCGAGTCAAAGTCGGCGGTTTACTGAAGGCTTGTCGGGCAGGTCGTCTGATAACGCTGGTCCTGTCCGACGTCATCGGCGATCCGCTCGATGTGATCGCCTCGGGACCGACCGTCACAGCTCGCGAAATCGCGGTTTCTGACTCGCCCGTCGCTGACTCGCCCGTCGCTGACACCGCCGCAACAGCCCGATCGGTGCTCCGGCGATTCGATCCCGAACGTTCGCTTCCCGCCTCGATCTACCGCATCGTCGATTCCGGAACCGGAGCCACCGCGGACGTGAGCGACGGGCGACCGCCGCGGAACGACATCGTGATTGTCGGCAACAATTCCGTCGCGATCGAAGCGGCGGCGGAGAAGGCGGAACGGACCGGTTGGACCGTCCGTCGTCAATTCGCCGAAGAGGACGAGGGGACGGCGGAGGAGGTCGGAAAACGACTCGCTGATCAAGCGATCGCGATGCTCCATCCACCCGACAGCGAAGTCACCGACGCCGCAGTTGCTGACAACGTGGCGGAAGCGAACTGCCTGATCGCCGGTGGTGAACCGGTCGTCAGGCTCGCGCCGGCCGCCATCCGCGGTCGCGGGGGACGCAACCAGCAAGTCGTGTTGGCGGCGCTGATCGCCTTGGCGAGTGACCCTCGCTTCACCCACTCCGATCGTTTCCGGTTGGTGCTGTTATCGGCTGGCACCGACGGCGAAGACGGGCCGACCGACGCTGCCGGGGCGATACTCGACGAGACCGTTTGGCGGGCCTACGAGAATCAGCGACTCGACCCCGTAGATTACCTCAGCCGCAACGACGCCTACACGTTTTTTTCCCTCACCGGAGGGTTGCTGATGACCGGGGCGACGGGGACCAACGTTTGTGATCTCCGTGTCGTAACCGTCAAGGCGTCGACGGATCGAACCGCAACAACTGCAACGGATGCAGGTCCTGAGACGACGGAAAGAACCCCTTGATGTTGTTCTTGACAAGGTTGATCGAGGTGTAGAAGTAGATCGGGACCACGGGTAGCTCGTCGACAAAGATCTGTTCGGCTTCCCTTAGCAATTCCAAACGTTGTTGAGGATCGGTCTCGCGCGCCGCACCGCGGACCAATTCGTCGTAGCGGAGATTCGACCAATTCGTATTGTTCTGCGGATTACCCGTCATCCACATATCAAGAAAGGTATTGGGGTCGGGATAATCAGCGATCCAACCGGCTCGCGCGATCTGATAATCGGTCTGTTGCACCTTGTCGAGGAAGCTGCCCCATTCCATGTTTTGCAGCTCGACCGAAATGTTGAGGTTGTTCTGCAGTTGTTGTTGAATCACCTCAGCGATCGAACGGTGCCCCTCACTGGTGTTGTACAGGATCGTCATCCGCGGGATACCGCGCCCGCCCGGAAAACCCGCCTCGACCAGCAATTGGCGAGCCGCCGCAACATCGGGGACGAATCCTGTGGCGCTGCGATAACCGGCCAAGCCGGGCGGCACGATCGTGGTCGCCGGGATCTGGCCGGTCTTTGTGACCTGTTCGACGATTTCGACCCGATCGATCGCCAGCGCGATCGCGCGACGGACCAGAACATTGTCCAACGGCGGACGATCGACGTTCAGGCGATAGAAATAGACCGACAACTGCGGTGCGGTATAGAAATCGTCACGTTTCTTCAATTCCTCCAAAAGTGTTTCCGGAGGATTGGTGACCCACTGCAGTTGATCGGTCTCGTACATATTCAGCGCCGTGTTCTCGCCTTCCATCGACAAGAAATCGACTGTCTGTAGCGAAACCTGGTCAGCGGCGTAATAGTCCTCATTCTTGACCAACCGCAACCGGTCGCGGAGTCGTCGCAATTGCAAGCGGTAGGGTCCGTTGGTGACGATATTTTCGGCCTTCGTCCACATCGGGTTGCGATAGGTTTCGACGCAGTTTCGATTCACCGGAAACAAGGTGTAGAACGCGACCAAATTGGGGAAATAGGGCAATGGGTCGACCAGATTGACGATCAATGTCTGCGGGTCGGGCGTTTCCAGTCCACCGAGTCGATCGAAAGCGACCAACACGCCATGAGTCTGTACCGTGTCGTCATCGGCGACCGGAGAATCGAGGACTTGGCAAAACGATTGGCGGGTTGTCGGACCGTCCCAAGCGACTTCGCCGGCGTCGGTCGTTTCGGCCACATCGACGAGGTAGACCCACTGCTCGGTCCAGCGGCCGATGATCTCACTATCGGCCTGCTGTGCTGCTGACGGTTCGGGCGGCTTGCGGATTTCTCGCAGGGTTCCGTACAGGACCGTACCACGGGGATAATTTTGGTACGTCCCTGCTCCGCCCGGGATGTCACCGTCGCGGTCCCAAAGTTCGACCTCAACGCGGTCGCCGATCTCCACTTTTCCTTCGTTGTAAGCCTTAGCAAACGGCACCGAATGCAGATGAAAGGCGTACTCCGATGCCGTACCGGGGTGCAGTACGCGTTGCCACGACCAGGCAAAGTCCTCACTGGTAATCGGCGTACCATCGGTCCAGCGGATATCGTCGCGGAGTGTAAACGTGTACTGCTTGTTATCCGGCGAGACAGTGAACGATTTCGCCATCCCGGGTTGCGGTGTCATCGCTTGCAGACCGGTAACCGGATCGGGATCACCTTCGGGCATCATCCGCAGCAAGCCCTCGAAGATTTCGAACAACACCCGTCCTTCGACGCTACCGGTGGCGCGGGCGGGGTCGAGCGTTTTGACGTCGGAGCCCGATTGCAGGCTGAACTCGGCAGGCGGCAACGGTTCCAGAAAGGAAGCCCAAGCCAGTGCCGCCAAGACGCTAAAACCGGCGACGGTCAAGAAAACTTTTCGGACTTGTGGAGACACGGGCATCACACGCAAAGGGGCCGATTCGGCGGACAACCCGCCGGTTTTCAACGACCTGGGTTATAGCCGATCCTCAGCCGCCGGTCATCCGACGGCCCGCCGCGCTGCGTTCTGCGACCTGCAAGCTGCGACCATTTCCGGTGCCGAAAGCGCTCAGCCATTCGCCTTAATAAAGATTCCGTTCTTCGCTGTCATCGGCCGTCGCCGCCAACTTGTTCACGACCACCTGCCGGACGGTTCGCGCAGCGACTTCGGCTTGCAATTTCGCGATCGCTTCGGCCACCGGCATCGTGCCGAGGTTGCCGTCGATCCGGTCGCGGAGCGCGATGGAGGCCGATTCGGCTTCCTTCGGTCCGACCACCGCCATGTAGTTGATCAGATCGATCTGGGCGTCGCGGATCTTCGCTTCGACCTTGCCGTCGCGGGAATCGATCGTCACTTTCAAGCCGGCGTCTTCGAATTGTTTGGCCACGGTGACGGCATACTCGAGCGACTTGTCCGACAACGGCAAAACGCGGATCTGTTCGGGGGAGAGCCACAACGGGAACGCACCCGCGAAATGCTCGATCAGCATCCCTGTGAACCGCTCCAACGAACCGAACGGCGCCCGGTGGATCATCACCGGGCGATGGGCCTCGTTGTCGCCGCCCTTGTACTCCAGCTTGAACCGTTCGGGCAGGTTGTAGTCGAGCTGCACTGTCCCCAACTGCCAGGAACGGCCGATGCAATCACGGACCATGAAGTCGGCTTTGGGGCCATAAAAAGCAGCCTCGCCAGGTTGCTCATTGAACTCGAGTCCGCTGTCATTCAGCACGCCGCGAAGCGCCGACTCGGCACGGTCCCAGTTCTGTTCGCTGCCGACGTACTTGTCGCTGTCACGATCGCGCAAACTCAACTGCACCCGATAATCGCTGAGCCCCACCGAGTCGAGCACGAACTTGGTCAAGTCGATCGTCGCCCGAAACTCCTGCTCGACCTGGTCGCCGGTGCAGAATATGTGGGCATCGTCTTGGGTCAGCCCGCGGACTCGCAACATCCCGTTGAGTTCACCGGTCTGCTCGTGGCGATAAACCGTACCGAACTCGAACAGCCGCAGCGGCAGTTGGCGATAGGAACGGGGTTGGGCCTTGAAGATGTGACAATGGTGCGGGCAATTCATCGGTTTGACGAGATACCGCTCGTGAGCCGTCTGCCACTCGTGTAGCACCGCCCGACGGGCATCGGTCGACGCCGACGGTTTGTATCCCGGTAATTGCACTCCCAACACTTCGGCCGCTGCCATCAACTTGTCTTCGTCATCGGCCGACAACGTCTCTTCCTCGAGCCGACGACTCCAGGCGTCGACCAAGCCACCGGCCTCGGATCCGAACAGCGGGGGAAACTGACTGTCGCGGTAATACGGGAAGTGCCCGCTGGTCTCATACAGTTCGACCCGCCCCAAATGTGGGCTGAACACCGGATCGTAGCCGCGGCCGAGCAATTCCTTGCGGAGGAACTCTTCCAGCGTCACGCGGACTCGGGCCCCCTTGGGTAACCACAAACAGAGTCCCTGACCGACTTCGGGATGGATCGCGAACAGGCCGTGTTTCTTGCCCAACACACGGTGATCTCGCCGCTTCGCTTCCTCGATCTGATTGAGATACTCTTCGAGTTCCTTCTTGTCGAAAAAGGCGGTCCCGTACAGCCGTTGCAATTGGCGACCGGAGGCGTCGCCTTTCCAATAGGCTCCGGCCACGTTCAACAGCTTGACCGCTTTAATGCGGCCGGCGTCGGGGATATGCGGACCACGGCAGAGGTCGACAAATTCACCCTGACGATAGATGCTGACCGTCGCCTGGTCGGCCAATCCCGAATCGATGTGTTCGACTTTCAGGTCTTGGTTCAAGTCCTGGCACAATTGCCGCGCCTTATGGCGGCCCAACACGACCCTTTCGAACGGCTCCTTCGCCTTGATGATCGCCTTCATCTCGGCCTCGATCCGCGGAAAATCCTCCTCGCTGATCTTTTCGGGCAGATCGAAGTCGTAATAAAATCCGCCCGAAGTCGTCGGGCCGAACGCGAGGGAAACGCCCTTGTACAGCCGCATCACGGCGCGGGCCATCACGTGGGCTGCCGAATGCCGCAACACGTCCAGCGCTTCGCGATCACGGTTGGTCAACAGCCGCAGCGACAGCGGCCCGACCGCGTCATCGGAATCACTGCCGTGTACCAATTCGCTCAACGGCCGATTGGCGTCGACGACCTTGCCATCGACCTCGGCCGCTACCACCGCTCGGGCCAATCCGTCGCTGATCGACCTGGCGATCACCAACGGCGTGGTTTCGCCAGGATGAGCGTGCAGAGTACCGTCGGGCAGGCGGACACGAACTTCATCGGCGGCGGGAGGAATCGGTGGCATTGAAAAAGACCTCGATCGAGTGGGAACCGTCGCCGACACGAAGGGCGACCTGACGTAACGATACCGCGACGAGGCGAATCGACCAATGCCCGAAAAAAGCCCTTCCGGCTACCGCCTACGCTCGATCGATCGGGTGGCTGACTCGATCGATCCGGTGGTTGATTCCGATTGTGGCGAAAACGTCGAAGAAATTGATTGACAGGGGGATCGACTGTCGTAGGCTAGGACTCCGAGGGTCTGCCCAATCTATGCAGACGCACTATTCCTCCTGAGATTTCTTTGCCCGATTCAATCGTGGTGCGACTCCCCAAAAGGTCCGTAATGATGAAAAATCGACTATTTTCCCTCGGTCTGGCCGTTGCCACAGTGGCATTAGCCGCCGGCAACGCGTTGGCCGGCTGCGGCAGCTGTTCCGGTTGTTCCGCAGAGACCGCTTGCGTGACCGAGGCCAACTGCGCCCCGCAGGTCACGTACGAGACGCGGACGGTGATGCGTCCGCAGTACGTCACCGAAACCCGTGTCGTTCCGACCGTCAAGTACGTTCGTGAAACCCGCGAAAAGATGCAGACGGTGACCCGGCGCGTCCCGGTTGTCGAAACCCGCGAACAGGTAGTCAAGGTCCGTGTCCCCGAGTTCAAGCGGGTCGAAAAGAAGTACA
>SKZY01000366.1 GCA_007127095.1 Planctomycetaceae bacterium
GGCAGCACGAACACCTTCCAGGACCAACGTTCCCCGAACCCGCCGTCGACATCGGGCGTGGCCGGCTGCATCCAGCCTGGGGGCAGCTTGCCGTGGGAATCGTGGTAGTTGTGCAGCGCCAGGCCGATCTGCTTCAGGTTGTTCGTGCACGACATTCGCCGAGCCGCTTCCCGAGCCGCTTGGACCGCCGGCAGCAGCAGCCCTACCATCACGCCGATGATCGCGATCACGACCAGCAGTTCGACCAAGGTGAATCCGCGCATCGAGGTTCGGCTAAGGAAGCGAATCGGCATCTCAAGTCTCCGGGATCGGTGCGGATGGACTGAACAATCAAACGAACGCTTGAACATTGGAGGCTTGGTTTCTCGCGCTGTCAATCACGGCGGTGCGTGAGCGGCGTCCGCCGCCGCAGCGGCAGCGTTCGTGGTTGCCCAGAGGTCGCCTGTCAGCGATAATTCCGCCGACTACGGTCAGACATTCGGCAGGCTGGTCGACTGAGCCGAGCGGTCGAACGGAGTCCAGAATTGTCGCTGGCGGGAGAATCTCGATTGAATGATCAGCCTGACGTCGTCTTGTGTGCCAGCTATCTCAAGGCTCTGGGCGACCCCTGGCGGTTGCAGATCGTTCGCGCCCTGCAAAACGGTCCGCTGAGCGTGTCCGATCTGGCATTGTTGTTGGAAATCGAAGTCGCCAATGTTTCCCACCACCTGCGGGTACTGTTTCACGCCGGACTGGTAAAGACGGAGCGGGATGGCAGGTTTATTTATTACCACCTCAACCAGGAATTTCTGAATGCGGGTGGCCTGAAGCACGCACTCAACTTCGGTTGTTGCGAGATCGACCTCGGCGAGACGCCCTGAGGCGACTCAATCCAGTCACCGTAGATGTCAGCCAACGATAGCCCGAAATACCCGGCTCCGAGCCCGACGATCAGCGTGCCGGCGGCCGGCCCCAACGCCAGACCGCGAACCTGCCACCGGCCGAGCAGATACCCGAGAGTGACGACGGCCATCAGGCCGGCGAGTGGCGTCGTCCGAAAAATCTCGATCAACCCGTCGATGGAGCTGCTCCTCGTCGCTGCAGGCAAGCGGCGAAACCGTATTTCACCTGCCCCCGACATTTCGCCCATTTCCTCGCCCTGAATCCTCACCACGAAAAGGGCCGTCCGCAGACGCGGCAGACCTTCTCGGGCAGAGGCGACGACTTGTTGGGGTTCATTCGATCATTCCGCCGTCGAGACAAGCCGGGCCACAACCCTGGATGCCGCTGGCGTTCATCAGGTTACCACCGCCGAGCGTCTCGGGCGTGATCGCACCCGGGTCGATCCAGTACCCGTCGGGCGTCAACTGCATCGTCTCGAGGTCGAAGTCGAGGCTCCGCCGGATCACTTCATAGTTGACGAAAATGTTCAACAGCGTGTTCTGCGAATTGAGCAAATCACTCAGGGCGCTGATCGTATCACGGGCGGCCGTCGGACCGCTGCTCAGCCCACGGGCGTCACGAAGTGCTCGAATGTCTTCGTTCAACTCGAGCTGTTCGGCAGCGATCCGGACCGATTGTCGACCGAGTTCGAAGTTGATCTGGTTGGTGATCACCTGACGGAGTTCACCACGGACGAGCTGCCAGATGCCGTCTTCGAACTGGTAGTAATTCCGGCGGGCCTGCTCGAACTCGATCTGCGATTGCCGGTAGGTATTGCGTTCCTGCAACCGTGTCAGCGGAGCGTCCCAGCGAAGCCCGACTCGCATCCGTCCGGTGCTGGTTCGTAGATCGAGTGGGTTGTTGCCGAAGTTTTGCACGTCACCGGAAAAGACGACATCGAGCGAACTTTCCAAATCGTTGGCGTTGAACTCGATCAACCGCCAGGTATCGACCAGAGCGGCTCGGGCGTTGGCCCAATCGCGGCGATTGGCCTGGGCGATCTCGAAGGCTTCTCCTGGCGTCAAGCGGACTTCTGGCAGCACGACACTTTCGGTCCGGGCGCGAGCCTGGATCAGTTGCAACGCGAGGACATCATCGGCTAGGTCGGTCAAGATATCCTGACTCGTCAAGATGATCCGGTCACGCATCACGTCGGCGAACTCTCGCGGGTCGATCGTCGGCGGTTCATTACGGGAATAACGCTCCAACCTGTCGTTCAGCTCGTCGATCATGCGGCTGTAATTGTCGAACTTTTGCGTCAATTTTTCGAAATCGACATCCAAGTTCTCGACCACCTCGTCGATCAATTCGCCGCTGAACAGCTCGGTGCCGACCTCACTGAAGTCGAGCAAGGCACAGATTTGCCCCTTGTTTTTCTCGTAAATCTGTTGCAGAGCCAGCCCCTGTTCACGCCGAATCCCCTCGGCTTCCCGCAATTTTTCGACATCCTCGGCGACCCGCGGTAAGTCGAACTCAACGACCTGGTCACGGAACTCGATCAAGGGCTTCAGAGCGTCGCGGAGCTCACCGACCAGGGCCGCGATCTCCGGCGACCAGGTGATCACCGTTTGAGGCAGTCCGGTGACCGGATCGACCGTCCGTTCGGCGGATTCGAGTAACGCCAAATTGATCTTACCGGCGGCCGTTCGGAGATTGAGCAATTGTTCGCGGCGACCGCGAAGCGTTTGGTCGATCAGTTCGAAACGATCCAGCATCGGGTCATCGATCTCCACACAGAGATAGGGTGGCAACCCGAGTTGTCGCATGAACCGGTCGAGTTCGTTTTCGTAGGCGGCTTGACGATTGACCAATTGGGTCTGGGCATTCAGCAACGCCGAACGGGCTTGTGCGATCTGCAATCGCTGGCGGGGAATCGCTTCGGCCTCATTCGGGATCGTGGTCATCAACTCGAGCAGCGTGTCATCCAAGATCAACAGATTCTCTTTGAGCCGGGCGACGTTTTCTTCAATATTGCTGATCTGCAGTTGGCTCTGCAGCAGACCGAGGAAGCCTCCGGCCTGCGGCACACCTCCGCCGCCGGCAACGCCGAACCCGGCGCCGCCAGCGCCGCCTCCGGCGAGACCGGCGAAGCCGCCACCGAGGCCGGTGAAGCCGCCGAGACCGACCCCGAAGACACCACCGCTCCGCTGGACCTGACTTTCGACGTTACGGCCGATCGTGATCGACAGATAAAAGCTGCGGCGGTAACGCTCGAAAGACCGGACGTTGGCCAGCAAGCGGCGTTCCGACAGCGTCAAACGTTCCAGCACGCGTTGTCGCCCGGCTCCACGGAGCAGTGGTTGTAGCAACGTGAAGTCGAACACGGTATTGGCCGATTGTTGGTTCGGGCCGCTGAAGTCCCAGACAATCCCGTTGGCAAACCCGACCAGCAGGTCGGCACCGGTGGCGAACGTCCGCTGCATCGCCAGCGGGCGTCGGCCGAAGCTGTAGGGGGCGAGTTCAAGTTGTGAGCGACTCTGTCCACCGCCGCCGCGACGATCGGGCCCGTCGGCGGTAAAGAACGTCTGTGCTCCGCCGAAAAACTGCGTGTCGAAACGGAACCGTTCGCTGCTGACGTCGAGCGCCGACAGGTAAAGTTGTTCGACTTGACGTTGGTAGTCCGGGGAATGAAGCAGAGCCAATTGGACGGCGGTGTCGGCATCGAGCCGGAGCACTCCGTCTTCATCCAACGGCAGATACTGCCACCACTCGGGGTTTTCCATCGCGTTGGTCTTCCCGGACGCTTCCCACAGCGGGTAGCCGCGGCGACCGTCCACCATCCTCATGTAGCGATTCGATGCCGGGTCATCGATCGGCATCGGCTGAAAATCGAGATCGAACGGATTGAACAACCGGCTCCGCTGATCGGGCTCGACGCGGATCGGCTTCCCCGGGTCCTGGCAGGCGTGGAACAACTTCTCGTCGATCAGCGAATGCGCTTCCATATCCGCTTGTTGGCGGTAGTACTGCCGGTGGCAGCCACCGCTGGCCAAAAGCTGTGCCACCAACAGCAGACCAACGACGGGGCTCGATCGCTGCCACCACGGGCCGATTTTCTCAATCCAGTGCTTCTGCCGCGTCGTTGTCATGCTCGCCCGCTCCACAGGTTCGATTCGATTCACCCGGCCGGTTCGTCAGAATGCTGACAACACCGCGCACCGGTCTGATGCGTAATGGTGGATCGGAAGGAACAATCGTTTCGCTTGATACGACCGGAACCGTGGCGAGGAAATCTCGGAGCGGTCACGCCTGTCGTATCGACTGCATCGACTTTGCGGGCTGGGGGGAGCGTAACTGCTGTGTCGTCGGTTATTTCGCCAGCGACAACTCTGGCTGAACAAAAACTTGACGATCACCCGATGTCAAAATAGGATCCTTTCTAGACACGCTCGTCTTTTCTCGGATCGCGGCGATCCTGTGACGCCCACGATTTTCGATTCTCTCTCGGCAAGTCCATGTCTTACGCCCTGCTAGCTTTCCTGGTCCTGTTGGTGCTGGCTTTCGGCTACTTCATGTGGCAGAGTCGCGACACTTGGCAGTGGTACCACATCACCGTCTCGTCGTTGACCTTGCTGTTGGGGATCATTTTCCTGTTTCCCGCCGCCGGGACGCTAAAAAGCCGGTCGGCTTGGCACAAAGTCAAAGAGGACCTCGAGCGACAACTCCAGCAACTCCAGGCCGAACAGGCGACGCTGAAGTATGGTGACCCGAGCGATCCGGTCGCCGGCGAAGGCGTGCTCGAATTGCAGCAAAAGCTGCACCGATATTCGCTCGAAGCCGGGCGCCGCTGGCAAAACCTTCGTGCCCAGGGTGGAGCCACCCCCACCTCGGTCACCCTGGTTCAGGTCGCCCCGGCCGCAGATTTGCCGCCGGGCATGGAAGCCGAGGCTCCCGCGGAGGCGGCTGCCCCGGCCGGGGATTCACCCTTAATCCCCGAAGGACTCGTCGTGTACGGCTTTGCCGAGACGATGCAGGATGGGGTTGAAACGCCGATCCCGACGTTTCACCTGGGCGAGTTTCGTGTCGAATCGAGTTCGCCGACTCAAGTAACCCTGCGAGCGACCGGTAGGCTCGAGAACCCCCAGGCCCAAGCGATCACCAGCGGGCAAGCCAACAGCTGGTCGCTCTATGAACTGCTCCCGCTGGACGCTCACGACCTGTTCGTCGCCGACGGCAGTGAATCGAGCGATGACGCATTGTTCGGCCGTATCGATGAAGAACGGGTTCGTGAGTTGCTCGGTCAGGGCGTCCGTGAGGAAACGATCTCACGGTACCTTCGCGACGGCTCACGAGCACTTCCCAACGATCCGCCGACCTCTCGTTGGGTTAAAATCGAGTTCACGAAAGCGCACGGGATCGTCGTCGATAGCCCCGAACAACGGGGGGCGCTCGACGGCGGCTACTTTGACAGCAGTGGCCAAGCGGTCGATAGTCGATTGCAGCGCCAGGAAGACGGCACCGTCCGTTTTGCCACCGGTGATCAGGTGATCCTCTCGGAGGAAGCGGCGGACGAATTGATCGATTCCGACGTGGCCAAGCTGGTCGACACCTACTACATCCGTCCGCTGAACGATTATCGGCTTGTATTGCGGCGAGTTCGATTGCGGATCGAAGCGTTGGCGATCCGCAAGACCCAACTCGAATTCGAAAAGGAGGTCCTCGAAGCGGCGATCGATGCGACCGTCAAAATGCTTGCCAGCAACCAAGAAACGAAGCTGAATCTCGAAAAGGACATCGCCCAATTGCAAATCGAACGGGCCGCGATCGCCAGCTACAACGACGGCGTCCAACAGTCATTGACTGGCACCCGCCAGCGATTGACCGATCTCTACCGCGACAACCTCAGCCTGCGAAACGATTTGGGCGAGATTCATCGGGGGATCGAGGCGGCACTGCGGTAGCGGCCCCCGGTGGGCTCATTTTTCGCCGCGGCGAATCGCCGAACCGTGAAAGCGGACCTGAAAGCGGTAGATCTTTTTAATCGTGCAGATGATCTCGCCGGTCTGCAAATCGACCCGCCTGGGCACCTCGGCCCGATTGACGTTGGCCACCGCTCGGAAACCGCGTTCGGCAAAGACGTCGATCACCATCGCCAACGCGAGCGGCTCGTCAAACACAGAGTCCTCCGAGTTGACGACCGCCATCCCGGCGATCGCGTGACGACGGACGATCGGTAAGAACCGTTCCTCGATGATGCGGACCACTTGCCGGAACAGTTCGGTGTGCTCGAGTTGGTAGCTATCCATCCGGCGGACCAGCTCTTGCCGGGCGTGAAGGATGATCTCCGACGCCAACGGGATGTGCCTCACCGTGTCGTACGTCTCGGGGTCGAGCTCCAGCGACGATTGGTAGTCGAGCTCCTTCAGGATGTTCTGCTCAACGTCGCGGATGTCACCCTGGGCGTTGATGAAGTGATAGTGGTAGAGCTCCCGCAGCGACTGCAAAGCGTCCCAAGTCTTTTCCTTGAAGACCCGATAACGCTGGCGAGCCGCTTCGGGGTCGCGATCGGTCTCTCGCTCCTCCAGCAGCTCCGCACCGCCCTCGGAACGCACTTTGGCGTTGTGCTCGGCGACCAACCGGCCACGGGCCAATTGCCGCTCAATGCTTGTTCGCTCGTCGATGAACAACACCATCGCGTGGACCGTCGGCTTGCGAAAATTGATCGCCAGCGGCGTCGTGTGGTACTCCCGATAGAGCCCGTTCATCTTGTCGATCACCAGCTTCAGACATTCGACCTGAACGCGGGTCCGCGGGAAACCGTCGAGAATACAGCCGTCGCGATATTCGGGTTCCAACAACTTGCGAAACAGGATCCCGATCACTTCTCGATCGCCGACCATACCGCCCGAGGACTTGACCCGCTCGGCCTCGGGGGTGGTCAGCAACGCACTGACGACGATCGGCGGACAGGTCAGCCCCCGCGCCTTGGCGATAAACTCGGTGTTCGTCCCTTTCCCCGCCCCAGGGGCACCACCGAGCAGGATGATCTCTTTGGAAAAACGGAGATTCTCTCGGCCATATTCCGCCTCGAGTTCACCCCAGACATTGGCAAAAATCACCTGGGCGTCTTTGACTTCCAGGTCTTCAACGGCGACCGTTGGAGGAATCGTCTGTTCGGTTTGCATTACGGCCTGAATGAATCAGCAGGGGACCATCGGTGGTGTAGAATTGTTCAAAAGCGTTGCCAAACGTCGCCGCTCAACCTTCGCCACCGCATATCGCTCCCCCGAATAGCTGGATGCGGATCCGAATGAAGCGACGGAATTTCCCGCTCGTGAACTCGGCAACACAACTTATCGTGCCGATGGTCGGGCTGCCACCAGCAACCCCCGGCCAGTGGATCGCGTTGTCCTGCCGGAGGATCGACGAAACGATCGTCAGCGTGAACACGGCAGCGGTCAGTCGAAACTTTCCCGCTTGCCGCGGGTTAAGACTAGGAACAGAGGCATTTGTGATTGCGTAGAAAAGGCCGTTCGTTTGGCGGGCACCATCGAGTATGATTA
>SKZY01000403.1 GCA_007127095.1 Planctomycetaceae bacterium
GCCCAGCAACACAGCCGACGCCATCCTGGCTCATCGACATGCCAAGCAGAGCGCGAACATCCGCGGTGTCGCTCACGCCCTTCGTTCCTCAGGGCGTGCCACCCGATCACCACCCCCAGCCCCAAGTGATTGGTAAGTTCCGCCAATTCATCAAAGCTGTGCCTACCAATTCGCAGGGGAAGTCGCCAAGACGCTCGAGCTAGAAGATAAAGCCCTCCAACTAAGTTACAACAGATCATTTACATTGACGTGGCCGAAACATCGCTCATCATTTGCCCTTCCGCCGTTCAATCCTGAGTCTTACCCGATGTTCTCCCAGCGACGCCAAGTACGGTTCCGGTTGGTCGTGATTCCGCTGCTCTGCCTGTTGGCAGGAACGCCAGCGTGTAACCGAACCTCCCCGAAGTCGTCGGACCAACCAGCCGATTCGGACGAGTCGTCGAGTATCGAGGCTGCCCGGCGAGATGTCGACTTTGCTGACGTCACCGACGCTTCAGGTGTGAAAAGCGTTTATCGCAACGGCCAAGAGACCGATCTTTACACGATCGTCGAATCACTCGGTGGCGGCGTTGCGGTACTCGACTTTGACCAAGACGGTTTACCCGACCTGTTCTTTCCCGGTGGCGGTGAAATCCGTGCCGACGAACCGTTGACCGGCTTGCCGGGTAGCCTCTGGCGGGCGGGCGGGAACCTCCGTTTCGATGATGTGACCATGGCGGCTGGCGTCAACCAAGCCCCCTTCTATACCCATGGCGTCGCCGTCGCCGACTTCGACCAGGACGGCTTCCCCGACATCGTCGTCACCGGCTACGGCGGCTTGCAATTATTCCACAACCGTGGTGACGGCAGCTTCACCGAGCGGGCCGTCGAACTCGGTCTCGACGGCCAAAGCTGGAGTTCCAGTGCCGCTTGGGGCGACTTCGACGGCGACGGCTTGCCCGACCTGTACGTCACGCACTACGTCGATTGGTCATGGGACAAAAACCCCGTTTGCCGCGGTACCGATTCGCACCCCCAGGACACCTGCACGCCGCAGCAGTTTGATGGATTGACCGATGTCATCTACTGGAATCAGGGCGACGGCACGTTCACAGCGTCGAGTGAGGCGGTTGGTTTGGTGCCCGCCGGCAAGGGATTGGGGGTGATCGCTGCCGATTTCAATCACAATTCACGGCTCGATATCTACGTCGCCAACGACACGACCAATAATTTCTTCTATCTCAACGAAGGCGACCGACGACTCCGCGAAACGGGGGTCGTCAACGGGACCGCGCTCGATCACCTCGGCATTCCCAATGGCAGCATGGGATTGGCGGTGTTCGATTATGACGGCGACCTGTCGCTCGACCTGTTCGTGACCAACTACGAACGCGAAACATTCGCCGTTTACCGAAACGATCAACGGGGCAATTTTCGCTGCATTTCCGAACGCACCGGGATCACGGCGCTGGGGTCCCTGTTCGTCGGTTTCGGCACCACCTCCGGCGACTTCAACTGCAACGGGTTGGAAGACCTGGTGGTCAGCAATGGCCACGTCATGCGGCACCCCCGCAACGACAACCTCCGCCAAGATCCGCTCTACCTGGCCAACAATGGCGAAGGCCGGATCGAGCGACTGATGTTCGAACCGAAAAGCTATTTTTCCAGCCAGCACACCGGACGCGGCGTCGTGGCAGCCGACCTCAACGGCGACGGGCTGTTGGACCTCGTTTTCTCACATACCAACGACCCGGCAGCGGTCCTCGAAAACCGCTCACCAACCTCCGGCGGCGCCGTCACGATGCGACTGGTTGGCACGACCAGCAACCGCGACGCGATCGGCGCCCGGGTGGTGCTGCGAACCAATGCCACCCAGCGTCTGCGACACGTCTTCGGCGGCGGCAGTTATCTCTCTCAAGGCCCCTACACCTTGCACTGGGGACTGCCCGACGGCGAACAACCGTTGGACGCCGAGATCGTCTGGCCCGACGGGTCCCGCCAAACCGTGACCGATCTACGAGTGGGCGAGTTACAGACCGTGGTCCAAACCAGCAGCTAAACCTGCCGCCGATCGTCTCAGTCGGCTGCCGGTGCGGCGACCACGATTCGGCGTCTCGCCCGGTCGATCCCGACCAAGCCACCGGTAGCCGGATCTTCCGCGATCCCCTGACCGGTAAAAGGCGCCGGCACGGTATCGATGTACTCGAGCGCCTGCGGTTGCTGATCGCCTTGGCCGTCCGGCGTCGCAGATTGGTCCGGTAATCGCAAACGATACAAAACCCGATCGTCGTGCCCCGTGGTCAGCAGTTGGCCACTTCGCCAAATGCCGCCCGAAACGCTGTAGCTGCCGAGCTCGGCCAACACTTCGGGCGGGTACCTCCAGACAGCCAGCTGGCGCCAATCGTCGTCATATTGCACCAACACGGTCCGATGATTTTGGTCGCCATAGCGAGCGAAATTGCACCACCAGAATCCGTCGTGATGGACCGCCCAAGTCAGGCTGCCATGAGCCGATTCGCCGAAATCTTTGAAGACGGACAGACGCATCGTCTTCAGGTCGACCACCCTCAATTCGCTCCGCTCGGGCGTCTGCGGATAGTTGGAATGGGCACAGTACAGTTGGCCGTCGCGGATCCAGCCGCTGTTGAGATGCCGGGCTTCACCCTCGCTGACCGACACCCGCCGGCCGGTTTGGCGATCGTATTTGGCGACCGTCGTGTTGTTGATCGCATAGAAAAATCGCTGGTCGGCCGCGGCCGCCTGATGAGCCTCCGGTGCGGCCAATTCGGCCGCCATCACCCAACCGCCGGGACTCTCGTCGGCGGCGGCCCCAGCTAGCAATGGAAACAACAAACCCAAGCAAATCGATAGCCAAAACATTCAATCACTCTTCGATTCGGTACAAAGCCTGGTCGGTGCGGATGAAGATCGCCCCGTCGGCGACCGCCGGTGATGCCAAGGCGGCTTCATCGAGCACGTTGGTCGCCAGCTTTTCGAATTCGCGGCCGATCCGAATCACGGTCGTCGTCCCCGATTCATCGGTGAAATAGATCCGGTCACTGACCAATATCGGCGACGCGGAATGGTTGCCACCAAGTCGTCCACGCCACACCACCTCGCCCGATTCCCCGTCGATACACAGGGCGATCCCGTCATCGCTAACCAGATAGACAAGGCCGTCATGAGCGATCAGCGAAGGGGTTTTGGGGATTCCTTTGTCGACTTCCCAATCGACGTGCGACGCGGTCACTTCGCCCGTACCACCATCACGGATCGCCATCAGTTTGGTCGGCCCAAAGCCGGTCGTCACCAGTACCCGGCCGCCGCTGACGACTGGCTTGGGGACGACCGAGTAACCGTCATAGCGGGCCCACCAACGGATTTCGCCGGTCGTCGGGACGAGTGCCAACACGCAGTCGCTGCCGGGCGCGATCACCAGCGGCCCGTCGGTGGAATCGATCACGGTCGGCGTGGCGAAGGAAAACGTCTTCGCTGCGTCGACCGGCCGATCGGTCCGCCACAACTCCTCTCCCGACTTGGCGTCGAGCGCGACGACATAGGGGTCTTGGCCGCCATCGCAGGTAAAGATCAACGCATCGCCGACCAGGACCGGCGAGCCGCCATTACCGTGAACCGGGGGGTAGCTGTGGTTCCGATTGGCCCAAACGATGTTTCCGTCGCGGTCGGTGCAAGCCGTCCCTTGGTGGCCGAAATGGACATAAACATGGTCGCCGGACACCAGCGGCGTGGGACTTGCGTGACTGTTCTTTTTGTGAATCTGTGGCGACTCGTCACCCGTTTGCCGGAACAGTTCAACGACCCGGCGGACCTGACCGGTTTCGACGTCGACCAGGATCAGCACCAGGTCGTAATCGCCACCCGGTTCATCGTCGTGAGGCACCGCGGCAGACAGGTAAATCACCCCCTCGCCGATCACCGGAGAAGACCAACCCTGGCCGGGTGTCTCCGTCCGCCATCGGATGTTCGTTTCACGACCCCAGTTCAGTGGCACGGTCGACTCCGCCGCGACCCCGTCTCCGTCGGGCCCGCGAAAACGCGGCCAAGCATCGCCCGCCAGCGTCCGATTCGGACCGACCCACATCACCAACGTGATCACCCAAAAAAGGCTGACCGCGAAAAACCGACAAACCATAAACTTTACACCTGGATGAAGGACCCGAAATGACCTCCTTTGATCATAGCGGATCATTCATTCGGTTTCCCAGCGAATCGCCAGGACGCGGGCGGCGACCAGAAAGATCGCACCACTGACCATCAGCACACTCATCTGCGGCCACAGTTCGGCAACCGGCAGATCTCGCCAGAATACCTTGTCATAACCGTCCAGCGCCCAGGCGTTGAAAGTCCACAACCCGGCTTCGCGGAGCGATTCGCTCATCACATACCGCGGCACCATCGAGCCGCCGAGAGCACTCATCGTCAGCACGACCACGACCGACAACCCGTTCAGCTGCCCACGGGTGCGGCAGAGCGTCGCCAGCAATAAACCGAACGCGGCCGCGGCACCGGCGGTCACGGTCGTGATCATCACGAAGCCGTCGAAATGCCCGTAAAGATCGATCCCAAAGGCCCACTGCCCCCAGACAAACATCAGCGTCGTCTGGGTAAAGCCGAGCAGGGTCAGGTATCCCCATTTGCCGATCAGCAGTTGGTCCATCGTCAGCCCGGTCGTCAACAGCCGGTCGAGCGTCTGATTTTCGCGTTCCTCCAGCAACGCCCCACCACCGCCCGACGCACCGAACAGCAGGAACATCACGGCGATCCCTGCCGCATACATCGTCACCACCGGATTGCTCTTGTTTTCGCCCAAGACGTCGGTCACGACTACCGCCGCGACCGGATCGAAGGCGGACGCACCAGCTGTGGCCAAGGGCGGCGACGCGGACAAGGGCGGAGCAACGCCGACCGGCGATGACGCGGCTGTGGCGATATCGACCGGCAGCGTGGCAGTGACCGGCAAGACGCTGTCGTCGGTCGACTCAATCGCTTGAGGAAGCCGGGCCGGAGGCAAGCGAGGCCCTTGGCCATTCAAGTCGGCCCGGGCCACGCCGGTTGGCGAACCAGCCCAAACGTCGCCAGCCGGCCGCGGGAGAGTAGCGGAGAGCGTCGTCAGCAGCGCCCGTTGGACCAACGCGGCGACGACTTGGGGCGCAACCTGATCCGACGAATCGCTGAGCAGTTCCGCCCGAACGCTTCGTTCGCCGTCGGCTCGGATCACGATCGCCATCGCAGCGGTGCCGCGGCGGACCATCGCGGTCGCTTCACTTTCGCTCAGCGGCTTGACCGCCGAACTTGCGGGATCGCGAAGTACGGTGGCACCGGGAAGCTGAGCCGTATCGTCGAGCTCCGCGTCGTCGCGGATAAAGTGCAAGCCGCCGGTTTGCCGCAGCGCCGCGAGCACTCGCCGGCTCGGCTCATTACGGACCGTGTCGACGGCCACGACCTTGATACTCGGCGTTCCTCCGGCACCGACCCCGCCGCCAAAGATCACCGCAAAGATACTGAAAAAAGCGATCGGCACGACGAACGCCAGCAGCAACTCGATCCGGTTGTGGACGAGTCTCCGCAGACAGACCATCATCACGGTCGCAATCATCGCTCAATCTCGTAGTTCCTGGCCCGTCAAATGCAGAAAGACGTCATGCAGCGACGGGGCGTGAACCTCGACGTTCAAAACGCCGTAGCCCGCCGTGCTGAGCGTTTCTAGCAGCCCAGGCAGTTGGCCCGCCACATCATCGACACGGGTCTGCAACAATTCGTCGCCCGACCGCGAGTCGGCCCCTAGCGAACCGACCACCGGGCCGACGTGCCACGGCGGTACCGGCCGTTGCAGCGGCCGATCGATCCGCAATCGCACTTGCCTCGATGTGCCGATGGTCGAACCGATCAGGGCGTCGAGCGTGCCGTCGGCGACCACGCGGCCGTGGTCGATGATCACGATCCGGTCACACCGCTGCTCCGCTTCGTCGAGGTGGTGGGTGGTCAGCAGGATCGATGTCCCGGCGTCGCGTAATTGGTCGAGCATTTCAAAGATCCGTTGGCGGCTCTGCGGGTCGACCCCGACGGTCGGCTCGTCCAACAACAACACATGGGGCGAATGCATCACACCGCAGGCGAGGTTCACCCGCCGCTTCATCCCGCCGGAAAAGCCGCCGACCAAATCGTTTTGGCGATCTTCCAAACCCGTCCAGGCCAGCGCCCAATCGACGCGGCACCGCAATTCGCTGCCCCGCAAGCCGTGAAATCGGGCAAAGGCGACCAGGTTTTCCCGGGTCGTTAAGTCAGGGTAGATCGCGATGTCCTGAGGCACCAAGCCGAGCCGTTCACGTCCGCCGCTCGGTGGCAGCCGCTGTCCGAGCAGCTCGATCGTGCCGGCATCGGGCTTGGCACGACCAGCCAAACAGCGGATCAAGGTCGTCTTTCCTGCACCGTTGGGACCCAGCAACGCCAACCGCTGACCGGTCGCTAGCGAGAAAGAGACGTCATCGAGCGCGGCGATCGCCCCGAACCGTTTGCGAATCGAGTCGACACGTAACGAGATCGCCACTTCACCAGTCGATTCACTGCCGACCTTGTCCATACCCATATTCTTTAGATAATAGAGTCGAATCCGATCGGTTCCCGAACCGCTGGCAACCACGCGACACCCCGACGAATCACTACTTTTTATCTAATCGGTCCGGTCGACCAGGGGAGAACACGGAATTGTCGAAATCCATTCAAGACGAATCGATCACGGACGAACCGAGTCGATGGCAGGAAAATCATGGCAATTTCCTGCTTGGCGTCAGCGCGCTCATCCTGCTGATGGGCGGCACAATCATAGCCTGTCGCCAAGCAAAAATCGTTCCTCCCGGCTTTCGGACGATCACCGTCGCAGCCGATGACGACGATTTACTCGCCGAACAAGCGCTACAAGCTGGCGAAGTCGGACCACGACAAACCGTTGCGGTGCGTGTCGTTGGAGCGATGTCAGACGAGGGGGCGATGAAGTTGGCGGTGTATGTTTCGCCAGAAGGCTTCAACGATCCCGCTGCGGCTCTCGGCACCGACGATTGGACCATTCGCGACGGGGTGTGCGAAGGAAAGTTTGGGCTGCCGGCCGATGTCACCCACGTGGCGATCGCCGCCTATCACGATGCCAACCGAAATGATCGACTCGATCGCAACGCGTTGGGGATCCCCAGCGAACGGTATGGATTTACCAACAACGCCCGCGGGGTGACCGGTCCACCCACCTTTGAGGATGCCGTGGTGCCGATCACCGACCAACCGATCGAAATCTCGATCCGCTAACGATCGGGTCCGATCAAAAATCGGGGCTCGCACGTAGCGGAAGTCGCCAAGACTTTCGA
>SKZY01000095.1 GCA_007127095.1 Planctomycetaceae bacterium
CTGAACAACGTCATCGCGAATACCCAATCAGGCCTGGTCGTCGACGGGACAAGTTTGCAGACGGTCATCGGTGGGACGTCGTACTATCGCAACGTGACGAACGCGACCAACCCGCAAGCGGCCCCCTTGGGTCTGCTCAGTCAGGTCCTCTCGCCGTCGCTCGACCTGTTTGTCGACCCCGTCAACTCGTCGTTTGTCCCCCGTGCCGGGATGCCGATCATCAACAGTTCGATCGATTCGTTGGAAGATCGAGTCGGATTGTTGACGGTCAAGAGTGCGATCGGATTATCGCCGTCGCCGATCATCGCGCCTCGATTGGACGTCAACGGTCAACTGCGGGTCGACAGCCCGACGGGTCAGGCCGGAGGCGGGATCGGCGAGCAGGTCTTTAAGGACCGGGGAGCCGAGGAAAGGGCGGACCAATTCGGCCCGCGGGCGATCCTGATTTCGCCGGTCGCGGATGAACTTGGCCAGAACGCCGGCCAAGCGGTCACTCGAGGTACGATCTTCGATGCCTTCGATATCCAATTGATCGACGGCATCGCCCCGGTCGATCCGACCCCCGGCGTCGGTGTCCTCGACTCCAGCGTCACCGCCGACAGCGTGCTGCTGACCAAGGACGGGGTGCCACTGGTCGAAGGGACCGATTATCGCTTCGGTTATGATGCTTCGAACAATGTGATCCGGTTGACCCCGATCGCCGGCATTTGGGAAGACGATTCGGTTTATGTGGTCCGACTGCTCGACGCGACCGACGCGGTGTTGCGACTCGAACCCGGTTCGACTTTCGTCGATGGCGAAGTGACAACGCTGCTGACGCTGACCGGTGAGATGGTGAACTTCGAGGTCGAGAGCGGCATCGAGGTCGGCGTCAACGTTCTGCCGGCCTTGGGGCAGTTGGACGGACTCGGCCTGACGATCTTCGACGGATCGCTCGAACTGGTGTTCGAACTCGACAACAACGGTCAGGTTTTGGGCAATCGGATCCCGGTCGAAATCCCTGTAGCGGCGACGTCGCAGCAAGTCGCGTCGGCGTTGGTGGCGGCGATTAACCAGACAGCGCTCAACCTGACCGCCCGTTCGGTCAACGGCCGGGTTCAGTTGCTGGGGCCGTCAACGTTGACGACCGTTACGCCACTGGTGGTTCAACCGCAAGTCTTCACGATCAGCGGTGAGATCGGGACTGAAGTCGGCTTCGGAATCCGTGTCCCCTCGGAGAACGGGCTGTTGTCGCCCGACCTGATCGATGGGCAAACGTTCCGTATCCAACGCGGGGCTAACCTGGTCCGCACCTTCGAAATCGATTTCGGCAACGGCACGCAGACGCCCGGAGCGATCGCCGTCCCGGTCGGAGCCAACCCGACGATCGAATCGGTCGCCAATGAATTGGTCAGGGTGATCGGCGGAGCCGGACTCGGACTCGACCCGACCAACGTCGGTCAGGGTCGAGTGACGCTGGGCGGCGACGCCAATTATTCGCTCAACGTATCGCAATCGGCGTTTACCCAATTGGGTGAGGCCGGCCAATCGGCGACGATCCCCGTGGTCATCCCGATCGATGCGACAATCGCCGAAGTGGTCGAATTGTACGGCGATGCGATCGATGGGGTCGGATTGCCCGGTGTGTCGTTTGCCGTGATCGGTGATCGCTTGGTCCTCAACGGCGTCGCCGCGGTATCGGGTACCGCCACGGTCGAATCACCGGTCATCCGTGACAAGGTTGGCAACTTGCTGCAGAGCAACCGCGACACCGGGACTACCGAACTGACGGTATTCATCGGTGGCGGGTTCAACTTCGGCAACGCCCCGTCTCCTTACCCGACCAGGTTGGCCGACGACGGGCCTCGACACCGGGTCGATCCGGCCTTTTCGCTCGGCCCCAACGTCTTCCCCGATGCCGACGCGGTGATCCCCGGCGGCTCGTCCAACGACGGTGTGGCCCAGGTCGGGACGATCGCCTCAGGGAGTCCCGCCCAATTCACGATCGATGTCCGCGCCGACGGTCGCCCGTTCTACGTCGATGCCTGGATCGACTGGAATCGTAACGGGGTGTTCGAGCCCAGCGAGGTGACCCGGTTCAGGTCGGCCAATGCGACGGGGAACCTGCCGATCCTGGGCGTCGGCGTCAACACCGTTTCGATCCCGGTACCGGCCGGCACCACCGCCGGTCCGACTTGGGGCCGATTTAGGCTCAGCGAAGTCGCGGGTCTGGGGCCGATCGGTGCGGCCGATAGCGGCGAGGTCGAAGACCTGTTGATCCTGGTCCAGGCCAACCCGTTCCAGAATCCGCTCAATCCGGCCGACGTCAACAAGAGCAACACGGTGACGCCGCTCGACGCGCTCAACATCCTCAACCTGTTGGCCGCCTACCGACAGGGTGGGGGTACGGGCGCAATCCCGCTGAACCCGCCGCCGGCGTTCCTCCCGAGTTTGGTCAACCAGACCTTCCTGCCCGACGTCAACGGCAACGGGACTGTCGAACCGGCCGACGCCTTGGCGGTGATCAATGAGATCGCCCGGCAGCGTCGGGCCGCGGCCGGCGAGGGCGAAGGTCAAGGTGAATGGGAAACGTTTGCCGAACCGACCTGGACGACGGATACTTATCTGCCGATCGGGGAAGGGCTGTTGGCCTCTCCGTTGACGGTCGCGACGCTGCCCGATTCTCGGCAGACTCGGGTCGAACTGCCGCCGGAACTGCCGACGGAGGTCACTCAGTCGAGTTCAACCACTCAAGCTTCGGTCTTTGACTCGCCCGATCTGATCGCGTTGGACGAATTGCTCGATAATCTCGCCAACGACGACCGCGATCGGGGTGAAGCGGGTGATTCGGTCGATGCCGTCTTCGCCGGGTTGGGTTTGGGACTGTAGTCGCAGTTGCCGATTTTCCGGTGCGGAGCCGGCGAGCACCACTCGCCGGACTCCGCGACGAGGATGTGGAGTTTTGGGCGATTGCCGCCGCGGCGGTGGTTTCGACTTAAATGCTGTTTTGAGGATTCTGACCGATACGGATTCAAGCGATCAGGTCGCCGATGGCGATCCAACCAGCGGGGCCGTCCCCGCGCGCCGATTCGTCGTCACCCGTGAGGCAATTTCGTCGAAGCCCGATTTTAGGGGATCGGTAGGAGCGTCAGCGACGTCCAATCAGTCGCACATCAGATTCTTTGACTCCATCGCAAATGTTCGTATCCGTTCGTCACCGCCGCGCCACGACCTCGTCGCGACAGGTCCGTTTTCGCCGAGTGACGCTCGAGCGACTCGAACCGCGCCAACTGTTCGCCGCGCTGCCACTCGGGGCAATGCCGGCGGATACCGCCGAATACATGCTCGGGCGAGTCGCAGTCGTTCCGGTGCTGTTTGAGAGCAACGGCGAAGTCGACGCGAGTACCGAGAATTGGACGCCTCAGGCGATTCAAGCGACGCTGCAGAAGGTCACCGACGGCGTCCAGTGGTGGGCCGATGCGTTGGATCGGCTCGGCACCGACCACAGCCTCGAATTCGTGATCGACGACACCTTTGCCGTCAATCCGGTACCGACGGTTTATGAGCCGATCACCCGGGTCAGTCAGCAGCACACACTTTATGTCGGCGCGTTTCTCGAAGACCAAGGGTTCAGCGAATCCGATTCGCTTGAATCCGCGATTCGCGGGTTCAATCACCAAGCCCGCGAACGTCTGCAAACCGATTGGGCGTTCACGATTTTTATCGTCAATTCGGCGAATGATTCTGATGGGCAATTTCCTATCGGCAGCGATTTCAGCGTCGCGTTCGCCTATCCCGGTGGGATGTACGCCGTAATCCCATCGACCCGGCCGACCTCCACGATCACCCACGAAGTGGGGCATATCTTTTGGGCTCGTGACGAGTACCCCGGGGCGGGGTCTTGGACCGATCGTCGCGGTTATTATGACGCCCAAAATTGGAACGCTGCGGATAACCCGACGCCGGGCTGGGTTCAGGAGCCGAGCATCATGCGGGCCGGGGCCGCCCTCTCACATTCGTTCCACAGTTATGTGCTACCCGAGTCGACGATGGCGATGATCGGTTGGCGAGATAGCGATGGCAATGGCGTCTTTGACGTACTCGACGTCCCGCTGGAACTGTCGGGGACGGGACGCTTCGACGCCGGCGACGGGGTCTTCCGCTTCACGGGTTCGGCCTCCGCGGTGGCGCTCCCAAACCGCAACAGCTCGGGGCTTCAGAACGACATCACACTGAACCGAGTTGACCGCATCGAATACCGACTTGATCAAGGGGATTGGGCCACCGCGCTGGAAGTCGGCAAGCAGGTCAGTGAGATTGATTTTGAGCTTTCGGTCGACGATTTTTCCACGATCGAGATTCGTGCGATCGATGACCGCATCGGCATCACGAGCCAAACCTTCTCGGCAACCGCGACGACGCCGCTGTTGGCCGGAGTGACGCTCGGTGGAGTCGCCTTTGTCACCGCGAACGGCGAGGGAGAGAGCGGCCCGGCCGCCCTCAGCGGGGTGACCGCCACCGTGACGCGAATCGACGGCACTCCGTTGCTGTTCGGCGAACTCGACCCCGATGATTTCCCACTCCATGCGGCGCCGTCGGCCGACGGTGTCAGCTTCTTTGGGCTCGGGCATGTGCTCGATGGGCAGGTCGCCGCGGTCGCCGGTTCCACATCGGGGAGTCAGCGGTTCGGCTTCTTCAATCGTCAGAGCGGGAGTTGGGATTCCCACTGGGCTCCCGACAAAACGTTGCTAGTCCAGTTCGATCATCCCGTCGGCCGCGTCGAACTCGATGCCGTCGGCCTTGGAAGCCGCCCTGGATTCGGG
The DNA here is from genome assembly GCA_007127095.1 of Planctomycetaceae bacterium. GTDB lineage: Bacteria > Planctomycetota > Planctomycetia > Pirellulales > Pirellulaceae > UBA6163. The sequence goes on from SKZY01000095.1 coordinate 4,803, forward strand.
CGATTGGAAGCGTATGACGCCGACGGAAATCTGCTCGTCCGAACCAACTCCGCAGGACTGCTCAGCGGCCAATCCGAAACGATGCGGGTATTTGACAATGGTGGCCGGATCGCCAGCGTTCGTGCCTTCGGTCATGCCCGTACCGAGATCGGGCTCGACCGGCTCCGTTTCGGCGTAGCTGACCAACAAACCAGCGACCCCGATGGAGTGTTCCGTTTCGCCGGACTCCCGGAGGGCGATTATCGCTTGGATTTGACCCCGGAGCGACTGATCCATCACTTCGACGCATCGGGACAGACGATCACGCTCGGCGGTGATTCACCCACGGTGATCGCGGCGGGCTTTCAGCGGGTCCGCAGCCCGTGGACGAACCCGAACGATCGTTTCGACGTCAACGGCGACGGCCGTGTCGAACCGATCGACGCCCTCCGCGTGCTGAACGACCTCGCCCGGGGGGGCGCTCGAATCCTCCGTGACCCGACACAATTGACCGACTTTGTTGACACCAGTAACGACGGCGAAGTCACACCACTGGATGCTTTACTCGTACTGAATGAGATCGCCAGACGCCGACGTGAGACGGGCGACGGGGCCGCCGCGGCGGAACAGGCTGAGGGCCTGGCAGACGTCGCGACGGTCGATCGCGTGCTCGTCGGTTGGACCGACGATGACCAACCGAAGGACAGCTCGAGCGATGCGTCCCAGCGGATTGAGGACGTCGCCCTCTGGTAGCCAGCGGATCGTCCGGATTGCGGTCAATTTATGACGTTTTACGGTTTTTAATCATTTTCGGGAACTCTCCGGCGACAGCGGTAATCGAAGTCGGCACACCGATGCGGGTTGGTCGGATTATCCCGAGCTTTCGGTTGCTAAGGCAGGCGCTCTAGTTAACATGGGAAAAAAGTTCCGAGACCGCTCGTTTTCCGGGCGTCGGTCGCCGGCGATGGCCGATGAACGAGTGCGACCGGACTCGTGATTCGCTTTTCAAAGCGGGTACAGCAAGGAAGCGGCAGCCTGCCGATTTTTCGCTAATCAAGTTTTCGATACCACAAGACAGATTTTCCCACCTCGGTGGCCTAACTCCTGGGACAGGCGATGAAACAGCTAGTCAAACTCTTCGGGCGGCAAGCACGCAACCAGGCGACCGAGGTCCCGCGGCGGTCCGTCAAGCGTCCCCTGCGAAATGAGACGCTCGAGTCGCGGCAGCTGCTCGCCGGTGACCTCCTGATCGCCCATAACTACGCGGCGCCGGAAGACGTCAACGCCGATTGGAACGTGACGCCGCTCGACGCGTTGCTGGTATTGAACCATATCAGCAAGAATGGCGGCAACCCGAGTCTTGAAGGGATCGATCCTGATGAGATCGAACATTACCTAGACGTCTCCGGTGACAACCAGGTCACACCGTTGGACGCCTTGTTGGTACTCAACCGGATCGCCCGTGGCGAGGCGATGAGCGAGGTTCTGGAGTTGCAAGTCAATCCACGGACCGCTGGTGACGAGGCGTTTTCCGCCGCCGCGTTCAATGCGTCGACCCGCGAGCTGACGGTCGGCGTGGACGAGATCTTCAACTTGGAAGTCCTCTATCGCGATTTGCGTCCCTCGGGAATCGGAAACCCGAAACTTGGGGCATTCGCCATTTACGCCGACGTCTTGTTCGACCCGGCCGGCGAGGGGGTCCTTCAGCCTGTTCTAACGGAAACGCAATTTTTGCAGTTTTCCAGCAGCATCCGTCAATCGAGCGGCGGGGAGATCGATTTCACCTTCCCCGATTCGACCGAGACGATCACGGTCGACTTCGAAGACTTCGTCACCGGCATCGGGACGGAATCGGCGGAGGAAGCCGCGGCCCGCAATATCCGCGAGGCGATCGAGCAACTCGGCTACTCCAACGTGACCGTCCAGCCTCTGCCCGGTGCCCCGGAATCGAGTCTCGATTTCTTGATTCGCTACAACGATTTTTCGCTGGTCGATCAAGACATCCCGAATTTAGTCGTGACGCCGCGGCTCAATAATACCGTCACCGCGCAGGTCGACGACATCAAACCGCGTAACCCTGACGGGTCGATCAATAATGCGGCGATCCCGTTCAACCTCAGTTTTGACAGTCGGACTCTGAGAACGCCCCGCGAAGAGTCTTCCGGTGAATCGTTCTTCGGATTCGCCGGTTCACAGGTCGGTAACTTCGACGCCGCGGTCGGTTTCACCGATGTCGGCGCCGTCGGTGAGTTGCTGGTAAACGGTTGGCCCGATGCCGGGCTCGGTGCCTTGCCCGACCCGTTCGATGCCTTTAGCATCCCGGTCCGGTTGACCCAGCCGATCGAGAATCTGCGGATCTTCATCGATCCGCCGACCCCCGGGGCGACGACGAACCTGATGTACGGGAGTCCCTCGGAAGTTCCCGCCGACTTGATTCGCATCGAATACGACGTCGAACCGTTCATCGCTGGTAATGGTACGATCAACACCGAGGTCGATA
>SKZY01000364.1 GCA_007127095.1 Planctomycetaceae bacterium
GAAAGCGGCCAGCGTGTTCTCGGGGGCGTCGTGGGAGGCGCCACGGTGTGCCGTAATCATTTGGCTGTGGGCCGTGACCGACAGGAGGACGGAAAACAGGAACGCCAACGGGCGAGTGATCGATTGCATCATGGTGATTGCTGACGGCTACTTGGCTTTGACGGAAACGTACGCCATCCGCATCGCGTGCAGCGCTTCGGAGATCAGACGAGTCTCTTCGTCGGTGAGGTTGCCTTTGGTCTTTTCGCCGAGCATTTCGACGGAGTCGATGAAGTACTTGGCCAGCGGTTTTTCGACCTTTGCGGGTTGACCGTCGGGACCGGGCAACTGGCCCAAGGCGACCATCGCTTGGCTGAACAGCATCGTCACCAACGCTTCGAGCGTAGCCGGCGGTGGCGCGCCGGCGGCAGCCCGATTGGCCTGCGATGCGGTCGCGGCGACGGACTCCGCCGTATCGGTCGGCGATTCGGGGTTGGAGGATGCCGCCCCCGGACCCTGAGTCGAATCCGCCGTCGGTGTCTCCGCGGCAGGGGTTTCCGCGGCCGGTGAGTCCGCGGTCAGCGGCTGCGTCGGTTCAGCGTCTGCGGGCGTTTCCCCTTTGGCTGCCGCCTGTTTCTCTTTTTCGACTTGAGCCTTCCAGTCGTCGTCGACGACGATTTTGGGGCCGTCTTCGGCAGATTCGTTCATCGGTCTCTCCTCAAGCGTGTTTGGGATCGGAGTTCAAATTACGGCCGGTTGGGGAGCGGTTCGCTCGTGATCACCGCGTCGCAGGTGGCGATCGATCGCCGCGCCGACAAACCCGGCGAACAGCGGATGGGCCCGCAACGGTTTGCTTTTGAACTCGGGGTGATATTGTACGGCGACGAACCAAGGGTGATCGGGCAGTTCGATGACTTCGACCAATTGACCGTCGGGACTGGTACCCGAAAACCGCATTCCCGCGGCGGTGAATTGTTCGCGGTAGCTGTTGTTGAATTCGTAGCGGTGTCGGTGGCGTTCGTGAATGTCGTCGGCGTCGTAGGCGATCGCCGCGGCGCTGCCGGGGACCAGCTTCGCCGGTTGGCTGCCGAGTCGCATCGTCCCACCGACTTCGGTCACATTCCGCTGGTCGTCGAGCAGGCAGATCACGGGGTGTGGAGTGTCTTTGTCGAACTCGGTCGAATGGGCCGCGTCGAGCCCGAGCACACTGCGGCCAAAATCGATCACGGCGCATTGCATGCCGAGGCAGATGCCGAAGAACGGGATTTTTCGTTCGCGGGCGAACTGGATCGCTTGCACCTTCCCTTCGATGCCTCGTTCGCCGAAACCGCCGGGGACGAGGATACCGTGGTAGCCGGCGAGCAAACGTTCGGCACCTTCACGTTCGATATCCGACGATTGGACACGGCCGACGCGGATCTGGGTCCGATGGCTCATCCCGGCATGGTCGATCGCTTCATAGATCGACTTGTAGGCATCTTTGTGTTCGGCGTACTTGCCGACGACGGCGATCGAAATTTCGTGTTGGGGGGTGCGGAGGTTGTGCAGCAGGTCGGTCCAGGGGGTGATGTCGAGCGACTTCGCCGTGGTCAGGCCGAGTTTGTTGACGATCAATTCGTCGAGCCCGTTGTTGACCAACGAGAGCGGGACTTCGTAAATCGAAAAATCTTTGTCCTTTTCTTCGATCACGGCGCTCGGCGGGACGTTGCAAAACAAGGCGATCTTTTCGCGGTCGTCACGACTGATACTGTGTTCGCAGCGGCAGACGAGCACATCCGGCTGGATACCGATTTCACGCAATTGTCCGACCGAGTGTTGGGTCGGTTTGGTCTTCAGTTCGTCGGCTGCTTTGAGGTACGGCACCAAGGTCAGGTGCATGTAGAGGCAATTTTCGCGGCCGACGTCGATCGCGTATTGGCGGATCGCTTCGAGGAACGGCAAGCTTTCGATGTCGCCGACCGTCCCCCCGATCTCGGTGATCACAACGTCGACATCGGCTCCTCCCATGCGGCGGATCACCGACTTGATCTCGTTGGTGATATGTGGGATCACCTGAACGGTCTTGCCGAGGAATTGTCCCTTGCGTTCTTTCTCGATCACCGACAGATAGATTTGGCCGGTGGTGTAGTTGCAATCGCGGGAGAGCAGTCCCGAGGTAAACCGTTCGTAGTGGCCGAGGTCCAGATCGGTCTCGCTGCCGTCGTCGAGCACGTAGACTTCGCCGTGCTGATAGGGGCTCATCGTCCCCGGATCGACGTTGATGTAGGGATCGAGTTTTTGCATCCGCACCCGCAGGCCGCGGCTTTCCAGCAGCATGCCGATCGAGGCACTGGTCAGCCCCTTGCCGAGCGAACTGACCACACCACCGGTAACAAAAATGTGTTTCGTCATGGGAATGAATCTTACCTTCGCTCAAGCTTCGAACGAGGGGGCTAAGGGCGGATTGCGCCGAGAGCCGAGGGGCCCGAGCGGTGCCTGCGGCCGCTGGCGGCAGGTCCGGGGATGCTCCTATCATGGTTGATCCGGTCGCTGACGAAAACCGCCTGCCGCCGGCTCGCATCGCCGAGGCCCACGCGATCGCCGTGGCGGGACGGCTCGCCGGAAGCACGATTCTCTGTTCGTCGTTGGGGCGTGCTCAAGCCGCCGTCGAGCTGGCCAGCAACCGCCCTCAAGCCGCTGTCACCTGTTGGTTTTTGGACCATTTTGCCGAGGGACAAGCGATCGCCGAAGTCGCTCCGCGAGACAATTTAAAATTCGTCTGTACGGCCGACCTGCCCGCCGGTCCGTTCGATACCGTGGTCTTGCCGTTGTCGTTTCGCGGTGAAGCCGAACTCGCCCGCGATCTGATTCAAGACGCTCACGCCCGTCTCACGATCGGCGGTCACTTGGTGGTGAGCGTCGACAACCGCAACGATCGTTGGGTCCACGGCCAATTGCGGGAGATGTTTCCCAAGGTCAGCGTGGACGCGGGGGTGGATGCGGTCGGCTACGTCGTCCGCAAGACGGCCCCGCAGAAACGCCCGCGTCCGCTCGCTTGCCGGTTCACCTTTCGCGACCGAGACCGCGTGTTGCAGATCGCCTCGCGGCCGGGAGTCTTTTCGCATCGTCGGCTCGACCCCGGCGCCCGTCAATTGATCGACGCGCTCCCACACCCACTCGCCGGTCGCGACGGAGAACCGCTGCGGATCGTCGACATTGGCTGCGGCAGCGGCGCCGTCGGCGTGGCGATCGCCGCCCGTGATGGCTCGGCAGCGGTCGAAGTGTTGGCGATCGACAGCAACGCTCGGGCGGTCGAGTGTGCGGCGCGGTCGGCGGCCCTCAACGGGGTCAACTCATTGACCGCTGTACTCGACAGTGCCGGCGAGTCGGTCGCTGCGGCCGCCTACGATGTCGCGGTCGCCAATCCGCCCTACTACGCCGATTTCCGTATCGCTCGGTTGTTTGTCGACATCGCCAACACGGCGTTGCGACCCGGTGGCCAGCTCTATCTGGTGACCAAGCATGCCGCCTGGTACCAAGAAAACCTGGTCCCCGGCTGGCGTGACGCGAACATCCGCCGCAGCGGCCAATACTTCATCGTCACTGCCCGGCGCGGCTGATCAGGCCTCGCGTTTTCATCGCGATCGTAAAGACGCTGTCGCCAGCGGTGATGAACAACGCCGAGTGGTCGGGGCCGCCGAAACAGACGTTGGCAGTCCAGCCGCGGGGGACCGGGATCACGCCCAGCAGTTCTCCGGCTGGGCTGTAGACGGTGACGCCGGCCTTGCCGGTCAGGTAGAGATTGCCATCGCGGTCGAGCGTCATGCCGTCGGACCCTTGTTCGCAGAACAGCCGCCGGTCGACCGGTTGGCCGTCGGCATCGAGACGATAGAGATAGGTTTTGGAATCACCGATGTCGGCGACATAGAGTTTTCCGGGGCGACCGTTTTCGCCGGGGTCACCGACGATCCCGTTCGGCTTCTTGAAGCGGTCATCGACCAATCGCACGTTGCCACCATCGCGATCGGCTCGGTAGACCGCCTGCGTCGGTTGTGGCTGAGTATCGTGGTCCCACCACGGCCGCTTGTAGAACGGGTCGGTGAAGTAGAGCGTCCCGTCGGAGTGGACCCAGACGTCGTTGGGGCCGTTGAAGCGGGCTCCGGCATGAGTTCCGAACAAGACCTGGTGCTGCCCCGTCGCGGTGTCGATTTCCCACATCTCGGTATTCCCGTCGGCACAGGCGATCAGCTTGCCGTCGGGGGCGAAGAACATCCCGTTGGCCCTGCCAGCTGGCTGCAAAAAGTCGCTTACCTGGCCGTCGATTCCGATCCGGACGATCCGATCGTTCGGTTGATCGGTAAAGAACACGTTGCCCGCGAGGTCGCTCGCCGGCCCCTCAGTGAACCGGCAGCCGTCGACGACCAAGGTCAATTCCGCGCCGTCGGCGACAACTGCCGGCAGGTTTGACTCGGCGGTTTCAGCCGCAGCGAGATTCGGGAGCACGCACGACGACAGCAGCCAGGCGAAACCGCAGCGGGTTAGAAAACGACTCGGACTCGGTTCGGAAATGTGCATGATGGGCTCGGCAGAAAATCGTGACTAGGAGAGAAAGGGATCGTCCAGTTTAATACCGCCACGCGGTCGGCGGGGCGCCGACCGATCGGAACCGCTTCTTTCACCTTCACGGCACCCCGTCATGTCCGCTGAGCCGCATCGTTCTCCCGCGTCCGCGTCGCTGTCGGCGCCCTCGTCCGAGATGGCGGCGTCATCGCCCTGGGCCGACCGGCTCGCTGCGGCGATGGAAGCTCGCGGTTCGGCCGTTTGCGTGGGGCTCGATCCGCGTACCGAATCGCTCCCACCGTCGCTCGCCCCTCAGGCGGGGGCCGACTGGTCGGCGGTCGCTACCAGTTATCGGCGGTTTTGTGAGGGAGTGATCGACGCGGTCGCCGACATCGTGCCGGTCGTGAAGCCGCAGGCGGCATTTTTTGAACAGCTCGGTCCGCCCGGGATGGTCGCTTTGGGGCAGGTGATCGACCACGCGATCGCCTCCGGGCTATTGGTCGTCCTCGACGGCAAACGCAACGACATCGGCAGCACGGCCGAGGCCTACGCTTCTGCCTACTTGGGTCGGCAGAGTCCTTGGCGTTGTGACAGCCTGACCGTCAGTCCGTATTTGGGCGACGACAGCCTCGATCCGTTCGTAGCGGCATGCGACACCGCCGCGGCCGGTATTTTCGTGCTCGTCAAAACCTCCAACCCCGGTGGCGGCTTTCTGCAGGACCAGGTGGCCGGCGGAGAGCCGATTTATCGTCACGTCGCCCGGTGGATCACCGGTGTCAATCAGTCGCGGACCGGTGCTAGCGGCTACGGTCCGGTCGGCGCCGTCGTCGGGGCGACCTATCCCGAACAGTTGGCGGAATTGCGGGCGGCGATGCCCAATGCCGTCATCCTGATCCCCGGTTTCGGGGCTCAGGGAGGTGCCGCCGCCGATGTCGCGGGCGGATTCGACCGCCACGGTCGCGGGGCGATCGTCAACAATTCGCGGAATATTCTGTTCGCCTACCGCCGGCCGGAGTTTAAGTCGTACGGGCCCGATCGCTGGCAAGACGCGACGCGGGCCGCGACGTCGGAAATGAACGAACAGCTCAACGCCGTCCGGGGCCGTTGAGCGATCGGTCGGGATGAATCGGTGTGAATCCGGAAAAGCCGACCGATTTGGAGTTGCCAATCGAGGTCACCGACGATTACATTTTCCGGCCAGCATCGTGCGGAAGCTGCCTGCTCGGCAATCGTTTCCGCCGTCCGTCAATCATTCCTGGGAGAAACAGAAAGATGAAGTTGGAGTACCGATGGTTAAGTTAGTTGTCCGAGACCGAGAATCGATCCAAGAAGCCGTCCGCCGGTTCCGCAAGTTGGTTGAGCGGAGCGGGATCAAAAAAGAAATGCGTCGCCGAGAGTACTACGAAAAGCCGAGCGAAACCAAGCGACGCAACAAGCTGCGAGCCGAACGCCGCGGACGTCACACCCGGATGCTACGAGCCTAACCCGTCGTCGCTCCTAATCAGCCTCCGCCTGCCACGCCCCGCCCGGTCGGTCGTATCGAACCGGCTTTCGAGGGTTCGTCGCAGGCACCCGCCACGGGCAGGACACACCTGCCCGCACGGGCGATTAGCTCAGTTGGCTAGAGCGTCTCGTTTACACCGAGAATGTCGGGGGTTCGAGTCCCTCATCGCCCAATCCCTTATCATTTCTGATCCGTCAGCTGACATCAGCGGCCCTCTCGGGTCGTTTTTTGGGTTCGGTTGTTTTACAGTCGCCGCGACTGGCTGACGGCTCGCCTGGTCTTTGCACGACCGCCCGTGGACATCGGCGCGATGCCAGGAGCCGGGGCGTCATGGGAGCAACGGGTTGACCTCGGCATCCCGCCTGATTTGCAAGCGGAGAATAGTGAATGACGATCGCGGTGACTGGCGGTACCTCCTCGGTCGCTGGCTCCTTTCTCGAAAGCTTTGTCAACTCGAAAGCCGGACTCGCCACCTTAGCGAACGTCTGAAACCGCCCACTGGTAAGCCTCGGCCTCGACTCGGGGAGCGTCCCCCTCTCGGGATTGATCCCGCCAAGGAAACTGAAGATAATCGGAGATTAAGGGCCGCAGTCGTCCCGTAACCGAGGATAAGTAGGCAGATAATTATCCGCGGATCGATCCTGGGGACAATCACAAGTTCGTCGACGAGGGTAGTGTCCCGATGTTTCACGTTCCAACCGACGACACTTGGGACGCGAAGTCTATTGCGGAATTGCTCCGCCACCGTGGCCTTGATGCTTACGCCGTCGACGATGCTGTGCGGATCACATTGCCGCTAATGCAGACGCATTCAATCATCGGCAAGCTGGCCTGGAAAATGTTTCGCCCTGGCCCACTAAGCATCACGATCTCTTTTTTCCCCGATAGATTTATTCGCAACGTCGGTTTAGAGTACGACGTAGTGAATATGCCGATGGATTTCCCGTGCTTTGACGACATAGCGGACGCGATGCATCAGCGCGGCTACTTAGCTGACGATGATCGCGAAATCGCCGCCCGATACTGTCCAGACTCTGCCGATCTAGTCAAGCTTTTTGATGAGATAGATAAACTGCAGATCCAGAAGGAAGACCTTGTTGCCCAGCAGGACTTTGAAAACGCTGTGATCGTGCGTGACAAAGAAGAGGTGATTCGCAGCGAAATCGACGCTATGCTATTCGGTTTGGTAGGCCGAGCAACAGCCACAGAAAACCGCGACGAACCAGGACATGCA
>SKZY01000162.1 GCA_007127095.1 Planctomycetaceae bacterium
ATCGTCGTAGCCGGAACAGGGATGCTGATCGGTTATGATCCGCACACGGGTCAGCGCCGCTGGTTTGCCAAAACGCTGTTGAGAAACATCAAAACCACTCCGGTTTGTATCGATGGCGTGATTTACATTTCGGTGCAAAGTGCCGGCATCGCCAACCAGTGGCTGGCCGCCGTCGATGGAGCTGAAACGGGAATCAAAGATGGCAAATTGACAAAGCAGGAAATCCAAGCATTCCTGGGTGATACGCCGATTCCCGAAGCCTTCCTCCGCAAAACATTTGATCGGGGAGACCTGAATGGGGACGGTGTGCTCGAAGGTCGTGAACTCGACCTCGCTTTCCTACATCCGGACAACTTTGCCGGGGCGACCTTTGATACGCCCGCAGAAAACAACGCGGCCCAGGCTGTCATGGCGATCCAGGGTGGCGGCCAGGGTGACGTGACACGATCGCACGTCCTCTGGAGGCATCCGACTCGGCACACCGATCACATCGTCTCGCCCTATATCTCTGGCGGCCAGATGTTCTTGATCAAAGAAGGAGGCATTACCACCGTCTTTGATCTCCAGAAGGGCGAGCCGTTGCGCCGACCAAAGCGGGTCGGCCGCGGTAACAGTTACTTTGCTTCACCGGTCTCGGGGGATGGCAAGATTTATATCGCCGGAAAAAACGGTGTCGTGCTCGTCCTTAGCGACGATGGTCAATACGAAGAACTGGCGGCTAACGACGTCGGCGAAAGCATCATCGCGACACCCGCCATTTCGGGTGAAAGCTTACTGATTCGAACCCGGACCAAGCTGCTCTGCATCGCCGAGTCCGATCCGCCCGGTCTCGGGAAATGAGAGTCGACACACCGCGCATTGTTGTAGGATCTTTTAATTGACTTTGGTTTGAAATCTGTAAATTGAGAGGTAGGGGTGGGGCTGCCGGTCTCGTCGGCTGGTTGCTGAGCGAATCGTTTGCCACCGCAAGAATGTTTCAGAGCGGTGGTGGACGAAGACTTTTTGTCGTAGTTCGTTTCCTTGGGAGCATCTGATGAAGTGCAATAACAGTAAGCGACTCGGTTTCACATTGGTCGAGTTGCTGGTGGTCATCGCGATCATCGGGGTGATGGTGGGGTTGCTGCTACCGGCGGTCCAGTCGGCTCGGGAAGCAGCCCGGCGGATGCAGTGTTCCAACAATCTGAAGCAGATCGGTTTGGCGCTCCATAATTACCATGACACCTTTCGTTCGTTTCCGAAGAATCAGGGTTGGGCGACTCACGGGGGCAGCAACTTTGGCAGTGCGGCGAACAACAGTGGGATCAGTTGGCGAGCGTTGATTTTGCCGTTCCTCGAACAGACACCGTTTTATGACCAAATCGATTTTGGGCAGCCGGTGATCAGTACCGTGGGAGTGCCATCGAATTTAGATCTGGCCCGGATGCCGATGGCGCCGTACCTCTGCCCGAGTGACCCGTCGGGCGACGTCACGAAGGCCGGGAACCAGTATCTCTGGTCCAATTGGTGCTTTCCGCATGGGGGTTGTCCGAGAGACGCACCTGTCGGGGTGACCACTTACAAAGGCTTTAATGGGCACGGGTATGATATTCCACTGGCTACGTCGAATTATCCTCATGCCATGTTCGATCGCCGCCAAGGCCCGCCATTGAAGATGCGCGACGTGATCGACGGAACAACCAATGTGATCTTTGTCGGTGAAATCTCGCCCGAGTGGTACGCATGGTCCGGTTGGATGTCTTGGCACGCGCCGATGTCCAGTCACCGTGGCCCGAATCATGTCCACCGGGTCTACACGCGGATCGGCCAACGAACCGCGGCCCAACACGGTTGGCTCGATGGCTTCACGGCGAACAGTTTTCACCCCGGTGGCTGCCATTTTTTGATGGTCGATGGAAGCACCCATTTCGTTTCCGAGTCAGTCAATTTCGCACACTATCAACAACTGGTTCACCCACAAGATTCGCTGCCACTGGGCGGACTCGAACGATGATTCGGATGTGCTTCCAACCTTTTTCTGATTTCCGCAGGAGATTGCTCAGCATGATGGCTGTATTAGGACCTCAAGCCGAGCCGACGAATGCAGGTGGTTCGTGGCTGAAGCATTCGTACGGGGTTGTATTTTGCGGGGTGGTATTTTGCGGGGCGATCTTTTCGGTCGCGGTCGGCTGCGGGCCGGGTCGCGATCCGAATCTGCCGCCCACGGCCCCAGCCGGAGGCCAAGTGATTTACAATGGCAAGCCGATCGACCATGGGGCGGTGACGCTTCACCCGGTCGGCGAGGGCAATCCCGCCGTCGGTGCACTCGATGAGAATGGAAAATTTACGCTTTCCACTTACACGCGCGGCGATGGCGCTGTGCTCGGCTCGCACAAGGTGACCGTCGACATACCTCCGCCGCTGGATGGCATCGCCGCGGGGGAGGTTTTATCGGTTCCCAAGGATTACACCGAGCCGGAGACGTCGCCGCTGAGCGTCGAGATTACGGCCGACGGGGCGAATCAATTGTAGCTCGTCGTAGAAGATCCCTAAGAGGAAAGACACTCCCATGTTAACGAAGTATCGGCGGCCGCTCGGGGGCCGAGGCGCCGCGAGTCGACGTGACTTCCTGCTGGCTTCGGCCAGCGGTTTTGCGGGCCTTCAGTTCGGTCGTCCCGGTCAGGCCTGGGGTGACGGGTCCGCTGCTAGCGGAGGAGGCCAGACGAGGTCAGGCGATGGCGTCGGCAAGGCCAAATCGGTGATCCTGTTTTTCCTATGCGGCGGCGCCTCGCATATCGATACGTGGGACATGAAACCGGACGCGCCCAGTGAGTACCGTGGGCCATTCTCATCGATCGCGACCACTGCCCCCGACATTCGTCTCTGCGAGCACTTACCGCTGCTCGCTAAGCAGGCTCATCACCTAGCGGTGATTCGATCGGTCAATGGCACCGTCAACACCAATGATCATCATGCCGGCTATTACTACAACCTGACCGGCCATGTTCCCGATGCGACGTTTTTGGCTCAGGGCAACGACCGTCGGCCCTATCCGGATGATTGGCCGTACATCGGCTCGGTCGTCGTTTCGCGTCGCCCCCCGACCGGTACCCTACCCGGTTTACTGAGCCTGCCGCACATGCCTAGTCCGGCCCCTTACACACGACCCGGTCAGTTTGCGGCCAGGCTCGGTGTCGAGTTCGACCCGCTGTACATTCACGGTTCCCGCGACGAACCGCTCCGTTTTCAAGCCCCCGCGCTGGCGCTCGGCGGCGACGTGACTCGCGACCAACTACAAAGCCGTCAAGAGTTGCTATCCAAGCTCGATGTGGCGCGACGCGATTTCGAGGCCTTTCCGGTAGAACAACTCTGGAAACAGCACCAGCAGCGAGCGCTGAGTTTGTTGTTGTCGGCCGATGCGACCGCCGCATTTGATGTTAGCCAAGAACCCGCAGCGACCCGTAGTCGTTATGGCGAGTCGATCAACGGGACGAGCCTACTGTTGGCCCGCCGATTGGTCGAAGCGGAGGTACCTTTCGTGACCGTATTCTGGAAAGGAGACGATTCGCTTCGTAAAAAGTGTCGCAGCGCCGGTAGTTGGGATACGCATGGCAACAATTTCAACTGCCTCAAGGAGGACCTGTTGCCGGAGTTTGACCAAGCTTTTTCGGCCTTGGTGGAAGATTTGAGTCAAAGCGGGTTGCTCGAACAAACGCTGCTGGTGGTGACTAGCGAGATGGGGCGGACTCCGAAGATCGGTGACCCACGTTCCGGAGGTCCCAGTGGTGCCGGTCGCGATCATTGGACACACTGCCAAAGCGTCTTGATGGCTGGCGGGGGGATTCGTGGAGGGCAGGTTTTCGGATCGAGTGACCGGCTCGGCGAATATCCTGACGAGCGACCTTTGACCCCTGCCGATATCGCCAAGACGGTTTATGCCGCGACAAAAACCGATGACTTGATGGCCTACGACTCTCAGGGCCGTCCCTACAACTTACTCGAGCAAGGCCAACCGATTCATCAGCTATTTTAAATGTGCCGCGATCTGCCGGCATGTATTCCGCTCACGTTGTCATCAAGAGAACCATCTATGTTACATCTTCGCCTATTCGCTTCGGCCTGCCTGTTCGTGCTGTACGGATCCGTAGCCATTCCCCGGCCAGCCACGTCGGCCGACGTCACGTCGCCGGACCTAGAGTTACTGAGCGTCGAAAAAATATGGGATGCCGCCCCGCACAACGCATTCACCGACTTGGTTCATTACAAAGACCAATGGGTCTGTGGTTTCCGCGAGGCACCGTCGCACGCGGGCGGGGTGAAGGATTCTCGCATCCGGATCATCGCTTCTGGCGATGGCGAAGCGTGGGAATCCTTGGCGGCTTTGGAAGATAGCCGGGGCGATATTCGTGACGCGAAGTTCGGCGTTCTGCCCGACGGCCGGTTGATGTTGCTGACTGCCTTGCAGCTATTCGATACCTCGCAGCAGAAGCATCAATCACTGGCCTGGTACACCGACGACCTGAAGAGCTGGGACGGACCGCATGACGTGGGCGATCCGGACCTGTGGACCTGGGGAATCAACTTTCATGACGGTGTGGGATACAGCATCGGCTATCGAACCGTCGAACCGCGATTCGCTCGCCTGTACGCGACCGGGAGCGATCAGGCGTTAGTAACCCACGTCGATGACTTGGGGGTCGAAAGCGATTATCCCAACGAGAGCGTGATCGTTTTTGACGACAACGATACGGCATACTGCCTACTCCGTTGCAGCGGCCCCGCGCAACTCGGCACGTCCGAGGCCCCGTACACCGATTGGACATGGCAGGTCATGAATGCGCCCGTCGGTGGGCCGGAGATGATCCGTCTACCCGACGGTCGCTTGCTCGGTGGCGGACGTCTGTACGACGGTCGCCAACGCACCTCGCTATTCTGGATCGATCCCGCTACCGCCGAACTGACTGAGGCACTCACGTTGCCTTCGGGAGGTGATACGTCTTATCCCGGGTTTGTACTCCGAGACGGCATCTTGCACGTCAGCTATTACGCTTCGCACGAAGGCAAATCGAGCATCTACCTTGCGAAGGTGCGGGTCAACACTGCAGACGATGCCGCCGGTCCGATCGCGATCGGTGACCGGCTGGAACCGTTCGTTGATGATCATCTGATCGATTCGCTCGCTGGAGCGGCGAGGCTGATGTTGCATAAACCGACCGACCGAGAGGTCGTCATCAGCCATGACGAACCGTGGGAAGGAAATACGTCAACCTACCACACCGTTTTCCACGATGGCGAAAAGTATCGCATGTATTACCGCGGGCACCACGTGGAAGCTCATGGTAGCGGTAAGATCAAGAACCATCCTGAGTTTATCTGCTATGCCGAAAGCGATGACGGAATACGGTGGGTCAAGCCAAAGCTCGGTCTGTTCGAATTCGATGGTTCAAAAGAAAACAACATCGTTTGGGCGGACGGCCCCGGCGTCCATAATTTTGCGCCTTTCCATGACACCAATCCCAACGCGGCCGCGGATGAAAAATACAAAGCTGTCGGCTCGCGAGGGAAGGGGCTGTATGTCTTCAAGTCGCCGGATGCCATCCATTGGGAATTGATGCATGACAATCCGGTGATCACCGACGGAGCGTTCGATTCGTTAAACCTTGCATTTTTTGACACCCACCGCCAGCGATATGTCGATTTCCATCGGCACTTTCGCAACGGCGTTCGCGACATCAAGACGGCAGTCTCTAAAGATTTCATCGATTGGTCGGAGCCACAATGGCTGAACTATACCGGTGTCTCGCCTGAGCATCTCTACACCAATGGAATCGTGGCATACCACCGGGCTCCACACCTTTTTATTGGCTTGCCCAAGCGGTTTATCCCCAACCGCAATCCGAGCGAGCATCCGGCCAAAGGCGTTTCCGATGCGGTATTCATGTCGAGCCGCGATGGTCGGACGTTCCATCGCTGGCCCGAGGCGATCGTCAGGCCGGGATTACAAGCCACCCGGTGGATCAATCGCAACAATTTGCCGGCGTGGGGGATCGTGGAAACCGAGTCCGACATCGCCGGAGCGCCCAACGAACTTTCGATCTATACCACCGAGGACTACTACGAGGGTGACGCCGTCAAACTTCGTCGGCATACTTGGCGTCTTGACGGTTTCGTCTCCATCCACTCTCCGTTTTCAGGCGGTGAAGTGATGACCAAGCCCGTGCTGTTCGCCGAAAAAGACGCTGGTGATGAACCTCAGTCGACCCGGTTGCTACTGAACGTTTCGACGTCCGCCGCCGGGTCGGTGCAGGTGGAACTGCTTGAGGCGGGCGAACCGATTCCCGGTTTTACGCTCGCCGAAAGCGACACGATGTTCGGGGACAGCGTCGCCTTGCCGGCCTCGTGGAAAGGCGATTCGGACGTATCCAAGCTGGCTGGCAAGGCGGTCCAAGTCCGATTGGTATTGAAGGATGCCGACGTCTACGCGTTCCGCTTCGCCGGTGCTACTGACAGTGACCAGTGACAGTGGATAACCTTCGATTCGCCTCGATTTTCATCGCTTCGCGAATACCGCGAGCGAATGGGGCCTGAGCGGAACCGGCGTGACAACCCGGCAAATGTTTCGACCCGGCCAATTTGAAGTATCTTGATGCCATCGTGGCTCGAACCGCTGTAGAATTGCGGTTGATGAACGCTTATCCTCGCCTCCACTCGGTCCGCCCGGGCTCCTGCTTTACCCACATCGTGCTGGTCGGTCTGATATCCGGATCGTTCTTGTCGGTGACGTTGCGGGACGCCTGTGCTGACGATCCGCAAGAGTTTTTCGAATCGCGGATCCGGCCGGTGTTGATCGCACACTGCTACGAATGCCACTCGTCGGCAGCGCCGAACGCCCAGGGTGAGCTGGTGCTGGATTATCGCGATGGCCTGCTTCGCGGCGGCGAGTCGGGGCCGGTGATCACGCCGGGCGACCCGGCAAGCAGTCTGTTGTTAGCGGCGCTGCGATACGAGTCAGTGGAGATGCCGCCGGACGGAAAATTGCCCGACGGAATCGTCGCCGACTTCGAAGCGTGGGTCCGAATGGGGGCGGTCGATCCACGCGATGCGCCGCCGTCGCCTGACGAAGCGGCCGAGGCGGCGTGGCAGGCGAGATTGGCCGAGCGGCGGTCGTGGTGGAGTCTCCAGTCGCCGGTCGAATGCTCGCCACCTGCGGTCGCCGATCCGACATGGGCGGGCGAGCCGGTTGATCGTTTTATCTTCGACTCACTCAGCC
>SKZY01000207.1 GCA_007127095.1 Planctomycetaceae bacterium
AGCAACAACGGACGGATCTTCGCTTCGAAGAATTGCAAGTCTTCGACGCTCGGGGGTGTCGCCCAGACCGGCGTCATTCCGCCAGTGAACAGGCCGCCGACGACTAGGGCCACGAAAATCGCTCTCAGAAGAGCACGCGGCCTCGGCAGACAACGGGCGACGCGAATTGAAACGCGAAGTAATATTGGCTGAAACACAGGCGGGACTTTTCGTTTCAGAAGGCGGGAAGATTGCGGACGTGGGTCGGCATGAAAGCAAACCGCTCGAATCCGCGTTCGGGCTGCCGCCACGCCCGGCACGGTTTGAACTTGGCTTTCACCCGCCCTCAGTGTATCGACTCAGCCGTCGCGAGCCAAATTTCGGCCCTCTTTTTGCCAAAGCAAAAGTCGTTGTACGGAGGTTTTCGGTCAGCCGGCGGCTTTTAGCCGGATGATGAAGGCCGTACCGCGACCGACGGTGCTCTCGACCCGAATCCGCCCGCCATGGGCATCGATAATTCCCTTGCAGGAAGCCAGCCCGAGCCCAGTGCCACCCTTTCCCGACTCATCGGGCCCCGATTTGGTCGAATAAAAAGGTTCGAAAATCGACGGCAATTTTTCGCGTGGGATCCCGGCTCCGGAATCACGAACGCTGAGGATGACTTCGTCGGATTCGCGATCCGGTGCTAAGCCGACCGCCACCGTGCCGCCATCGGGCATCGCTTGGCGGGCGTTGACCAGCAGATTGATCAACACGCTCTGGATCTGATTCCCGCTGAGCATCGCCTTGGGCGTCTCCGGATCGATCGCCGTCTCGACCCGGACGCGATACTTCCTCATCTCGCGGCTGAGCAATTCCAGCGTGTCGTTGACCAACGCCGTCAAGTCGGTCGGCTGCATCGAGTCGTGCCGATTGCGGGCTTGGGCCAGAATCGTCCCCGTGATTTTTGCCGCCCGCTGCGACGATTCCAAAATTTTGGAGAGCGCTTTGTCGCGGGCGGCATCGCTGCGGTCGCGGATTCCCAATTTGGCGTAGTTCATGATCGTCATCAGGACGTTGTTGAACTCATGCGTCGCCGTGCCGGTCAGTTCGCCCAGAGTCGCCAAGGCCCGCAGCCTGTCGAGCTCGATTTGAGGGAGCGTGACGGTCGGTTCGGTGGAGGGGCGCATCGCTCCCGTCGCTCGCTGCTGCGGCCCGATCGCCGGCTCCGCCGAGGCGAAACCCGCCGCTTCGCCGACTCCGGCGCGATCGGTGGCGGAGGGTTGCGAAGGGGTCAGGGGGCTCGGTTGATTCATCCGTGATCGACTTGTCTGAGGAATGAAGCGGTCTGTTCGATCTATCGGGCATCGGCCGTGACCGACTACATAACGATCCGCGCAATCGATAAAGGCGACCGAGCCGAGCGGGGTTACCCAGCCGATCCTGGCCCCGTGGCGGCTGGCTCGAAGGGAGAAGTATGCATGGATGACTCAGCGATCACGGCCGGTGACGAAAACGTGATCCAACGGCTGCGGCGAAGGATCCGCGAAGTGCGGGCGATGGGCTTTCAGGTCCGCCAGGAGTTGCTCGGCGGCCAACCGCCCGCCTGGTGCGAGATCGCTGGCCGCAAGTGGCTGTTTCTCGACGCCGCCCAACCGGCCCGCGACCAACTGAGAGCACTGGAAGAGGTGCTCGCCGATTACCGCGGTGACCCGGAGCATCGCTGCGAGCCTGTACGGACGTGACCCCGCGTTTCGAACCGCGGCGGCACCCGCACTGGAACGCCCTTCGCTGCCGCTGCGACCGTCGGCTGGCCTGGCATTGGCACCCGCTGCGGATCGCCGATCGCGCATTCGACCTGGCTTTGCCGAGCGACCCCGATCAGGTACTCACGACCGTCTGTCGGCAAACGTCCAACCGTTCCTCCGCGGACACCAGCGACCCGTTCTGGGCGCAGGTCTGGCCTTCAACCCGCGGCATCGACCGGTTCCTCGCCGACCGCGACCTGACCGCCCTGCCCGTTTTGGAGCTCGGTTGTGGCGTCGGTGCGGGAGGCTTGGCAGCCGTGGCACGCGGTGCTCGCGTGACCTTCACCGACGGTGCCACCGACCCGCTGCTGCTGCTCCGGCTCACCCTGGCCCGCAACGCGATCGACGGTTGTACCATCCGCCGACTGCGGTTCGGGGTCGATCGGATCGATCGACGTTTTTCGCTGATCATCGGCAGCGACGTGACCTATCTTCGCCACTGCTGGCCGGGCCTGTTGGATACGCTCGCCTCCCACCTGGCACCCGGCGGCGAAGTGCTGTTGAGCGACCCTTATCGTTCGCTGGTGACCGAGTTTGTCGAGCGGGTTGCCACACCTCGGTGGCGAGTCGAATCGCATCATGTCGCGCTCGACGACACCGCGATCCGCGTGCTGAGGCTGACAGCCCAGACGCTCGGTAAAGGGTTTTCAGACAGAGCTTAGGGGTTGTCATGGCAGCGGAGCGGTTTGCGGCTCGGATTTTGATATACAATCGGCCTTGTCGGATACCACGTCCCCCTTCTTGGTTCGCAATCGCGGAAAGTCATGCGTTTTACTCGGGTCCCTTCGCTAGCCGTCGCCGCCTTCCTCTCGATCCTCAGCGGCGATCTCGCCACGTCACTCGCAGCGGACGCTGAGCCGTTCATCCCGCGGCGCCAAAGTCAGCCGCCGGGGCCGCCACTGTCGCCGACCGAGGCGCTGGCCAAAATGACTGTGCCGGAAGGGTTTCGGGTCGAATTGGTGGCCGCCGAGCCCGACCTGGTCAATCCCGTGGCGATGGCCTTCGACGACCGCGGTCGGCTGTTCGTGACCGAGAGCTTCGAATACCCGAGACGTGAGCCCGGCCCGGGACGCGACCGGGTCAAGATCTTGGAGGATACCACCGGCGATGGTCGCTTTGATTCGGTCAAGATCTTCGCCGATGGGCTCAACATCCCGTCGGGAATCGCGGTCGGTCACGGTGGCGTGTGGGTCGCCAACGCACCCGACATTTTGTTCCTGGAGGATACCAACGGGGACGATCGGGCCGATCGGCAGACGGTCGTCGTCAGCGGTTTTGGACGCGACGATACCCACGAATTGCCCAACGCCCTGACTTGGGGCCCCGACGGTTATCTCTACGGCCTCAACGGCGTCTTCAATCGCAGTGTCGTTCGTCAGGGGGATCAGACCTTCGATTTCACCTGTGCCATGTTTCGCATCGACCCGGCGACTCATCGGTTCGAGCTGTTTTGCGAAGGGACGAGCAACCCCTGGGGAATCGCGTTCGACCCCGAAGGCGAAGCGTTTATCAGCGCCTGTGTGATCGATCACCTCTGGCATCTGACCGAAACCGGCTACTACCATCGCCAGGGTGGCCCTTATCCGCCGCACACCTGGAAGATCGATTCGATCGTCAGCCACAAGCACCAGATGGCCGCCTACTGTGGGCTCGAATACTTTGATTCGCCAGCCTACCCGGCGGAGTACCGAAACAAGCTCTACATGGGCAACATCCACGGCGGCTGCATCAACGCCGATTCGGTCACCCGTCACGGGTCGACCTATCGTGGCCAGGGACACCCCGACCTGCTCACCGCCAACGACGTCTGGTTCATGCCGGTCGCACAGAAACTCGGCCCCGACGGCTGTCTTTACATTCTCGACTGGTACGACCGCTACCACTGCTACCAAGACGCCAACGCCGATCCCGAGGGTGTCGACCGCGGCCACGGACGGTTGTATCGCCTCGTTTACGAACAGCGTCCCGAGATCGAGCATCCCGACCTGGGCGTGTTGGCTGACAACGAACTGATCGACCTGCTGCAACATGCCAACCTGTTCTATCGTCAGCGGGCTGCCGTCATCTTGGCCGAGCGGTTGCGGACCGATCGAGGCGACGCCAGCCGACAAACGTTCGCGGCGCTGCTGGGGCGACTGACCGAGGATGATTCGTCGCGGTCGCTGCAATTATTGACGACGACGCTGTCGGCCCCACAGATGACCCTACAAGAACTGGCCCGTCTTAAAGACCGTTTCGCCGCCGACCCGCTGGTGACGTCTTGGTGTGTTCGCACGGCCGGTGAACGGATCCGTCAACTGGCTACCCGCGAATCTTTGTCAAAGTCGGATCGCCAATCGATCCAGCGGTGGACGGAAAATGATCTTCAATCGGCCGCTAGCCATCCCGACCCACGGGTGCGGGTTCAAGCCGCGATCGCCGCTGGCAAACTGCCCGCCGACTCGCCCGCCGAAGTCACACCCACCCGCCTACTTTTGGACGTGCTGCGGGGCGCGGAGGACGATGGTTCTTTGCCGCGGATCGTCTGGCGGAATCTAGAGCCTCACGTCGTCGACGACCAATCGTTAATCGTCGCGGAATTGGCCCGCTCGACGTCCACGGCGACGTTGCTCGACGCCATGGCGCCACGGATCGCGACCCGACTGTTGGCCGAAGTTCGCCCCGACCTGAGCGGCGATCACGACGTCCAAACGCTCGCCTCGGTCCTGGCGATCGCCGATGTCGTCGCCGTCGGGCCCGATCCCAGCGACGACGTGTTGCGGGCGGTGTTGGCCAAGCTGCGAACCGGAGAAATTCGCGCGGCGGCCGCCCGTCCGGTGCTGCTGAAGTGGCTCCACCAAGCCCGCATCGCCGGCCCGGCGCGTTGGCAGCTCGAAGCGTTCGCCGACGATGAAACGGCGCAGCGGAAGGTCGCGGCGTTGTTGCTCGACCCCCAATTGCCCACCGACCGTCGCCGTGAGGCTTTGGAAACCGTCGCGGTGACGACGCCCGCCGCGCTCGCCGCCGCGGTGAACCAATGGATCTCCGACCTCGACGCGAACCGCCCCGTCGATGACGGCTGGCGAGATGCGCTGATGTCGGCCGTGGTTAGCCACGGCGACGCTGACACTCAGCGAGGGTTACTCGGCCAGTGGTCGCGGCTGCCGGTCGGTGCGCGGGCCATGGTCGCCGGCCGAATGATCCAACGAGACTCCACCGCGAGTCTGCTGTTGGACGAAATCGTCCGCGGTAACCTCGCCAAAGATATGCTCGGACCCGACCAGATCCGCCAATTGGCCGCCAGCCGATCCGAGGCGGTTCGGGGGCAAGTCAAGTCGATCTGGGGCACCGTTCGACTGCAGGACTCGGCGAACCGTCGCCAGGTCGTAAGCGAGATGACCGATTTCTTGCTCACCGATGCCCATGGCGATGCGGCTCGCGGTTGGGCGGTTTATGACCGGATCTGTGGACAATGCCATGTGATGCACAACCGAGGCTACGAAGTCGGTCCGGACATCACCCGCAACGGCCGTTCGCAGTTTGAACAACTGGTCGTCAGCGTTTTCGATCCCAGTTTGGTGATCGGCGACGCCTACAAAAGCGTCAGCGTACTGACCGTCGACGGTCGAGCGATTAGCGGTTTGGTGGTCGAACGGAGCGACCGACGAATCGTGCTCAAGGTCCAGGGCGGCAAACAGGAAATCGTACCGATCGATGAGATCGAGGCGATTCAGGACAACCAGCAATCGTTGATGCCCGAGGGACTGGAGGAACAGATGACGCCACAGGAAATGGCCGACCTATTCGCCCTGCTTTCACTAGAAAACCCGCCGTCGGCCGATGACAACCGAGTCATCGCCGGGACACCGCAAGGTCTCCACGGCGAACCGTAACCGCCGACGTCACTGGGCAGATCGACGATGTAGCGGAAGTCGCAGAGACTTTCGTCTGCAGCTTTAATCATTTGACCAACTGTGCTGCCAGCGCTACGCCTCATGTCGACGTAAGGGTTCTCGATTTTGGTTCCACTGATTCATTGTTTTCGGTGTTTGCGTTCAAGCCGATTTTTTGATTCCGAAAGCCGCGAAGTCGGCGACAGGCAGTAGCCCCGGGTGTAGCGATGCCGAGCTCCGCGAGTCGAGCGGAACCCGGGGTTAACTTCAGTACACGACATGTGGCGGAAGTGACGAAACGCTTTGGGATCACGTGTTGAGGCCGCATCCCAACCCGATGCCATTACCGCAGGGGGCCAGACGATGATTACTGCCAGAAGTGATGTTTTTGACGCGTTTCTGAGCGAAGCTATTGCACAAGCTGTTTACGTGTTGGTGGTGATTCTTGGCTTTGTGCTTGTCGCGTATTGGATTGCTTGCTTTAGGAGTGGGCAACAAATTCGAGCTCGGGGGGTTATTTGGGGAGTGTGTCTGTATGCCGTAGCGGCTGTTCTGATGGTTATCGCAGAAGTAAGAGGCGTATACTTATCGCCTCGGTGGCTCTCGCTGTTCTTTGGCTTAGCGTCTATTGCATGCGCCTTTGCTGCATCGATGGTAATCAGTTGCTCTTTGAATCACGCAGTAAACGCTTCCCGAACGGCAAGGGCTGGAGAAACAGTAAAAAAGGAAATGTAACAATCAACCGAGGCAGACGGGGTTAATTGTTTTCGGCCTTCTTGATGCTGTCGTTTCGGCCGAGTTGTGACGGTCGGGATTTTGATTTTCTTTGAAGGGTGCGCGGCCGAGTTGTTGCGAATTTCGGATTGCCTCCGCGGCGGTCGATCGGTTTTTGATTTTTGATTATATTGTTGACCGGCTTTTGTTGGTTCGGTATCGTAGATTTTAACGAGGCAGCGCACTCCATTCGGAGCGGGCACGACGTTCGTCTGTGACGCTGCCGACCAACTGCTGCGCTTCATCGATCCGCTGCGCCGCATGATCAACTAGACTTGCGATTCTATGGGACGCTCGCTTGCCGAAACGTTTCTCGATCCCGACGGCGGCGGGATGTTGTTCGTGGCCTGGATCGCCTACGACTATGGCCCGCTCGGCCGTCGCACGTCGCTGTCGGTCGAGATCGACAACACCGCCGATCTGATCAACGAGTACCAATACGACTACCTCAACCGCATCACGCGGATCACCCAGGCCGGTCAGTCCGGCGGCAACGCGGTGGCGGAAAAGCGGGTCGATTTTGACTACGACCTGGAGTTCAAAAACCGCTTCGCCGAGATCACCCGTTACGCCGACCTGGCGGGCAGCGAAACGGTCGCCGTCAGCAGTTGCGATTACGACTTCGCCGGACGTTTGACCGGCATCGACCACCGCGACAGCGCATCGGTGCTGCTCGCCGGCTATTCGCTAAGTTACGACGAAGGCAATCGCCTAACAGAATTCCTCGTCGCGGGCCATTCGGCCGAGGACGCCGTTTACAGTTACGACGACACCGACCAACTGGTCGGTGTCGATCGCGACGGCACGTC
>SKZY01000394.1 GCA_007127095.1 Planctomycetaceae bacterium
GCGGGCCTGGAAGAAGGCGGGTGGGGGGCTGGTTTCGGGCGGGCGGGCGATGATCCACAATGCGTCGGGCGGGGTGGCCGTGGCGACGCTTTTGGGGATTCGGGAATCGGCATGATCACTGGTGAATTGAAATCGAAGGTCGACCGTATCTGGGATACGATGTGGTCCGGGGGTATCTCCAACCCGCTGTCGGTCATCGAGCAGCTGACCTACCTGCTGTTCATCAAGCGGTTGGACGAGCTGCAGACGCTGAAGGAACGCAAGGCGGCGCGGACGGGTAAGCCGATCGACGAGCCGATTTTTTCTCGCCGTCAGGACAAACTGCGGTGGTCGCGGTTCAAGGAGGAGGCGCCGGAGACGATGTTCACGGTCGTCCGTGACGAGGTCTTTCCGTTCATCAAGACGCTGCGTCAGAAGGGCGAGCACGACGGTGAGGGCGGATCGACCTACAGCCACCACATGAAGGACGCGCTGTTCCTGATGCCGACCCCGCGGGTGTTGGCCAACGTGGTCGACCAGTTGGACGGCATCGAGATGGCTGACGCCGACACTAAGGGCGACCTGTACGAGTACATGCTGGGCAAGATCGCCAGCGCGGGCCAGAACGGCCAGTTCCGCACGCCGCGGCACATCATCCGGCTGATGGTCGAGATGACGGCCCCGACGCCCAAGGATGTGATCTGCGACCCGGCCTGTGGCACCGCCGGCTTCTTGGTCGCCGCTTCGGAGCATTTGCGTGCGCATCACAGCGAGGCGATTTACAAGAGCAGCGCGGCGCGGCGTCGGTTCAACGAGGGGACTTTTCACGGTTACGATTTCGACAACACGATGCTGCGGATCGGCAGCATGAACATGCTGTTGCACGGCGTCGAAAACCCCGACATCCGCTACAAGGATTCGCTGGCCCAAGCCGACGAGGACGACGCCGAGCGGTACACACTGATCCTCGCCAATCCGCCGTTCGCCGGCAGCCTCGACTACGAATCGACGGCCAAGGATCTGCAACAGATCGTCAAGACCAAGAAGACCGAGTTGCTGTTCTTGGCGCTGGTGCTGCGGCTGTTGGAGACCGGGGGGCGGGCCGCGGTGATCGTGCCCGACGGGGTGTTGTTCGGGTCGTCGAAGGCGCACCAGACGCTGCGGAAGATTTTGGTCGAAGACCAGAAGTTGGACGCGGTCATCTCGATGCCTTCGGGTGTGTTCAAGCCGTATGCCGGAGTTTCGACGGCGATTTTGCTGTTCACCAAGACCAACTCGGGCGGGACCGACAACGTCTGGTTTTACAAGATGCAGTCCGACGGGTTTTCGCTGGACGACAAGCGGACACCGCAGCCGGAGCAGAGCGATTTACCGGAGATCCTCAAGCGGTGGAAGAACCGCAAGGGCGAAGCGAAGCGGAAGCGAACCGACAAGAGCTTTCTGGTCCCCAAGTCCGAGATCGTGAGCAACGGCTACGACCTGTCGATCAACCGCTACCAGGAAGTGGAATACGAACAAGTCGAGCACGAATCCCCCAAAGTAATCTTAAAGCGACTGGCCAAACTCGAAGAAGAAATCGCCAAGGGAAGGAAGAAACTGGAGGGGTTGTTGGGATGAAGGTTGAACTCAGCGAGGTCGCCTCGCAAGTCGACTACGGCGTTACAGCGTCAGCATCCTCATCTGCGGTTGGGCCTAAGTTCCTGCGGATCACCGACATTCAGGATGGTTCGGTAGACTGGGAGGAGGTGCCGTGGTGCGAATGTGATACGCGAGCAAGTGAAGCGGCGAGATTGCGATCCGGGGACATTGTTTTTGCGCGAACGGGAGCGACGACCGGTAAAAGCTACCTCATTCGCGGCTGCCCTAAAGATGCCGTATTTGCGTCCTACTTGATTCGTGTAAGGTTAAACCAAGAACGAGCTTGGCCTGGTTATGTAAGCCACTATTTTCAATCCAGGGATTACTGGAATCAGATTACGAGAAATGCTCGCGGGGTTGCTCAGCCCGGCGTGAACGCAACGACCCTGAAATCTCTTCTGATCCCTCTGCCGCCTCTCTCCGAGCAGAAGCGGATCGCGGCCATTTTGGATGCGGCGGACGCGTTGCGTGCGAAACGTCGCGAGTCGATCGCCCAACTCGACACCCTCCTCCAAGCCACCTTCCTCGACATGTTCGGCGACCCCGTCACCAACCCGATGGGATGGGAACGAAAGCCACTTCAGGAACTGGGAAAGCTCGACCGCGGAATATCAAGGCATCGTCCTCGTAACGATCCAGCTTTGCTAGGCGGACCGTACCCACTCATTCAAACCGGTGATGTTGCGAACTCTGGTGGCTACATTAGAACATTTCACGCGAGTTATTCAGAAATTGGTCTAAAGCAAAGTAAGATTTGGCCGTCTGGTACTTTGTGCATCACGATAGCCGCTAATATCGCAAACACAGGTATATTGACGTTTGATGCATGCTTTCCCGATAGCGTAGTCGGATTTGCGTCTGCAGATCCTTGCCGAGTTAAGTATGTTCAGGGATTGTTCTGGTTTTTCAGGGACATCTTGGACCAGCGGGCAACGCAAGTTGCTCAAAAGAATATAAATCTGCAGACACTGCGAGAGTTTTTGGTCCCGGCGCCGCCACAGGAGTTGCAACTTCATTTTGCTAACGTTGTTGACGCAATTGAAGAACAGAGACAGTGCTGCAACTCGCACCTGCACGATCTCAACACTCTCTTCGCCTCCCTCCAGGCCCGCGCGTTCTCCGGCCAACTCTAGCCGCAATCTCGCCGGCCACGCATCCTCACGGCCCACGCACCCCAACCTCCGTGCCTCTGTGCCTCCGTGAGAGTCCCCCCGGCATCCCCGAAAAGTTTCTCACGGAGGCACGGAGGCACGGAGGGGGTGATTGCGGTATGCTGGAGGGGGCTGGATGTTATCCCTTCACCAGAGAGGTTGCGATGCATGAGAATGATATTGGCACGATCCTGGTCACGGAATCGATCCGCTTGCACCAGCGACTCGGGCCGGGGTTGTTGGAGTCGGTTTATGAGGTGCTGCTGGCGCGACAATTGGAGCGACACGGGCTGGTCGTCCAACGTCAGCTGCCGATCCCGATCGAGTATGAGGGTGAGCGGTTTGAAATCGGCTTTCGTGCCGATCTGGTGATCGACTCGAAGGTGATCGTCGAACTGAAGTCGATCGAGAAACTCGCCAACGTCCACAAAAAACAGCTGCTGACGTACCTCAAGCTGACCGGGATCAAGCTGGGGTACCTGCTCAATTTTGGTGAGGAACTGATGAAGGATGGGATCGTGCGGATTATCAATGGGCGGCTTTGACGGGGGTGCGCGGTCGGGGGAGAGTTTCTCACGGAGGCACGGAGGCACAGAGGGGGGGAAGGATGGCGGGGCGGCGGTTTTCATGGGGGGCACCCGGTTAGGTGTCGGTAATGCTATTCTGGACAGGCCGATCTGAACTCCGTGCCTCTGTGCCTCCGTGAGAGACCCGTTCCCTTCACTCCCCACGCCGACGATTGCATGAGCAACTTTGCCTTTTTGCCGCGAGAGCTTCGGGGAATTGCCGATGCTGCTGTCAAGGCGGAAGGGCATATCATTGGCGACCCGCGGGCGGCTTGCTTTCATGCTCGTTTTGCGCTCGAAGCCGTCGTCCACTGGCTCTATCGCCATGACAACTCGTTGCGGATGCCGTACGACCAGAGCTTGGGGGCGTTGCTGCATGAGCCCGGTTTTCAAAACCGGCTGCCGCAGACCGTGTTTCAAAAAGCGCGGTTGATCCAGAAAGTGGGCAACCAGGCGGTACACAACCCGCGGCCGGTCCGTCAGTACGATGCTCTGCAGGCGGTGAAGGAACTGCACCACGTCTGCTTCTGGCTCGTCCGCAGCTACCTTCCCGCCGCCTCACGCGACGATGCGGTCTGGCAAAACGACCGCATCCCCCAACCGCTGACCGCCGCCGACGTCGTCTCGCGGAAAGAGCTGGAGACGCTGGAAGAACGGCTCGCGCGGCAGAACGAGGACGCGCTGAAGCGGCAACAGCAGAGCGACGCGATCGATGCGGAACTGCAAACGCTGCGTCAGCAGTTGGCCGAAGTCCGCGCCGCGGCGGAGCAGATTCCCGACCCACATGACTACAGCGAAGCCGAGACGCGTCACCAGCATATCGACGTCGATCTGCGGCGCGCCGGTTGGCCGCTGGATCAGGCTCGCGACCGCGAGTACCCACTGGACGGGATGCCGAGCCGCGGGGGTCGCGGGCTGGCCGATTATGTCCTCTGGGGCGACGACGGCAAACCGCTGGCCGTCGTCGAAGCGAAACGCTCGACGGTCGACGCGATCGCCGGCCAACAGCAGGCGAAGCTGTATGCCGATTGCCTGGAAACGATGCACGGCCAGCGACCGATTATCTTCTACACCAACGGCTACACGACCTGGATCTGGGATGATCTCAGCTATCCGCCGCGCCAGGTTGCCGGGTTTTACAAGCAGAAGGAACTCGAGACGTTGATCCTGCGGCGGGCGCGGAAAGAACAGTTGCAGGTAGCGGAGATCAAGCACGCGATCGTCGAACGCTACTATCAAAAGCGGGCGATCGGCAGCATCTTTGAGCAACTGGAGAACGCTCGCCGCAAGGCGTTGTTGGTGATGGCCACGGGCACCGGCAAAACGCGGACGGCGATCGCGTTGGTCGATGTGCTGCAGCGGGCCGGCTGGATCAAGCGGGCCTTGTTCCTGGCCGACCGCGTATCGCTGGTCAAACAAGCGGGGCGAGCGTTCGCCGCGCACCTGCCGGAATCGAGCCCGGTCAATCTGGTGACGGAGAAGGAGACCGAGGGGCGCGTTTACGTCTGTACCTACCCGACGATGATGGGACTGATCGATGAAACCGAGGGGACCGAATCGCGGTTCGGCATCGGCCATTTTGACCTGATCATCATCGACGAAGCCCACCGCTCGGTTTACCAGCGGTACGGGGCGATTTTTCAATACTTCGACTCGCTGCTGGTCGGGCTGACGGCGACCCCGCGCGAGCAGGTCGACAAGAACACCTACGACCTGTTCGACCTGGAGCAGGGCGTGCCGACCGACGCGTATGAATTGGGCACCGCCGTCACCGACGGCTATCTGGTCCCGCCCCGCGTGCAGCAGGTCGACTTGAAATTTCCTCGCCAGGGGATCGATTACGACTCGCTGAGCGACGAGGAAAAAGCCCGCTGGGAGAGCATCGATTGGGGCGACAACGGCGAGGAGGGATTGCCGCCGGATCGCGTCAACGCACCGGCGATCAACAGTTGGTTGTTCAACGAGGACACGGTCGACAAGGTGCTGCGGCACCTGATGGAACATGGGCATAAGGTCGACGGCGGCGACCGGATCGCCAAGACGATCCTCTTCGCCCGCAACCACGATCATGCGGTGTTCATTGAGAAGCGGTTCAACCACCATTACCCGCAGCACGCCGGCCACTTCGCCCGCGTGATCGACAACCAGGCGAAGTACCCGCAGAGTCTGATCGACGACTTTTCCATCAAGGACAAAGCCCCGCACATTGCGATTTCGGTCGACATGCTCGACACCGGCATCGACGTGCCCGAGGTCGCCAATTTGGTGTTCTTCAAGCCGGTCTACTCGAAGATCAAGTTTTGGCAGATGATCGGCCGCGGTACCCGGCTCTGCGGCGACCTGTTCGGTCCGGGCAGTGACAAAGAGGATTTCCGCGTCTTTGACTTTTGTTTCAACTTCGACTTCTTCAAAGAGAACCCGGAGGGGATCCATTCGATCGACAGTCCGCCGCTGGGCACGCGGCTGTTCCGCTTGCGGGTCGAGTTGCTGGGGGTGTTGCAGCACAACCCGGAGGCGGATCCTGAGGCGAAGTTGCGGACGGAAATCGCCGCCGGGTTGCACCGCGAGGTCGCGGCGATGAACCATGACAACTTCCTCGTGCGGAGGCACCGGGAAGCGGTCGAGCGGTTCGGCGACCGCGGGGCGTGGCAGCGGGTGACGGAGGACGATCGCGAGCGGCTGATCCGCGATGTGGCCGGTTTACCGAGTGAACTGGAGAACGATCACGTGCAGTCGCGGCTGCTGGACTTGACGGTGCTGCGGATGCAATTGGCGCGGAGCGCGGGCGACGAACTGGGGCTGCAGCGGAGGCGCAAGCGGGTGGAGGAGATCGCGATGCTGTTGTCGGAAAAGACTGGCATCCCGGCGGTCGCCCGGCAACTCGATTATCTCAGCGCGTTGCAGGAGCCGGCGTTTTGGGAAGGGATCGACCTGGCGGCGCTGGAGGATTTGAGGCTGCGGCTGCGCGAATTGGTGCCGTTTTTGGACAAGAAGCGACGGGGCATCGTCTACACCGATTTCCAAGACGAAGTGCTCGCGGTACGGGAGGAGCATGGTCTCGATCTGCCGCGGATGACCGGCGCGCAGTACGAGAAGAAGGTCAAGGATTACCTGCGCAACCACAGCGACGACGTCGTGATCCAGCGGTTGCGGACCAACCGACCGCTGACCCCCGACGACCTGCAGCGGCTGGAGCAGACATTGGTGGAAATCGGCGAAGCGGACGGGCCACAATTGCTGCTGGCGCTGATCCAGCGAAGCGGAGCGGCGAGCCTGGGGCATTTCGTTCGCAGCCTGGTCGGGCTGGACCGAGCCGCGGCTCAGGCGGCGTTCTCGCGATACCTCAGCGACCGCAGCCTGAGCACCGCGCAGATGCGGTTCATCGAAATGATCATCGACCAGCTCACGGCGCGGGGCGTGATGGAAGCCTCGGCGTTGTACGAGCCGCCGTTCAGCGACCTGCACGCCGGCGGGCCAGACGAATTATTCAGCGGCCAAGACCACGTCGTCGACGGTTTGTTCGATGCCCTGAGGGAGCTGCACAGCGGCCTGGCGACGACCGCCGCGTGATGTCTGCGCGGGGGCTGGCAGTCACACGTCGTGCTGGCGTCGTCGGTTTTGCCGGTTGCGACTCGGTTTAGTCGAGCGATGTGGTGGATCGTTTGCTCGTCGCCGATCGTCAGGGGTCTTTCAACCCCGGGTTACGCTTGGCTCGCAAAGCGAGCCGGCGCTCACCCGGGGCTACTTCCGGCGGCCGGCTTCGCGGCTCGGAGAAGGAGGGAACCGAGTCGTTTTTGCTCAACGCCTGGATAGGGTTTCCGTCTAGCGATTTGGGCGCTACCCATCGATCAA
>SKZY01000433.1 GCA_007127095.1 Planctomycetaceae bacterium
AAGTCGCCCCGACATTCGCGGCTTGGGAAAACGATTCGACCTGGACTCAGCTAGAACCGCAGCCGAGCGTCGCCAGCGTATCGGGACGGGCGGTCAAGCCACACCGCGGCTCGATCGCTTGGAACGACTTTCGTCAGCGGTGGGTCAGCGTCTGGACCGAGGAGGGCGGCGAGGGGAGCTTCCTGGGCGACCTCTGGTACGCCGAAGCCGACCGCCCGACCGGGGCCTGGGGTCCGGCGGTGCAGATCGTCACTCATGACCAGTACACGTTTTACAACCCTCGCATTCATCCTGAGTTTACCGACGAAGGATCGCCAATCTTGCTATTCGAGGGAACCTACACCCAGCAATTCTCGGGCAATGAATCGCCGACACCGCGGTACGACTACAACCAGATCTTGTACCGTTTGGACCTCGACGACGAATCGCTGCGGCCCGCATCAGGCCAAGAATGAACCGCCTATACGTCTGAATCGGGTGGGCCGAATGCGCATTGACGCACCAACGTCGTCAGTGACTGGTAGGCCTTCCAGCATGCGCAGACCTTGGGCAGAATCCGACAGTTCGGCAGCCACGAATTCACCAGCACCGCCTGGACCAGAACAGCGAACCGCAATCGGCAACCGTGTGCATCGCGTCGGTGTGAAGCTCTTAGCGGCGGACTTGGGAGGCGCGATATCGATCGGCGGTACGTCCCAGATAACGCTGGGTATCGTTAGAAAACGTCACGTCGCGTTCCTCGCGTTCGAACCGAAAGCGTTCTTCGGGCGAAGGCTGGATTTTTCGCGCCGCATAGATTTCCAGCAGGCTGATCAATCGACCCGCGGGCGAATCGACAGTCGGCCGCTCGGCGACGACGGTCGGCTCTACCGAGCCGTTCGATGCCGTACCGGTGACGGCAGTATCGGCCTCGGCGGAGTCAGCGGTTTCCGATTCGGTTGCAGCGGGATTGCCTGAACCAAACCCGCTGGTATCCGATTCGGGCGTGGCGTTTGGCAGTTCATCACGGGAGGGTGGCCGGCTCCAAAACTCGATCCGTGTCGGCAAGCCGACACCGAAACCCGATTCGTCACCGACCGCGGCGATCGCGAGTCGAACTTCGTGGGGCCAAAGTTTTGACGGCTTTTGGGGACTCGCTTCGGAGAGGATCTGCTGCCAGGTTTCCGGTTTGACTTCGCCACGGAGCACCCAAGCGGGACGGTCGTCGACTTTACCGGGCGTCAACCGCAGGTCGTAGTCGTGAGCGATTTGGTCGATCAACTCGACCAAGCCACCGACCCGCAGCCAGGGCGGCGTGGGGTCATCCACCACGATCAGGTTCCTTGGCCCCGGATAGCGAGTTTCGGGAACCGAATCGGCTCGCCGCAATTCACGATAAAACTCGTCGATCCGACCGAGATCGACCCGCCGCAGGGTGACTTGATTACCGATTTGGGACCGTGACCAAGCGAGTTTGCCGTCGGAGATCTGGCGTGTGTCGTGTTTGAGATCCCCGTCATGGATCGTCATTTCGAGGCTAAATCGCCCGCTGCCGCCACCGCTCTGTTCGTAGCGGCCGATCCCGACGACCTCACGCCCACCCGCCCAGATCCGTTGGCGCAGTTTGGCATCGAACGCGTCACCCAAGACGAGTCGCTCGATCGTTCGTTGCACCAACAATTGAGCTTGGTCGGTATTCGGACCACCGCCGAGGACGCGCGGTGGTGTCTGGCCCGGTTCGTAATCCTCGGCGACCAGTGTTCCGCGGGCGAGTGCGATCGCAGCCACGACGACCAAAACGGCCCAACCGGCCGGCAGCCAGGCCTGTGAATGACGATACCGACGGTAGCAATCCAACTTCATATCGCGGTTGTGCCGATTTTGTCAAAGAATCCGATTGTGGAGTGCCGAAGGTAGATTCCAGGAGCGGTTGCGCCGGGCTGATCACCTTCGTGTGATCCGACCGTCGGCGATGGTAGGCATCGCGGCGATAGCGAGTCTAGGCAAATCGATACTCAAAACCGCTTCGGTGGCGAGAATCGGTTCCTGCCTTCGCTCCCAAACTTTCGTTCGAAGACACGATTACGGCGACGGCCGAGCATCACCAAGGATGGCCAAACGAGGCCGGGGGAAACTAATGAGACGCCCTGTCACCCACCTGTCGCTGCTAGTTGCGGCGGCTTCCGTGGCCACTGGCTGCGTGCCAGTTCGACACAACCTGCCGCCCGAGCAACGCTTGATGGAGCCTGGTCCCGGTGTCGGCGGCCCCGGCCCCGGAGTACTCGGACCGGTCCCGGTCAATCCCGGAGCGGGGATGATGCCCGGCCCGGGAGGCCCGATGATGAATAATGGCTATCCGCTAGGAATGTCGCCCGACCAAGCCGGCGAAGACTCCGAGGACGGAGCGATTCGCCAGGTCGGTTATCACGGTGGCATGCAAGTGCCTCCCGGCGGCGGCGTTTTGCCCGGCGGGATGATGATCCCCTCCGCCCCACAGACAGTGCAAGTCACTTTCGGACTTCCCGAATCGATGCAGGTCCGCTACGACGCGACCGGCAACGGGATGTTCGACAGTGATCCGCTGATCGTCCCCGCCCGGCAAAACTTCCCCCAGGGAGGCCTTTACCGGCTGAAGGTGACCAACATCTCGGCACATGTCGGTGTCGAACTCTATCCGACGCTCGAACTGGCACAGGCCAATCCTCGGACCGGTGCCTACCTGGCTCACAACTCGATCCCGGTACAATTCACCGAGGAAGACTTCGATCAGGTGCTCTCGGGCAACTTCGTCACCAAGGTGATCTACCTGCCCGATCCCGATTTCCAAGGGCCCGCCTTGGCCGGGATCGACACGATCGTCAGCACCCGGCTCGATCCCGGTGTCGATCCGATCGTCGAAGCCGACCGCCGCGGTTCGATCCTGGCGATCATTCGACTCGGCGACAAGGATATCGAGATGGCGGGCGGAAACGCTGGTGAAGGCATGGGCGGTGGAATGATCGGCGGCGGTATTCCGGGAATGCCGATCGCATTCGCCCCGGCGATGTCGCAGGGCTGTGCCCCGAACGGCAACGGCAATGGAAATCCGATGCCACCCGGACTGCCGGGAATGGTCGCCGGTGTATCGGCGCCTCAATACGGCATGCCGATGTCGGGAACCCCGATCGGGCTGCCCGGACCTCCGCACATCCCCTTGGGTAGCCCCGCCGGATTACAGAAGCATGTGATCCGCAACCACACGCCGATGCACATGCCGCAACCGGTCAGCGACGTCAAGATGCACGTACGACAAGCACCTGGACAGAGCTATCCCAACCCGGTCAGCCGGATTCACATGACCGAACAGAACGTTCATCCGGGTGTACCGCACAGCCGTCCGTTGAAGGATTCGGCGAGTCAGCGGGTTCACTAAACCCGGCGGCTCCTGGCGAGAGAGACTGATCAGCCGCACGGCATCGGTCGCCGGTTGGCATCCAGCCGGGCGACGACGAGTCCGGCGGCTGACGTCGTTTGATCACTTAGCAAGATGCGGGAAAAACGTGTCAGGCACCTTCTGCGAGAGACTCGCCCTGCGGGTGCTTCGCACAAAAAAGTGCCAGACATTTACTTTTCCGCTCGATCCTTGGCGGCTCATGTGGAAGCGGATGCGATGCGATATTTGTGGGCAAACGAGACATCCCGACGACTCGGTTGGGGCCTGTTGGTGATGGTCTTGGCGACATCCGGATCGCAGGCGCGGGGCCAGTTCCCCGGCAACAATCTGCCGACTCCCTATCCGGGCAAGACCGCCCAGGCTGGATTGCACCGGATCCATTCGGCCGACAGCCCGCCGGGAGTCCTCGGCCAGGCCCGACTGCAACGTTGGGGCGCGGTCGGCGGCTACTTTCAACCGGTGGCGTTCTACGGACCCGAATCGACCGCGTTCTCAATGGCGGTCGATGGTCACTTCCTGCCACCAACTGCATCACCTCCGCTGCGGACGGGATTGCTGGTCGGCGCGGTCTATCGGTTTCAAGTCACTTCGATCCCCGGGCATGAAGGCGAAGAACTGTTCCCCACGGTCGAGTTGCTCGATCGCACCTATCCGCCTCACCACTTGGCCGCCCGACACCCGATCCCGATTCACCTCGAACTCGATGACCTGCGTGAGGCGCTCGGCGGGCGGTTGGTGACGCGGGTCGTTTACCTCGAGGACACCGCCACCGCGCTGCCGATCGAATCGACAGCGTCTCGGCCGCAAACGCTCGACGTTCCGGCCAACCAGGATCCGCTGCACGTCGCCGATTCGCTCGGTAAGCCGGTCGCGATCATCCGCATCGGTTCGGTCACGCCGCCACCTGAAGCGGCGCTGCTGCCCCGGTTCTTCTTCGGCTTTCCACCCTGGATGGC
The DNA here is from genome assembly GCA_007127095.1 of Planctomycetaceae bacterium. Classification (GTDB taxonomy): domain Bacteria; phylum Planctomycetota; class Planctomycetia; order Pirellulales; family Pirellulaceae; genus UBA6163. The sequence continues at coordinate 4,369 of SKZY01000433.1, forward strand.
GATCGATGCTGACCCGTCGACCGCAGATACACCGACCGCAAACGCACCGACCGCAAACGTACCGACGGTGGCGACGGCGCCCCACTCAACTCGCTAGATCGCTGGCGAAAGCGGCCTCGGACGAGTTCGGGGCCAGCGCTAGTGTGCAACCCAATCAATGAATGCCGCGTGAATCCGATGCGAACCTTTCGATCCATCCGCTCGTCCGCGAGTCAACGCCGTCTGGTCCAGGCCGCAGGGCTGATCGGCCTCGGTTTATTAACCGGTTGCTCCGGCGGCTTTCAAAAGCGGATTCCGCAGCGGTCGACCGCGACCCCCGGAGCGATCTCGGCACCGCTGACCAAAGCTTCATCGCATGCGTCCTTGCCGGACGAATCGGCAGCGGCCGTTAGCCCCGTGGCTCACGTGGAGCCCTGCGGTCCAGGTGGCGTCTGTGCCCCCGACAGTCACGGCGGCGGTGTGGCACCTCAGCCCGGCTGGATCGCCAACCCTCAGGCGATCGACCCCAACGAGTTTCTCTGCAACGGTGGCGACGCGCCGCCGGCGGCAAGGGCCAGGGTGGGTGATCAAATCATCGGCATAACGCCTCCGGATACCGTCGCGCGGTACACCACCGACCGAGGCGAAGTCGAGATATCACCCAGCAATCGTGTTTGTGTCTACTCGCCGCGGTTCGCCAGCGTCCGCCGTGTGACCGGTGCCGAGTCGGGTGAATTGGCCGTCGGGACTCAGCGCGTGATCCGTGCCGACGAACTCGATCAGGCCCGTGCCAAGCTTCCGCAGTTGGCGGTGACGGGACGTGATCGCACCATCCGCAACGAGGTGACGCGAGGTCCCGATTCGATGCGAGCCCGTGACCGAGGCGTCCCGGTCGAAAACAGCCTGCAGCCCGAGACCGCGGTCGACGCGTTGGCGATGCTGGAAAACCTCAAGGTGCTCGGTTACGGCGACGTCTTCAACACCAGCCAGCCGATCCTGCACCACGCCTACCAATCCGCGGTCCGTTGGTCGGTCAACACCGAAGTGGTCGTCGCGATCGCCGAGCAAACCGCCGCGACGGTCATCCGCGACCAAACCGCCCGGGAATTGGTCGTCTACGACTTCCCAGACGCCGGCCGTCTGCAGGTCTGCAAAGTCGCCGATAAGGCCGATGCGTTACCCGGCGAAACGGTCACGTTCATGATCCGCATCGACAACGTCGGCGATTCGCCACTGCACGACATCACACTGACCGATAGCCTGACGACACGATTGCGATATGTCTCGGATAGCCAAACCGTGACAGCGGTCGGTGCCGATCGGGCTGGTGACGAACGCGACGAAGGCGATCAGGCCGGTGACAACGAATCGCGATCGCCGCGGGTCGACTTTTCGACCGCCGAAAACGAAGGCCGATCGCTGCGACTGACCTGGAAGTTCGCAGACCCGCTACCGGTCGGGCAAGGGATCACGATCGAGTTCCGCTGCATCGTCCGCTAGGTTCTGTCGGCGAAACGGAGCCCAGTCGGCAGATCGGCAGCGGAGTGCTAAGCATCGTGCGGATTTTTATAGTCGCCTTTCGCTCCGCGAAAGAACGCCAGAACGCTACTTTCGCGGAGCGTAAGGCGACACTTATTTGCCGCAAGATGCTAACATCGCGAGTTCTCGTCGTCGCCCCCGATCGCCGGTGGACGATCGAACGTGGCTGGAGCGATTCCGCCCCACATTTCCTGGGATGATTCACGTGTCGACCTGCTTGGTTACCGGCGGTGCCGGTTTCATCGGTTCTCATCTGAGCGAACGGTTGCTCGCCGACGGCCATCACGTCTTGGTCGTCGACGACTTGTCGACGGGTCGCCGGAACAATCTGGGGTCGATCGCTCGGCATCCGAAGCTGGAATACATCGAAGGTTCGGTAGCGGATTCCGACTTGGTCGATCGCTTGGTCGATCGGGCCGACGTCGTCTATCACCTCGCCGCCGCGGTCGGCGTGGCGTTGATCGCCAAGCAGCCGATCCAGACGATCGAGCGGAACATTTTTCCGACCAAGTTGATCCTGGAACGGCTCGGCCGACGGGCCGACGCCGGTGATCCGGTGCCCTGTTTCATCGCCAGCACCAGTGAGGTGTACGGCAAAAACCCCAAGCCGACCTGGTGCGAAGAGGACGACCTGGTGTTCGGGTCGACGACCAAGCCGCGTTGGAGCTACGGCGTATCGAAAGCGATCGACGAATTCTTGGCATTGGCGTTTCACCACGAAGTCGGGTTGCCGGTCGTGATCGGCCGCTTCTTCAATGTCGTCGGCCCGCGGCAGAGCGGCGCTTACGGCATGGTATTGCCGCGGTTTGTAGAGGCTGCCCTCGCCGGCCGACCGCTGGTCGTTCATGACGACGGTCAACAACTGCGTTGCTTCGCCCACGTCGACGATGTGGTCGGTGCCGTCGTCCGACTGATGGAAACCCCCGAGGCGGCCGGTCGTGTTTACAACATCGGCAGCGATCAGCCGATCGCGATCCTGGAACTCGCTCGTCGCGTCATCGCTCGTGTCAATCCGGCGGCAACGATCGAGTTCCAAACCTACTCGGCAGCCTACGACGGTTCGTTCGAAGACATCCGCCGCCGAGTCCCCGACCTGACGCGGATCGAGCAGGCGATCGGGTTTCGCGCCGCCCACTCGCTCGACGAAATCATCGACGCGGTCGCCGCGGCGCTGCGTGATGAACAGCCCCGCGATTAACGCTGATCAACCATCGCTTCGCCACAGTTTTGCTCAACGGTCACAGCAAATATGC
>SKZY01000242.1 GCA_007127095.1 Planctomycetaceae bacterium
ACTGATGAATCCCGGTGACCGCTGGGGATATTGGTCGTCACCTTTCGCATAAGCATGACAACCGCCAGGGATCAGATCATGAGCGGTCGCACGGAGTGAATCAGAACGATCAAATCGCATCTGTCAAAGACTGCAATACGAGAAACAGAGACCGACGCCCGCCCACCAAATGCCGAGCACCAACGGTCAGCCGACCGATCGGTAAATCAAGATTTCCGATCATGCCCCAGGAAGCCGTCGCTGACAACCCGATCAACGTCGAATACCTGCTAAAATAGGCCTACTTGCCAGCAAGCTGCGACTTAAGCATAAAACGGGAGATTGGCAATGAATGAAGATCGAATCGATTTGCAGTCGACGGAAACCGACGAAAATACGTTTCGCAAGTCGGCATTTTATGAGCAGCTTGTTGAACATGTTTTCATCTCCGAGGTTCTGCAGGAGGCTTGGTATCGCTTCGGTCATACGGTCGAGGTTTTGCGTGCGGAAGTCGATGCCTCCGGTTACGATGTTGTGCTCGAATGCAATGGATTCCTCAGACATGTCCAGCTAAAAACATCCCGAGTTGGCGGCAAAACGGCGAGGCAAAACGTGAACATCGCTTTAGCGAGAAAGCCGAGCGGTTGCGTTATTTGGATCATTCGTGAAGAAGATCGCTCGAAGTACCGCATGAGGCTTTCGTATCGTTTTTTTGGTGCCGAAGCAGGTAGCCCACTGCCACCCTTGGATGACTACAAAACGGCAAAGCACACCAAAGGAAATAAACATGGGGTCAAATCAGTGCGACGTGCGATTCGAGTGGTGCCGATTCGTTACTTTACCAAAATCAACACTACTACGGAACTCGTCGCTCGCCTTTTCGATTTCGACTTCCCAGTTGGTGACGAGCCTGAGCCACCTAGCCTGAACATTCATCTTTAAATACCACCACACGTACTTTACAGCAAAATCGCCTTGATAGACCTGAAACCCCGCAGGCCTGAAAATTGGCGCGGCTCGATCGCCCGTGATCGACCGGGGCTCGCTGATTCCGTCCGATCGCTCCAACAGTTTGCGAGCCGGTTTTTCCACCCGACAACCACAAAAATTAAACGCCAATGGCGCTCATTTCACTCAGATCCTGATAGTCTGGGCAACGAGATATGAACTAAACAGTCCGTCTGCCTACGGCAGCGAACTCGCTCTCACCCGTCTTCCTTTCCAGAGACCCAAGCCGTGTTTGACCATTCTTTCTCTACCGCTCCACGTCGCGGCTCGAACGCGGAGTTCCTCGGTCGCAGTTACCTCCTGGTGATGGTGACCTCCTGTTTCGGCCTGCTTTCCGTCGCGTGTGTCGTAGCGGCCGACCCGGAACCCGATCGCCAGCCGAATGTGATCGTGATCATCGCCGACGACTTAGGCTACGGCGAAACCGGCATGATGGGTAATTCCCAAATCCCGACCCCAGCGATCGATTCTTTGGCCGCGGCGGGTGTTCGTTGCACCGCCGGCTACGTTACCTCGTCCTACTGCAGCCCGTCTCGCGCGGGGCTGATGACGGGTCGGTATCAGTCCCGGTTCGGCTACGACATGAATCCCACCGGCAAGCGAAACCTCCACCCCGAGGCTGGCCTGCCGGAGTCAGAGACCACCTTCGCACAGCGGCTGGCCAGTGCTGGCTACTCCACCGGCCTGATCGGCAAGTGGCACCTCGGGACCACCGCGCCGAAAAGGCCACGCCAGAACGGTTTTCATGAGTTTTTCGGCTTTCTGCACGAAGGTCATTTTTACGTCCCCGGTCCACCCTACGACCAAGTGCTGACTATGCTTCGCGATCGCTCGCTGCCGGTCGGTTCGCGGGTCCGCGACGGCGACACGATTCGCGGCAACTACGCCAATATCAGCGAACCGGACTACGACGCCGATAATCCGGTCCTGCGCGGTGATCAGGAACTGGTCGTGGCCAACTACCTGACCGATGCGATCACCGACGAAGCGGTCGACTTCATTCGTCGTTACTCCGAGCAGCCCTTCGGGTTGGTGGTCAGCTACAGCGCCGTACATAGCCCGATGCAGGCACTCCACCATGATTTAGCGGCAATCGAGAATATTGAAGATGATCAGCGACGGATCTTCGCCGGGATGCTGATCGCCTTGGACCGCGGCGTCGGGCGAATCACCGAGGTGCTAGGGCAGTTGCAAATCACCGATCAAACGCTGGTCGTTTTCATCAGTGACAACGGAGGCCCGACGGCGGAATTGACCAGCAGCAACCGTCCCTTGCGGGATGGAAAGGGCAGCCTTTACGAGGGCGGAATCCGCGTCCCGTTCGTTTGGTCGTTACCGGGACGCTTACCGGCCGGACAGGTCGAGCACCGCCCAGTGCTGAGCCTCGATATTGCGGCGACCGCGATCGAACTGGCCGGCTTGCCACCCGATCCCGCATCGGACGGCCACGCCATTCTCGACTGGCTGAGCGATCCGACGCTGCCTGCCCTGCACGAAGAACTCTATTGGCGAATGCCAGGCGGCAAAGCAGCCTATCGATGGGGCGATTGGAAGGTCGTTCGCCCCAAGCAGGACGCACCGTTCGAACTCTATCGATTGACGCTTGATCCCGGCGAAGCGAACGACCTGGCAACCCGGCATCCCGACCGACTGCAACGGTTGGTCGATCGTTGGTACGCGGTCGACGCTCAAATGGCGGACCCGATCGAATTGCCACATTAGCAAAGTACGGGAAAAAGGGGGCAGACGGGAAAAAGGTGTCAGACACTTATTTTCCGCACGATTCTTAAGACAACAGTTCCCTGATGACTCGTCCGTGCACGTCGGTCAGACGGTGGTTGCGTCCGCCATAACGGAACGTCAATTGTTGGTGGTCGATGCCCATCTGGTGCAACAGGGTGGCGTGGATGTCGTGGATATCGACGGGATCGGAGACGACCGAATTACCGAACTCGTCAGTCTCTCCATACGTCATCCCGCCGCGAAAACCGCCGCCAGCCATGAAAACGCAGTATCCGTTGACATGGTGGTCGCGTCCGCAGGTGTCCGAAACGGCGGGGGTATGCGGCGTGCGGCCCATCTCCCCCGCCCAAACGACGACCGTTTCGTCTAACAAGCCGCGTCGATCTAAGTCGGTAATCAAGGCGGCTACTGACCGATCCGTGACCCGAGCGTTTTTTTCGTGGTTCTGCTTGAGCAATCCGTGCTGGTCCCAAGGTGAATTGTTGCCATCGAAACTCGGGCATGTAATTTCCACAAATCTTACACCGGCCTCGACCAATCGCCTCGCCCGCAAAGCCTGAATCGCATAAGACTGCTGATGTGAATCGTCCGAATCGACCCCATACAGATCACGGATCGCTTGCGGTTCACCCGAGATGTCGGTTATCTCCGGGACCGTGCTCTGCATCCGGAACGCGGTTTCATAATTTGCGATTGCCGCGTCGATCATGGTTGGGTCGGAAACATGTTCGGCAAAATGGCGGTTTTGCGCTGCCAGCAACTTCAGCTTTTGGCGTTGCATGGCGGGGTCGCCTGCCGGAACGATGTTGTCCACGGGGACGCCCTTGGCGCGGATCATCGTCGCTTGGCAGGACGCCGGGAGGTACGCACTGCCGAAGTTTTCCAGCCCGCCGTTGGGTACCCAGTCGCTGTTCAAAACCACATACCCGGGCAGATTCTGGTTTTCGCTGCCGAGACCGTAGGAAACCCACGCCCCGATGCTGGGCGCTTGGCCGAGGATGCGGCCGGTGTGCAATAGCAGATTCTGTTGGCCGTGCAGCGGCAGTTGACCGACCATCGATCGGACAACACAAAGCTTGTCGGCGACTGCCGCGATATGGGGAAACAGGTCGCTGACCCACAACCCGCTTTCGCCTCGCTTGCGGAACTCCCAAGGACTGCCGAGCCAGACCCGAGTCGCGGTCGCTTGAGCCAATTTGGAAACGGCAGCATCGCCGATCGGCTTCCCTTGATGTTCCTTCAACATCGGCTTGGGGTCGAACGTGTCGACGTGTGACGGGCCGCCGTCCATGAAACAGAAGATAACGTTTTTAACTCGGGGCGGGAAATGCGGCTGAGGCAATCTCGAACCGCCCGCGATCGCGCCGTCGCCGGAAAACGCGCTGTCCGCGGTAAGGCCCGATAACGCCAACCACCCAAACCCGGCCGATGCCGAGCGCAGGACATCACGACGCGACCGGGCATGGCCGATCGTAGCAGTCTGTCGGGTCGGATCGTATTTCATCACTGCAGTCTCCGGTCGCATCGGCTCATTCAAGTCGGTTCGGGCGATTCGCCATCCGATTTTTACACGTCATCGATAATGAATGAACTCCATCGTGTTCATCAACGTGTGGGCGATTCCAGACCACACGTGTTGGTTGTCCATAATGTTGTCGTGCTGGTCGGCCATTTCGTATAAGGAATTGGTCCACAGAGACAGCTCTGTAGCGGTTGGCTCGCGCCCCAGGGCGGCCAAGAACATCGACGAAAGCCGGGTCGCCGGATCGGTCGCTTGGTCTTCGACCAGCACAGCCCCCCAGTGTTCGGCCAGCCTGACGGCCACCGGATCGTTAAGCATGATCAGGGCTTGGGCTGGGACATCGGTCTCGTCGCGCCGACCGGTCGGCAATTTGAGACCCGGCAGATTGAATCCGACCAGAAATTTGGGCGGGTCCATGATCGATAATTGGACGTAAAGCGATCGCCGACCGTTGCTGTCCCAGGGCCCGGCGAACAATCGTTTAGCCGGATCTTCAGCGACCCGTGGCGGATCGATCGGTGGGCCGTAGAATCGCCGGTCGAGACGCCCGGAAACCGCCAATAGCGAGTCTCGGATCGCTTCGGCTTCGAGGCGACGTGTCGGATAATGATGCAGCAATCGATTGGCCGGGTCGCGATCGGCGGCCGTTGGGGCGACATTTCCGGATTGGCGAAACGTTCTGCTTAACACCAACCGCCGGACCAATTGCTTAGTCGACCAACCTTCGGTCACGAAACGGACCGCGAGCCAATCGAGCAGCTCGGGATGCGACGGTGGGTCGCCGAGTTTACCGAAGTCGTTCGGTGTAGCGACGATCCCCTTGCCGAACACCGCCTGCCAGACCCGATTGACATAGACACGGGCTGTTTGAGGATGATCGCCGCTGGCCAGGTAATCGGCCAATTCCAACCGACCGCTGCCCGGCGATTGGCCAACGGAATGGTGGTCGGAGAAAACCTCCAAGAAGTTTCGCGGAATCGCCGGCCCTTCGTCGTCCACGTTACCGCGAATGTTTAGCCGATAATTCACCGGTTCGACGCCACGCTCATCCATCCCGGTCGCCGCACGGGCAAAGGGAATCGTCGCTTCGATTTCCCGGTATCGTGTGACCAGTGGTGCCAGTTCAGGTAACGCCGCGAAATCGTTCGGTAACAGTCGCTGCGCTAACAACCAATTCATCACGTCGATATCGCCGGCGATCGACTCATCCTTCGACCATCGCTCAACCACACCGATCAACCACTGAGACAGTCGACCCCAAACCGCGTCGGCCGAATCGGGCGGCGACAAATCGTACAATGCCGCGAATCGATCGAGCGTATCGGCCGGGCTACCGGGACCGCCGGATGACACGATGCCCGTCAGGCTCATCCAGCTTCGTTTTTCCATCCCGTTGTCTTCGTTCGCCAGCGTCACTTTGCCAGAGCGGGCGAGTCCGGTTCTTGGCGGGAAATTGGGATGCAGCGATGCCGTCGCGAACTCCGTCAAAACCCGTGTCACGCCGTTGGCCAATGCCGTCTTGGTGACGTTGTGCCACGACGGGGCGGCTGCGGGATCAAAAAATGAAATGCCCTCTGCCTGAAACGCGTTCTGAGGCACATCGATCCGTCCCGCCCACTCGCCACCGGCGAACCTCAACGAAATGAAAGCGTCGGGAAACGATTCGGGATGCGGCAATCGGATCGCGCCGGCGAGTTTAGATGATAGGGCGTGGGTGTGGTAACCGCGCGGCAGCAAAGACGCGACGACGGTTTGACCCTCGAGCGAGATGAGGGGCGTCCCCTCGCTGGTGTAGCCGTGCTTCATCCCTTGCCCCTCGATCGCCCAGCGATCGGGGAAGTCGGGCGAGGAAAAGTCGGATATGACGACGAACGATTGATCGTTTGCCGCTCGATTCGCCTGACGATCGGTCCGCCACTGATCGGCCAACTGTCGCCACCGCGAGGCGGCCAATTCGTCGGCCGCTGAGTCCTCGGTCGTTGTTACAGCCGTGTCGTCGACCCACTGAACAAGCGGAAAGGCGATCTCGGTCGGCTTCGCTGCGGCCAGTTTCTCCCGATGGTCGAGCACCCATTGTTTCAACCTGGCCGGTCGCAGTTGCTCGGCTGCGCGGCTTGTCCAAGCGGTAGCGATCGCCCCACGAATGTCATCACGGGCGGCTTTGAGCGACTCGATCGGGCGCTCCGTGGCCACGTCGGCGATGAGGTCTCGCGTCGTCCAGCGGGCAGTCATAAAGACACCGGCCAACGCGTAGTAATCGGCTTGCGAGATCGCATCGAGCTTGTGGTCGTGGCAGCGAGCACACGCGACCGTCATCGCAAGAAACGCTTTGGAGAACGCGTCAACCTTGTTGTCGGTCATCTCCTGGTGGATGCCGTTAAAGTCGAGACTGGTGCCGTGGCGATGTTCGCCCAGATGATAAAACATCGGACCGATCAAGCTTTCATTCAGTCCACTGGTCGGATCGATCCGCGGCTCGGGCAACAGGTCGCCCGCGATCTGCTCTCGCACCAACTGGTCAAACCCGATGTCGGCGTTGAAGGCCCGAATCAGATAATCGCGATACTCCCATGCCCCCTTGGCCGGATTGTCCCACTCATAGCCCCACGTATCGGTGTAGCGGACGACATCCATCCAGTGGCGTGCGAAACGTTCGCCGAAGTGTGGCGAATCGAGCAATCGGTCGACCAGCTCGACCAGCGCGGCATCGGGATCAGCCGCGAATGCGACGCGGAATTTGGCCAGATCGGCTGACTCGGGCGGCAACCCCGTCAAGACGAAGCCGAGACGTCGAATCAGCGTGTCGGCGTCTGCGG
>SKZY01000064.1 GCA_007127095.1 Planctomycetaceae bacterium
GCTCTGGCGGAGGAAGGTGCCGAAATCGAGTTCTCCACTCGCTCCTGGAGAGGGCGCCCCGGGACTCGGCAGTCGGTCAGCCTCCTCGCCGCCGGGAACCATCGTCTCAGCAGCCGGACCATCGAGGATCGTGGCGGCCGGTTCCGGCGATCCCGGCAAAGTTTCGACCGTCTCATCGCCGGCTTCGCCGCCCTGGGCTACCGGCGGGGGAGCGAGCCAATGATCCGCAACCGCTCCGAATCGCGATCCCCAGGTAGCACTGCCTGCGGCGACGCCGCAGGCGCGGTCGCGATCACAACATCGCGAACAGGTCTTGCTACCACACCAGGCCGTTAATTCGTCCATCAGCGATTGCCGAGCGACAAAAATCCGATCGCCTGGACGGAGTTGATAGTTGGTCGTCGTATCGCCCAACTGCGTGATCGCACGGTAGCAGACCGGCAGCGTTACCCGGCAGGATGTCGGATCGGTCGGTCGCGCCAGCAACATCTTGCAGACCGCCGCCCGCGATGTCAGACCGCCAGCGGCCATCAAGCCATCGAGAACCGTTTCATTCCCCACCAACGGATAGGAGCCCGGCGAGTTGACTTCGCCGATGACATAAAATCGATCGGTCGGCTCGATCAATCGGACATTGATCTTGGTCGGCTCACGTCCCGCATTGACCAAGATCTCTTGAATTGCCGCCTCGGCCTGCTCGAGTGACATTCCAGCCACGACCACCCGGCCGAACTCTGCCAAATCGATCGTTCCGTCGGCCAAGATGCGTTGGTCGGCCGGAATCCGTAATCCCGAATCGAAGTCGACCGTTTCGATCAACACCCCGTCACCCGGTTGCAGGTAGTGGACCGGTAGCACCTCTTGGCGCAATTCCCGTGGTACATCGGGTCGCCGTGGCGATGCCTCGAGCACGTCTCGGGTTTGGCGCGTCATCAGGTGGGCAGTCGGCGTGGAGGAGAAACCGAGGCTGCTACATCCCGAACTGGCCGCTAAACCGAGCATCAGCAGCCAGCCCCATAGCCGTTTCATCACATACTCCCCGCAAGCGAATACCAGATCACGTGTAGGCCTGATGGTGGCATTCCGTTGCCAAACGAACACAGGCTCTAGCTACACCATCGGCCGCTCAGACGCTCGTCTGCGGTCTAAACGACGCTGACCAAACGACCCGCAAGACCGGTACAATCCGTCGCAAGGTCAGCGGTTGTCGGTTAGCCACGCGGCTTCGGGAAGCGTCAACCCGATCAGTTCCCGGGCCAAAATCCGCCGCGCATTGGCGGTCGCGGTCGGTGCCGCCAGGACGCGGATTTGCGGCGATCCCGGCGTGCCGGAGATGTTCAGCACCAAAGTCCGGTCGCTGGCGATCCGGTTCACTGTCGCCAATACCGCCAGCGGCGGCAGACTTCGCTCCACCACCAACGCCAAAATCGCGTTCTGGGCCTCGAAGTTTCCGGTCGAGATCACGGCTTGCATCGCCAATTGTCCGTCGGCAAGCCCGACTCGACCCTCCGCGACCACACGCATCCGATCGCCCCGCAACGACAATTCCCGGATTCTTGCCGCACCGCCGGAAAAGCTGCCGACGAGGTCGCCGGATTGAAACCGGTTGCCAGCTAACCCGGCGGCACCGAGTAGCGACCCGGTCGAGGCCAGAACCGGCACCGCCGTAGCATCGGTACCGCCCAACCGGGTCCGAAAGTCGCCACTGAGATCATTGACACCACGGATCGCCCGACCACCAAGTCGCAATTCTCCGGTCAAGTCGCCCCGCCCGATCGTGTTACCACTCACATAAGGTGACAGCAAACTCTCAAAGTCGACGTGGTTGACCCGCCAGCGACTGTCGAGGTTAAAACCGCGTTTGCCACCGCCCGTTGAGGCGAGCGTCAGACTGCCATCAAGCAAACCGCCAGCCGGGTTCGATTGGATCCGTGGCATCACTAACCGCCAACCGCTGAAACCGGGGTCGAGGGTGAATTTGATCGGACCATGAGCCGTACCAGTTGGGATGCCCCAAGCGGTGCCATCGGCCAGTCGCAACGATCCGTCGACCCGCAAGCCGGTCGGCCCGAACCAACCCGTCCTGTCGGCGTCGACCGCGGTCAGCGTCGCTCGCCCCGATAATCGTCCTCCGATCGGACTGCCGGGGGAGATTCGATCGCCACGACCGCTGCCCATCCCGCCGATTTCCCCACCGCCGAAGATCGGGGCCAAAAAGCGTCCACTGTCGACCCGCGACAGTCGCATGTCCAACGACTTCGGCCCGTCGGCCAGCGACCAACGTCCGGTGATATCAACGTTCCCCTCGGCATAGACACCGCGGAGCGATCGGATCTCGATGTCGGGGCCACGCGATCCGAGCCGGACGTCCAACTGGCGGGTGATCATCGTGTTGCCGACCATCAACTCACGCAGCGTCCATCCCGATCGGGTCGACAAGACCGACTCCTCGTCGACCTCGATCAACAGCGATCCGTCCAATTGTCCCGACAACTCATCCAATCCGCCGGCCGGCGATACCCCGACGATCGGCAGCCCCCGAACCGCCTCGCGTAGCGATAACGACCGTAGCTCCACTTCGCCCGACACCAACGCTCGCCAAACGTCTTGCCAACGCCGCATGGCGTCGCCAACAGCCGTCGACCGGACTCGTAGCCGACCGCCGAATAATTCCCCACTCGCCTCGAGCCGGACACCTGCTTCATCGACCGCGAATTGCAAGTCGAGCTCGCCGATCGCTTCGCCACCGACCCGGACATCGCTCAACGCCAACGACGCGGTACCGCGATGGGCAGACGGCCGGTCGAGTTCAGCCACCGGGACCGACCAATCGAGCTTGCCAGAGGATGTACCCGTGATCACCGGCGATGTGTCGGAGAAAGACACCGGCGATCGTACCGACGGTCGCAGGTCCTGCCATTCCAAAGCGACGTCGTATCGCCCAGCCGTATCCAAACCGATCAGAGCGCTGCCTCCGATCGTTCCGCCAAACACCTCGGCCGCTAACGACGATAACTCGATTTCCGTTTCTCCAATCGCATATTCGGCTTCCAAACCCAACAGCCGGACCCCCGAGACATCGTCCAGCGGGACCAACGGCTTCAGCACCAATCGCTCCGGAGTCAGCCCGATCCGGTGCTGAACCAAACCCAACGCTAATCCGAACACCTCCAGTCGCGGTGACGCGATCGCTAGGTCAAGATCCCAGCCCACCGGTTCGGCTGCCGCATCGCCCGCGATCGCAGTCGCCGCCCCCGCGGCTGGAAGCTCTTCGATGTTCCAATCCAGCACGCCGTTGGCAGTGCCTTGCAGGTCCAGCTTGCCCGACACATATCGCTGCGGCGTTTCCGTCCAGAGCTCCGCCAACGAGTCCGACGGCAAATCGTCAGCCTCGATTTGAAAATCGAACATCAGTTGACGACCGAGACGGACATCCGCGGCAACCGTCATCCAGAAATCAGGATGGTCGGCCGAGCGAATCGACAACTCGGGCGCTCGCAGTCGCCGATCGACCCACTCGAGTTCCTCGACCGCGATCGAAAACCTCGACGAATCGCCGACGGCGAACCCCGCGATGCTAGCGCTGCCTGATGCGTCCCAAGTCAGCGGATCACTCGCCGTTTCGACCCGACCCGATGCCTGCAATTCGGTATCGATCTCGCCTCGCGGCAAACGGTCGAGGTCGCCGATGCCGAGTCGCGAAACGATTTCGGCGATGGGCGCCAAATCGAGTTTCTGCAGCGACAGCGAAGCCGTGAACCGTTCCCGGGGTATCAACTCCGCCATCGCCGACCCAGCAAAACTGCCACGTCGCAGTCGACCCCGTAATTCACTCAAAGTGACCCGCCCGTCGGCATAATCGAGCTCGATGTAAAGCTCCTCCAACGGAACGTCATCGACCGTCAACCGCGGGCTCGAGAGAGTCCCGCGAAAACGATAAGCCTGCGGGTCGCGAAGGCCGTTTAGCGGTACAGACACGTCGAAATCGACCGAGGCAGTGCCCGACAAATCGATCGGAAGTTCCAAGCCGATTATCGCTAATCGCCGCATCAAGGTCTGAATGTTGAAGTCGGTAAACGACCAGTTCGTCGTCCAGTAACGAAATCGCTTAGCCGCCGGCTGAGCATCCGCCGCATCATTCTGGGCGACGCGAACCTCGCCGACCGGTTGTTCCACCACGTCGTCGCACAGACCGCTCGAGGCCAACAAGAACAACGGCAGCCAGAGCAGGCCGCGCACACTTCGGGCCCAGACGGCGGTGAATCGATTGCGACTCATGAATCAGATGGGCCTCGGGAACGGACAAACAAACGAAAGGCACGGTTTCGCCAAGCACCCGCCGATCGACAACCGTCACTAGGACAGTCTAGGTTACCGTTGTGCGGAGTCCAGTTTTTCCGGTCGCGGCGAGCGAATCGATGCCAACGCACGTCTTCGCTATCCCAGCAACGCGTACTTCGGGGCTGTCGTGTGGCGGAGCCGATTTCGGTGGGTCGGGTCGAGTAAACCGACGTGATTCCAAGGCTCGATCCGACGCCGAACGGCAGCGATCAACTCCGAATCGCCCAGCGAAGAATCGCATACTTCGGCCAAGCTCCGCTCGGCCGATTCGATCAATTCCTGATCCTGGCAACCGAGAAACCCCAGCGGCCAACGCGTCGGATCGGCAACCATGGCCGACTCGAACCCGATCGCCGCGACGAAGTACCAACTGGCAAAAGCCGTCAACCGCGAAAAACTCGGCAAAGATCGATAACACCCTGCCACCATCGTATCGATCCAGCGAAGCTCGGCTCGGAGCTCCCTATCGTAACCCGCCAATCGTGCTGCGATCTGATTCGTGTCGCCGGTCAGAATTTCCGCCACCCGGGCGACTCCGCTCAGCGAATGAGCGATGCCGGTGCTGTGCAGCGGATCGACGACGCCATAAGCCGCCGGCAACAACGCCCATCCGGCCCCGGCAGCCGTACGGCGGCAACGGCTGATCCGACCGGTCGTGATCAAGCCAACACCCCCGCCATCGCCCCCGATGTCCAGCCTGCTATCACCACCGGCAGATCCGGCCAGTGACGCGACTTGCTCCGCAGCCGATAACATTTCGGCGATGCTCGGAAAGTCGCCCAACCGACGCCACAGCCCGCCTTTGCCGCGAAACAAATCCTCCACCACACCGACGCTGGTCACCCCGTTGTTCATCCGTAGCATCCAACACCATCCGTCGTCGAGGATGTGGTGCTGGGCTGCATCGTCGCCGGCGAATGAAGCCTCCGGGCAGGGCTCTGAGGCAAACGGCTTGACGTTTCGAAAATGAGCGTAGCTGGCTCGGGTGCGGGTCCGCATCCAATCCTCGTCCGGTGGGTTGTCGACGAACGCCGCGCTGGCGGCACCACCGCCGCTGGCGTCGAGCAACCAACGACAGACGATCTCGCGACGCCCCTCCAACCCCGCGATCGTCACTCGCCAACGTTCGGTCACATCGTCATAAAACGCCTCGGTCACCCGGGTCGACTCGACCAGTTCCGCCCCCGTCGCCACCGCCCGACGGGCGATGAAGGCATCGACCGAGCTACGCAACCAGTGCGTATCGCTCCAGCGGTCGTCGCAGCTCGCCGCGACCAACAGCGAATTTGAATGACTCTCGTCATCGCGAAAAGGCTGGCCCGAAAAGTGACGGTAATAGCTAAATCCGCGTTTCTTGCCACACACCAGCTCCGGATAAGTCGCCTGCCAACTCCCCCAGCACGCCAACGGCGCCAAACCTGTCAGCGACCAGCGGTCCGCCAAATGGGCCAACAGGAAATCGGCCGTCGGCGTCGACGATTCACCGATCGCGAACTTCGGATGGCGCCCCGCGTCGACGATCGTGACCCCCCAGCCCTGCCGACCCAAAATCCAGCCGAGCAAACTGCCGGAAAATCCCGAACCAACAATCAACGCATCGACAACCCGTCGCATCGCCAGCTCACAAAAAAGGGGTCAGATCCCAATCGAGTCGCTGGCGGAACCGCCCCACTGGCAACAGCCGGCGGCGGTCGTCGCAGTGGCTGACGCTCAGATTGTCTCCGCTGACATAATAAATCGCGTCTTGGCGAAACGCCTGCCCCCAATCACAGGCTTCGTCCCAGTCCAGTCCGCAAGCCCAACTCGGCTCCGCATGTGCCGTGGTCGGTGAGTAGCCCGTCAGCCGCCAGTGCCACAAGCCGGCGGCGGCCAACCGTGCGGACAAACGACGATCCGCCGCATCGTTCGCCTCGAAAGTCCAGTTCTGGCCCGTCGTCGCCCAGGCCGAGAGGATCGCGAATCGAGCCGGCCACTCGGAGGGCAACGAGGCGACTCGGAAACGGGTCTCAAAATAGGCCGGATGCATCATCGATGGACGGTCAACGTGAGCTCGCAGAAACCGAGTTGGCGGGCAGTCGAAACCGAAACCGATCAATCCTCCGCTTCGGCAAGCCTGACCTCCGCCTCGACCGTGTCGTCGGAATAAAATTCTTCAAACACCGATTCGTTGCGACCCCAATGATACAAGGCATGAAACATCGCGTTGACGACCAGCACCGCCGTGATCGCACCCACCAAGGCAAAACCGGTCACCCCTTCGCGGAAAATCGTCCACACGAATTGGCCGATGCAGAGAACCGAAACGACCAACAAAGTCGGCGTGCGAGAAATCAGGTTGACGATCACGGCGCCGAACGGAGCCCCCAGGGCGACGACCGGAGCGGCGGCCAGCCAGTTGGAAAAGACCTCTGGGGCGACCGCATACAGCCCCGGATTGATTCGCGATAGCAACACATTGGAGGTGATCCCGACCACCGAGGTGAACGCCATCAAGACGACCGAAGTCGGAATCGCAACCCTCAGGTCGGCGCGATAGAGCAGCACCAGCGTGGCATAGATCATCATATCGATCCCCACGCCGGTCACCGAGGAGACGATCCCACCGCTGAAACCGACCGCCAGGCCGATCAACCGGTCCCAGGATCGCCAACGGTCGCTGACCCCTTCGGCATTCACCAACTCGCGAATCTTCATCAAGTGCATGATCCCGA
>SKZY01000034.1 GCA_007127095.1 Planctomycetaceae bacterium
GATTGGCCTGGTTCTTTCAACCCCGGGTTACGCTTGGCTCGCAAAGCGAGCCTGCGCTCACCCGGGGCTACTTCCGGCGGCCGGCTTCGCGGCTCGGAGAGGTGAGGAGTCGGAGTCGTGTTTGGTCGACGCCTGCGTTCTGACCCGTGGCGTTCGATTTTGATGACACGGCGTTCGATTTCGGTGCCAAGCATCGATCGTTTCCGCAATGAACGCTCTGGCCAAGATTTCCGTTCCCAAATGCCGCGAAGCGGCCATCGGCAGTAGCCCCGGGTGGAGCGATGACGAACTCCGCGAGTCGAGCGGAACCCGGGGTTTGCGGGGCAGTAACCGTTAGCGATCAGCCGGCTGGCGGTCATCGCCAGAGCCAATCCTTCAACCCCAGCAACACTTCGCCGGGAACTGTAATGAGTTGTATGGCCGCCAGGGCGAGCAGACATGAACCGACGACGGTCATCACGCCACCAGCCCCGACGGCGGTTTTTGGCAGTGCGTCGGTTTCTGCTCTTAGCTGGGTCAGTAGCCGTTGCCAAAACTCGGGAGTGACGTTGGTTTGAAAAGCTTCGATATCGGCCGAGAGGCTGCCGGTATGTGGGATCAAGCGGAGATGGATCGCGGCGGCGGGTAAGGTCAACGTCCCGGCCTGTTCATCGACCCGGCTCGACGGGTCGAGCGTTTGGCAGGCCCGCAACAGCGGTTCGACAATTCCCTCGGCGGAGAGCCCCAGGACGACTAATCGTTGGCGTTGGTTTAAGACGACCAGAGACGTCATCAACAGGTAGAGGATTCCTAACATCGGCCAGACTGCGGGGCCGAAAGTCACTCCCGCAGCTGAGGGAAAAAACAGCTCCGCAGGGCCGACGGCGACCAAACCGGAGATGGCGATCGCCAAGGCGAACGTGTTGCGACCCCCGGTGGTGACAACGACACGGCCGCGGAGCCGCGCGGTGCCGATCGTGATCAGGTAAGCACCCAGCGGGAGCGTAGCTAGGAGGATCGGGAACGCCATGCAAGATCGGTCGATTGAGGAGCGTGGAATCGGTTAAGACCGAGCGTAAAAATCATTCATTCGGTTATGCCGTTGAGCAAAAAACCCTTCTGACGGAGTAGGCAGGCGTCGCAGCGGCGGCAAGCGGTTCCGCCCGGGCCCGGATCGTAACAAGACAAGGTCTGCGAATAATCGACTCCCAAGGCCAGCCCGCGGGCGATGATCTCGGCTTTGGTCAAGGTCAATAACGGGGTGTGAATCTTCAGCCTCCGGCCCCCGTCAACCGCGGCTTTGGTCGCCAGATTGGCCATCGCCTCATAGGTGGCGATGTAGTCGCTTCGACAATCGGGATAGCCGCTGTAATCGAGTGCATTGACACCGATGAAAATGTCGCGACCGCCGATCACTTCGGCAAAGGCGAGTGCCAGCGATAGGAAGACGGTATTGCGAGCCGGTACATACGTGATCGGGATATCGTGGCCGATCTGATCGACAGAATCGGCCTTCGGCACGTCGAGCCGCGGATCGGTCAATGCCGAGCCGCCGAACTGGGCGAGGTCGATGTCGACGATGCGGTGCGATGCCACACCGAACGTCTCGGCCAGCGTCACCGCCCGTTCGAGTTCGTACTGATGCCGTTGGCCATAACGGAAGCTGATCGCATGCACCGTGAAACCCTCAGCGATGGCGATCGCTAAACAGGTGGCGCTGTCGAGTCCACCGGAGAGCAACACGACGGCGGGCGGCGATTCGGAGTCTGGCACCGGGGGCGTTAAGTCGCCTCCGCTCATGACTGCGGCTTCCAAAACTTACGTCCCATCGCGGGGTTGTAATTGGTCCATTTGGGATCGCCGCCGACATCCGACTCGATGATCGAAATCGCGGCGGCCAACTTGGCGTCGAGGTTGTCCAAATGGTGCAGCGCGATCGCTTCCAGCGTCTGCGGCACCTTGGGGCTGCCATACTCGAGCAGCCCGTGGTGGCTGAGGATCAGGTGCTCCAACTGGCGTCTCAGATCGACTGGGAACGGATCACCGGCCGACTCGAGTTTGCGGATTTGGTCACCGAGCATTTGCACGCCGATGACCAAGTGCCCGATCAATTGGCCGCGATCGGTGTACGTCGCTTCGCCGCCACCGCTGAGTTCTTCGATTTTTCCCAGATCGTGCAAGAACGCACCGAAGGTCAGCAGTTCGACGTCGAGCGACTCGTAGCGAGGGCCGACAAGTTGCGTCAATTCGATCAGATCGATCGTGTGGCGAAGCAGCCCGCCGGGGTAGGCGTGATGATTGCTGACCGCGGCCGGCGCCAGACGCAATCGCTGCATCAGATCGTCGTCGCTGAGGAACGCGGCCCCGAGTCGGCGGAGGTGAACATTTGTGAACGATCCGAGCAGTTCGGCCAAGCGATCGGTGAGACGTTGTGACTCGGCGGAATCGAACCGATCGAAATCGCCAGGATCGACATCGGCCACGGTGAGCCGGCGGATCTCTTGGACGATGATTTGCAGGTTCCCGTTGTGAACCTGGGTCCGCCCTCGGCAGGCGACGTAATCGCCCCGCTCGAACGACTCGAAAACGGCTTCGTCGGCGTTCCAGAACATTCCGGCGATCGTGCCGGTGCGATCCGACAACTTCAGCAGGACGTACTTACCGCCCTGGCGATTGACGCGAAGTTGCTTATCGGCGGCCTGAAAGGATTGCTCGACCTGCTGATTGTCGCCGAGCTGATTGATGGCGATTCGAGACACGCTGTTGGTCCAAAGGAGTGAAAACGATCCATGGACCACCATGCTAGCGAAAATCGGCTATGATTCGAGCGTAGCATCGCCCGACTCGGCCTGTCGCTGTCCCTGAATCGCTTCGTAGACCTCGTGACGGTGTACCGGCACTTCGCGCGGCGCCTCCACCCCAAGCCTCACCTTGTCACCCCGGATCTCGACGACCACAATCCGGATGTCATTGTTGATGACAATGCTCTCGTTTTTCTTTCGTGACAATACTAACATGACTCATTCCTTTGCTACCGCCGGTGTTTCCTCGGCTGCGGTGATTTGAGAGACTGCTGACTCGCGTCTGCGATCGGGTGGGCAGGTGGCGGTACATTGCCGTTTGCCTTGCTGAAGGCCAGTTCCGCTCATTTACTCTACGCCATCCGACCACTTCGTCAAGCGACTGCAATC
Source organism: Planctomycetaceae bacterium (assembly GCA_007127095.1). Lineage (GTDB taxonomy): Bacteria > Planctomycetota > Planctomycetia > Pirellulales > Pirellulaceae > UBA6163. Next base: position 3,171 of record SKZY01000034.1, read on the forward strand.
CCAAATCGTTTTTTTCAGGCCGTTTTTGCGAGATTTTTTAACGACTTGAAGGCTTCGTGACGGTTCCACCGTTTGTCGCCGGCCCAGTTGGCCTATCGATTGCACCTGCAGGGATCAATCGGATCAGTTCCCGCCGCCGCAACAGCTCCCAGACGTCGGCTGGAAGTTGACGGTTCACGGCCGCGACCAGCGATTCGACGCGGTCTGGCCGACTGGTGCTGAGCGCCACCGATCCGATCCCCGGCAGAGACCGCCCGAAAGCGACGGCGACGTCAAAGGGCGACACCGCACAATCTCGGCAAGCCTGGTGAAAACGTCGACGCCAATCGATCAACGCGGCGTCGGCGGCTACCGCTGGATCGAGTCGTCGGTAGTCGCAAAAATCGCCGCCTATCAGAAAACCGCCGTGCATCAGCGCGGAGTTGACGACCGTGATCGAGCGTCGGGCCAGCGAGTCGATGAAGTCGACCAGTTCGGGCGGATGCCGCATCACGGTGAAGCTGTTTGCTAGCATCACCCAATCGAAGTCGCAGTGCCGATCGAGCTCTCGGACCACGGTCCAATCCTTGGCGCCGACACCGATCGCGATCGCGTCGCCGCTATCGCGGAGGTCTGCTAGTGCTCGGTAGGCGGCGACGATGTCGTTCAGTCTGCGGCGGCGGTCAGCCGGGTCGATCGCGGCGGCGAGGTATTCGTCGGGGTCGTGTACTGACAACAGGTCGGCGCGGTAGCCGCCGAGCAATTCGTTCCCCTGTTGCCAACAGCGAAGGATGCCGTCGCGGCTGATGTCCTGAACAGCATCATGGCGGATGTCGATCCAGGCTTCGGGCTCGAAGGTCGGTGCGGCGGACCGCAATGGGACACGTCGCCAGCCGAGTTTGTTGCTGATCAGAACCTCATCGGCGGCAACGTCCAGCGACGCCAATTCGCGTCCGATCACCTCCAGCGACAGCCCGGCCCCATATTTGCCCGCCGAATCGATCACGACCGGCCTACCGCCGTGGCGAAACCAGGCAGCGAGCAGTGCGTGCTTTTCTGCGTCGCTGGGAGCGACAAACAGATTGCCCAGCGTGGTGGCTCCAAAAATCAACCGCGGCAGTTCAATCGGCATCATGAACACTCATTGCCTAGAATATGGGCCGCCGGCATTCCGACCGGCACCGCTCGCCGATCAGAAAGTGTGGCAAGTCGGTTCACTAACCGTTTACCTTGAGCCCCGGATGGAACCTGTATGAGAATTGGAGTCCCCGCCGAAGTAAAGGCCGATGAATACCGAGTAGCGATGCTTCCCGTGGGCGTTGAAATGCTGGTCGCGGCGGGCCACCGGGTCGTCGTTCAAGCGGGAGCCGGCCTCGGCTCAGGGATTGCCGACCATGATTACCTCCGCGCGGGTGCGGAGATGGCCGGTTCGGCTGCGAGTATCTTCGAAAGCGCCGAGTTGATCGTCAAGGTTAAGGAACCTCAGCCGCAGGAGTGGCCGCTGATCCGTCCCGGAACGGCGGTCTTTACCTACTTCCACTTCGCCGCCAGTCGCGAGTTGACCGAGGCGATGGTCGCCAGCGGGGCGACCTGTTTCGCCTACGAAACCCTCCGCGACGAACGGGGCCGATTGCCGCTGTTGACGCCGATGAGCGAGGTCGCCGGGCGGATGAGCATCCAGGAAGGGGCCAAGTATCTCGAGCGGCCCCAGATGGGGCGCGGTATTTTGCTGGCCGGCGTCCCCGGTGTTCCGCCAGCCCATATCACGATCCTGGGCGGTGGAGTGGTCGGCGCGAACGCCGCCAAGATCGCCGCCGGGTTCGGAGCCAGTGTCGCGATCCTGGACGTCAACCTCGATCGCCTGCGGTACCTCGACGATACGATGCCGGCAAACGTGAACGTGCTGTTCAGCGATCGCCATATGATCCTGGAACAGCTGAAACTGGCTGACCTGGTCGTCGGTGCGGTGTTGCTGCCGGGGGCCAAGGCACCGCAATTGGTTCAACGCGACGATTTAAGGACGATGCGATCCGGCGCGGTGATGATCGATGTCGCGATCGACCAAGGAGGCTGCTTCGAAACGAGTCGGCCGACGACGCATGGAGATCCGACGTACTTGATCGACGAAATCGTCCATTACTGCGTCACGAATATGCCCGGAGCGGTCGGACGAACCAGCACTTACGCGCTCTGCAACGCGACACTCCCTTGGGTTATGAAACTGGTCGACGCAGGAGTCGCGACGTCGGTCGCCGAACCCGGCCCGCTTCAGTCCAGCGTCAACATTCACGACCACCGAGTTACCAACGCGGCGGTCGCCAAGTGCTGGGGCTTACCTACCGATCAAGCTTAAACGGCCAACTGGATGAGTTCCGGCCGGTTCGATTCGTCTTTGCGGCGATTGGCTTCGATCGCTTGACGCTCCAATTCGGGCGAAACCAGCTGATAGAAGACGTCTCGCTGGCGGGGCTCAAAGCCCAACTCACTGATCGCTGCACGGATTTGGTCCAAGGTCAAGAAGTGGACCGTACCGGCCTCGGCGACGACATTTTCCTCGATCATCAAGCTGCCCATGTCGTTGGCGCCAAAATTCAGCGCCAATTGTCCGATTTTCAACCCCTGGGTAACCCAACTGCTTTGAATGTTCGGAACGTTGTCCAAAAACAGGCGTGAGACGGCTTGGGTTTTGAGGTATTCGAACGAACCGGTCGGTGGGATGTGGGCCAGGTCGGTATGATCGGGCTGGAAGGTCCAGCCGATGAAGGCGGTGAAGCCACCGGTTTCGTCTTGCAACTGCCGTACCCGCCAAAGGTGTTCGACACGTTCTTCGAGCGTTTCGACGTGTCCGAACATCATCGTCGCCGAGCTCTTGCCGCCGAGCTGATGCCAAACCCGCATCACATGGAGCCAATCGTCGCTCATCACCTTTCCGCGGGTCAGTTCGCGGCGGACTCGGTCGACCAGAATTTCCGCACCCCCGCCAGGGATGCTGCCCAGCCCGGCTTCCTTCAACCGGCCCAGAACCTCTTCGATCGACAGCCGATTGACCTTGGTGAAGTGATGCAATTCAGGCGGGCTGAAGCCGTGGATGTTGATCTGAGGAAACTCACGCTTGATATCGGTGAGCATCTGCTCGTACCAATCGAGAGTAAACTTGGGATGGAGACCACCTTGCAGCAAGATCTGGTTGCCGCCGAGTTCGGCGGTCTCTCGCACCTTGTCCAACAGCACGTTACGAGGCAATACGTAACCTTCGTCGCTTTTCGGACCGCGATAGAACGCGCAAAAGTGACAGACCGCCGTGCAGATGTTGGTGTAGTTGATGTTGCGATCGACGTTGTAGGTCCGATAGCTCTCGGGGTGCATCCGGCGGCAGACGAGGTCGGCGGCGCGACCGATCGCGGCCAAGTCGCTGCTGCGGAGCAGTTCAACGGCTTGCTCACGTGTCAGGCGATCGCCAGCGATCACTCCATCAAGGATCGATTCAATCATGATTGCTAAGTAAGTTTCAGGAAGTCGGCTCACGAACTGGGGCGGTCACACCTTCCTCGGACAGCAATCCGGTGGCACAGAGGTCAGCCCGATAGGTATCCAACGCGAGCCACTCGTCGGGACCGAGAAAAAAATGAAGGTGGTGTGTGAAGTATCGCTGCAGGTCGACGACGGTCAGCCCGTGAGGGCCGGCCTCACGCTGGGCGATCTGGTCAATCGCCGCCACCCCGTCATCACGACTTTGCTGCAAAAGCGGGGCGAGGCGTTCGCGATCGACACCAGGCCGTGCGACCCACATCGCGAACACGAACGGTAGCCCCGTCAGCTCGTTCCACCACTGCCCCAAATCGATGATCTCATGATAAACACCCGCGGTCGGGTGCATCGCCCGGTCGCCGATCATCAACACCGCGTCGGCTGCCACCGCTTCGGGGCTCTGTTCCATCGCCAGCGGAATCGTCTGAGGCGAGATGCCGTGAACCTTTTTCAGCAGCACCTGCACCATCGCAGCGCTGGTTCGGCTGCCGACGTCCAGAGCCAGCGTTTCGATTTCGCCGATCGGGACACGGCTGAGCAGTCGAACGCTCCAGACCGGGCCGCGACATGCGATCGCCGCGTCGGAAACGATCTCGTAACCACGGTGAAGCCCGCGAAAGTACTCAACCGAAGGGATCAACGCGACATCGAGTGAACCGTCGGCGAGCCCATCGGCAAGTCGGCTGGGCAGGTTAAAACCGAGCGTACCGGCTGGGCCGAGACGCTCCCTCAACCGATAGACCAACGGTCGGGTGTTGAGGTAAGAGACGGCTCCGATTCGCAACATGCCACCCCCAATCGAAGTTTTGGTCGCCGAGATTAACCCGCGTCCAGAGGATCGCGAACACCGCGACCCCCAGCAAGTTACCGGTAACGGGGTGATCAGGTAACCGGGGTGATCATAGCGACGGAGTGAATCAGCTCACGGCCGGTTCGGTCGTTTCGGCTGGTTCCTCGCTGGCGAAGGCGGGTTTGACGCTCGACTTGCTGACGCGGTCGTTCTTGCCGACGAACTCAAGGATTGCCCGAGTGCCTGCATCACCGAGTCGCGGCGTGGCCAAGCGGACGATCCGGGTGTACCCACCGGGACGATCGACGAACCGTTCGGCGACGCGATCGAACAGGACTCGGGTAGCCTGTTTATCACCGATCAACTGGATCACACGGCGTTGGGCGTTGACGACGGGAGCCCGAGCCGCGGCCCACTTCTGCCAATCGTCGCTTTCCCGCCACTGCTTGTACTCTTCACTACCTCGCTCGGCAGACGTCGCGAACTTCTCGGCCTCGGCCGCCGAATCGAGCGATTTTTTGGCGATCGTAATGCACTTTTCGACCAGCGGACGGACTTCCTTGGCCTTTTCGAGCGTGGTCACGATTCGGCCGGGAACTTTGGGAGCGTTCTCGTCGAGTTCGGCATCACGTTCGGTCAGGAAGATCGCACTGGCCAGGTTCTTCAGCAGCGCCTTGCGGTGACTGGGACTTCTTCCCAAAACGCGGCTTTTTCGTCGGTGTCGCATGATTCGGTCCGTTGCCTGGGGCAACCAAAACGGTATTGAGGGGAAATATCGGTACTGACGCGGCGGGTGGGCGATGGCAATTCGTCCACCCGTCAGAGGATCAAAGTGAGCCGGAGGTCACTCGCATGCCGAGATGGAGTCCGTATTGGGCGAGTTTCTCTCGGACCTCGTTGAGCGTTGTATCGCCGAAGTTGCGAACTTCCAACAATTGGTCCTCGGTCCGTTGGACCAAGTCTCGGAGGGTCGCGATATTCTCGCTTTCGAGGCAATTGTTCGCCCGCACCGACAGTCGCAGTTCGGCCAATTTGAGATTCAGCTTCGACTCGAGTTGAGCTTCGGCCGATCCCGACCCGCCACGCCCGGCGGAGAAGATGCTGGGCCCCAACTCGCGATACTGGACGAACGGGTTGAGGTGTTTTCGGAGGATCTTGGCGGCTTCGATCAGGCCCAACTCCGGCGAGACTGAACCGTCGGTCCAGACCTCGAGGATCAATCGGTCATAGTTGGTCTTTTGACCGACCCGGGTGTCCTCGACCTGATATCGAACCCGGGTTACCGGGCTGAACACCGCATCGATCGGAATGATACCGATCTCGTGGTCGACCACGCTATGTTCGGTGCTGGGAACGTACCCGCGACCATTTTCCACGACCATTTCCATCATGAACGGGACGTCTTTGGTCAGCGTCGCGATCACGTGGTTCGGATTGATGATTTCGACGTCGGCATCGGTCTCGACGTCGGCACCGGTCAAAACGCCCGCTTTGTTGCTTTCCAGCGTGATCACTCGGGTCGCTTCGCTGGAGTTGCGAACGATCAGGCTCTTGACGTTCAGCACGATCTCGGTGACGTCCTCGACGATCCCTTCGAGCGTTGTGAACTCGTGCTGTGCGCCTCGAATTTTGATCTGCGTGACGGCGCTGCCGAGCAGGCTGCTGAGCAGCACACGCCGCAGGCTATTGCCGACACTGGCCCCGAAACCCCGTTCGAACGGTTCGGCGATGAACCGACCATAGGTCGGCGTCAACGACTCACGATCAACCTCCAGGGTACCGGGCAATTCCATTCCGCGCCATCGAATGTGCATCGGAGGACAACCTTATGTGTTAAACGAATATGGGTCTGATGTGGGTTGCGTTCCTGTCGCCGTCACGCACAGCGGACCGCTCGGGCGAGCCGCTGCATCGCACGGACTCCGCCGTACGGGAACCGTCGCCGGCTTGAATTAGACTCGCCGTTTCTTGCGGGGGCGGCAACCGTTATGAGGGATCGGAGTGACATCTTCGATCAACTTGACGTTCAACCCGGCAGCCTGCAGCGAGGTGATCGCGCTTTCTCGTCCCGAACCGGGCCCCTTGACCCGGACTTCGACGTCTCGCATGCCGAACTTCGTCGCCTTTTCAGCCGCTTGCTGGGCGGCACACTGCCCGGCGAATGGCGTGCTCTTGCGGCTCCCCTTGAACCCGGAGGTACCCGCGGTCGCCCAGCACAACGTATCGCCACGGGGGTCGGTCACCGTGACGGTCGTGTTGTTGAAAGTGCTGTGGATGTGAACGATCCCGCTGCTGACATTGCGACGGACGCGTTTCTTTTTGTTTGTCTTTGCCACCGCGAAGCCCTAATTAACTCAAAAAGTTCAATACCGAATCTGACACGGGGGCAACCGCGACATCCGCGAACCCGCCCCTACCGAATGACCCAACCAGCGACTACCGTCGCCACCGTCTCTGCTGGTCGTCGCCAAAACCGCAAAACGAAGCAGCAGTGACGACCGAATAATCGTCGGTCACGACCGACACAAAGTCCGAAAACCCGGCTGCCCGGACCGTCCGTGACGCGGTATTTACCGCAAATCCTTGACGCCCTTCTTACCGGCGACCGTCTTCCGAGGCCCTTTCCGGGTCCGGGCGTTGGTCTTGGTCCGCTGACCACGAACCGGCAAGCCGACCCGGTGGCGAATCCCGCGGTAACACTTGATTTCCCGCAACCGGCTGATGTTCTGGGTGACCTGACGGCGGAGCGGCCCCTCGACCGTGTAGTCCCGCTCCAACGTCGACGAGAGCTGACTCAGCTCTTCCTCGGTCAAGTCGCTCGCTCGACGAGTCGGATCGATCTGCAATTTCTCGCAAATCTCACGGGCGACGTAGAGCCCGACGCCATACAGATAGGTCATCGAGTACTGAATCTGCTTGTCGTTCGGGATATCGACGCCCATCATACGGGGCATAGGACGGCCTCAGGTAAAACCAGTGAAAACCAATCGCACCGATCGACCCGGCTTTGCAAACCGTCTCGGGGAGGGCGACAGGAGGGATGACTTCGATCTTGGACCGCAGAATATAGTGCCAAAGCCGACTACAACTCAATGGGGACGCCCGCTTTTGGCACGGAATTTTTCCGAACCCATCTCTGCAATTCGGTCGGCACGCTGTCGCGATCGGTCTGCGGCAACCGACAGGCTTGTATCAAGTGGAAATCGGCCGTCATGGTCGGGACTTGGGTGTCACCGACGGCGGCGGACCAAACCAGCGTCGACCAAATTTCGCTGACATAAGGCAACATCAGCTGATAGATCTCGGCCCCACCGACGACGAACGCCGGTTTGCCGAGTCGTTCGGCCGCCTCGATCGCTGTCTCCGATGAGTTAACGACAACGACGCCGGGATGATGCCAAGCGGCATCGCGGCTGAGCACGATGGTCTGCCGGCCGGGGAGCGGCCGGCCGATCGAGTCGAAGGTTTTTCGCCCCATCACCAGCGTCCCACCCATCGTGATCGATTTGAATCGAACCAGGTCGCTGCCCAGATGCCAAGGCATCCGTCCGTCGCAGCCGATCACCCCCGATGGCGTGGCGGCGACAACCATGGAAAGCGATGAGCGGGTCTGCGGCGGCGTATTCAAGTGCAGAATGCCTGGGAGAGCGAGGGGTCGCGGAAGCGAAACGGCCGATCGTGATCAGGTGTCGATCAAGTCGTCGGGAGAGAGCAGCGGCACGCGATTTTCTTCGGTTTCCTGCTCTTCACGCCACGGCTTGCCATCCTGGTAGCTCTTTAGTTCTTCCTCGAGTTGCTCGACCTGGTCATGCTCGAGTTCCCGTCCCAATTCGACCGCCTTGGTGCTCCACTTGATCGCTTCGTCGAAGTTTCCCGTCTCGGCATAGCCGGCGGCGAGCGTGCTGAGGATGTGTGGTTCCTTGAAATCGGTCAGCTCGGCGGCTTCGGTACCGAATTCGATCGACCGCTGGCCATCGCGGAGTGGGTCTTTGGGTGACGTGGCCAAGACCCAAGCGAGATTGTTCAGGATTCCGCTCCGCTGGGTCGGGTTATCAACACCGGTCTTGATGGCGAGTTCGTAATCTTTGATCGCGGCGGCGTGATCACCGAGTCCCAACAGCGTATCGGCACGGGTCCGCAGGGCGGAGACGTTTTCGGGATCGCGATCGAGGATCTCGGTCGTCAATTCGATCGCTTTCCGCGGCCGTTTGTCCTGCAAGTAGAGATTGGCAAGTTGCAGTGCCCAGAAATCGTCTTCGGGGTTGGCCTGGACGATCAGGTTCATGTCGTTGATCGCGTCGGGAAGGCGTCCCTCTTCGACGGCGATGTAGCACCGCACGCGGACCGCGGCGACGCTGTCAGCAACGCGTGGCTCCACTCGGATCGCTTCGTTCAGATCGCGTTTAGCCGATTTGACGTCACCCCGGCTGAGCGAAATCTCCGCCCGTTGAAGCAAGGAAACCGGGTCCTTGGGCTGCATCGCCAAAGCCTTGCCAAAGTCCTCCAACGCCTCATCCTCTTTACCTTCGGCGCGGTAGATAATCCCGCGAAGTCGGTAGAGTCCCTCACTGGGACTCGCTTGCAACGCCTCGCTCAGCAGGGCGAGGGCGTCATCGGTACGGCCGAGGTTCACCAATTGCTCGACGGTCAATTGGGCGACGCTCTGGTTGGTGGGGTCTTGTTTGAGCAACGCCTTGAGGTCGTCAACGGCACCGTTGATGTCGTCGGCCTGCAGGCGGACCAAGGCGCGAGCCTGGCGGGCTTCGGCGTTTTTCGGATCGCTCTTTACCGCGGCGTCGAGATCGGCGTTACGGGCTTCATCATCGGATTGACGAAGTGCCCGAAGGACATAGCCACCGCTTTGCGTCGCCGGATCGTCGGCCGACAATTCGATCACCTTCGTCGCCGCCTTACGTACCTCCTCGGCATCGCCATCGGGCAGCAAATGCAAACGGGCGATCAACTGATAGGCTTCGACCAAATCGGGGTCGTTTTTGACCGCGGCCCGCAACGTGTCGAGCGCCTCTTTGCGGAGTTGCCGGGCTCGCAAACCGCCCCCTTGGATCAACTGCGAAGCGATCGCCTGGGCTCGCTCGAGTTGGATCGAACCGATCATCTTTTCGGCAAACGACTGGCTCTCCTCGGTCAAACCCTTGGCCACAGCCGATTCGAGCAGGGCGATCAAAGCGTCGAGCTGTTTCGGAGTTTCGGCATCGATGCGACGGATGATCGCCTCATCGAGATCAGCCTGCCCCGCGTTGCTGTCGTTCGCGTTGTCGACATCGTCGTCAGACGATTCCTCCGCGGTAGCCGGTTTCTCCGCGGTAGCCGGTGCGTCGGCGGTCGACGCCGGTGAAGCCTCGCTCGCAGAATCCTGAGCGATCGTCGGGGCACCGGTCCCGAACATCCAGCAGCCACACACGACCGCGACGATGGCGAGCAACGCCGAGCGATCGGGAGCGGTCAAGCAGTTGGACCACCACGGACGGCCGGAGGCGAGACGGGAGCAGCGGGTCAGGATGGTGGTATCGACCGATGGGTCTGGCGTCAGTTGCATCAAAAGCTCTCGGATGACGGTGCGATTTCGGCAGGAACGTCTTCAGGCCGACGGACCGATCGGCGACTTCCGCGAATGGTCACGGACGTCACGAACGATCACGGGGGCGCTGTTCAGCTTGCCTTATTCATCTATCGTACCGTAACGGCGATCGGTTCGGACACACCGAAATCGACAAGTTTTTGTGTCGCTGAATCACGCGTTCGGTCTGCTGCGACGGCATCGATCCTCGGTCCCCGACACCGGGGCGATGTTTCGGGTACCGGGTCGACCCACCTTTTCGAATCACCAGCGACGGCGACTTCTCACGACGAAAGGAGGCAGCATGCCAGAGCGACTTCCGCGAATTTTTGTAACTCGCCAGATCCCGCCGACACACTTACAACGTCTCCAACGCGAAGCCGATTGCGTGATCTGGCCGGGCCAGCTGCCTCCTTCGCGTGCCGACCTACTGGCGGGTGTCGCCGGATGCGACGGCATCTTGTCGTTGATTTCGGACCGTATCGATGCGGCGGTTTTCGAAGCGGCGGGGCCCCAATTGAAAGTGGTCAGTAATTACGCGGTTGGTGTGAACAACATCGACCTCGCCGAGGCCGCGCGTCGCGGGGTTGCGGTCGGCAATACCCCGGATGTGTTGACCGACGCGACTGCTGACATCGCGGTGGCATTGTTGTTGGCGGCGGCACGAAGGCTGCAGGCCAGCGGCGACTCGGTTCGCCAAGGCGAATGGAAGACCTGGGAGCCGACGGGCTGGCTCGGCTGTGATCTGGTCGGCCGCACGCTAGGCATCGTCGGGCTTGGCCGGATCGGTGCGGCGGTCGCCCGGCGGCTGGTCGGCGGCTGGGGGATGCGGTTGCTCTACAGTTCGCGGTCCGATAAACGAATCGAGGGGCTCGAAACCGCCCGCCGTGTGACGCTTGACGAACTGTTGGCCGAGAGCGACTTTGTCTCGCTACACACCGACCTGACGGAGGAGACGCGGGGGCTGATCGACGCCCGTCGCTTGGCATTGATGAAACCGACGGCGGTTTTGGTCAACACTTCGCGGGGCGGGGTAATCGACCAGTCGGCCTTGGTTGAAGCGCTTCGCGGTGGCCGGCCACTGGCGGCCGGGCTCGACGTCACCGACCCCGAACCGCTACCACCGGACCATCCTTTGGTCACACTGCCTAACTGCATCATCCTGCCTCACATCGGCAGTGCGACCGTAGCCACGCGTGACGCGATGGCCGAGATCTGTGTCGACAATCTGTTGGCCGGATTAGCCGGCCAGCCTCTCCGCTGTCCTTGCAGTTAGCCAACGACGCTGCATCCCGTAAGATCATTAATCCTCCATCATTCAACACGTCCGAGCCGTTTGCCATGAAAGCCACCGACGCGACCCGCTATTTTTTCGATGCCGCTGCCGAACGTCTCGAATTGAGCGAGTCGATCCGCGACCTGTTGCTGATGCCGCTGCGTGAGGTGCAGGTGCAGGTAACGTTCGAACGCGACAACGGTGAATTGGCGAGTCATGTCGGCTTTCGTGTGCAACACAACAAGAGCCGCGGGCCGATGAAGGGCGGGCTGCGGTACCACCCCGACGTCGACCTCGACGAGGTCCGGGCATTGGCCAGTCTGATGACCTGGAAGACCGCAGTGGTCAACCTGCCTTATGGCGGTGCCAAGGGCGGCATCGGCGTCGACCCCCGTTCGCTCTCGTATCGCGAACTGGAGCGATTGACCCGGGCGTTCGTCGATCAAATCCATGACATCGTCGGCCCCGATACCGATATCCCCGCTCCCGACATGGGGACCGATTACCGGGTGATGGGCTGGTTCCGAAATCAATGGGAGAAATACCACGGCTTCAATCCGTCGGTGATCACCGGCAAACCGGTCGAGGAATACGGCGCCCAAGGGCGTGAGGAGGCGACCGGTCGCGGCGTCGGAACGCTGACGACCAAGCTGCTCAAGCGACTCGGCCATAAACCCGAGGATTCGAAAGTCGCGATCCAAGGCTTCGGCAACGTTGGTTCGCACGCCGCCAAGTTCCTGCACGAGGCCCAGTTTCCGATCGTCGCCGTCGCCGACGTCTCCGGCACCTATTTCAACGCCGACGGGCTGAATATCCCCGACATGCTGCGGTACATGCTCAATCATCCTCGTCAATCACTCGAGGGTTACGACAAATGCGATGTGCTGCCCTCGGGGGCTGTGCTCTGGCTCGACGATATCGACGTGTTGATCCCGGCGGCGATCGGTGGAGTGATCAACGTCGAAAACTCCGATGCGATCTCGGCATCGGTGATTATCGAAGCGGCCAACGAACCGATCCTCCCCTTAGCCGATAAGCGGCTAGCCGACCGTGGCGTGACGATTTTGCCCGATATTTTGGCCAATGCGGGTGGGGTGACGGTCAGCTATTTTGAATGGGTGCAGAACCGCCAGCATTACCGCTGGAGCCTCGATCGAGTCCGGCAGGAACTCGATAAGACAATGAGTGACGCCTTCGAAAATATCTGGCAGATCGCACAACAGCACGAGGTATCGTTGCGGAATGCGGCTTACATGGTCGGGATCAAGCGGGTCCGCCGAGCCGCGGAACTCGGCGGTTGGACCTGAGCAACCCCACGACCAACGAGAATCGTTCGTGAGACGATTCGCAATCGAACCGAACAGGGACCCCCAAAACGATGTACGCCGAGTTTGATGGCAGCCGAAAAACGCTCGGTGATGTCGATATTCTCTATCACGACGGCACCTACCACCTGTTTCACCTGGTCCTGCCGAATCACGATTACATCGCCCACGCGATCAGCCAGGATGGGTTGCACTGGACCCGTGTCGAAAATGCGGTGTTCGTCGGTCACCCTGGCAGTTGGGACGATTCGATGCTGTGGACGATGCATGTCTCGGCCGATCCGTACCACGAAGGCCAGTGGCGGATGTTCTATACCGGAATCTCTCGCCGAGACGGTGGGCTGAAACAGCGGATCGGTTTGGCCACCAGCGGCGATCTCTATCGGTGGAAAAAAGCCCCGGTGGCCTGGACCCACAACGGCAACCATCGTCACCCGGCCCCGGAACCGCCTTCGCTGATCTCGGCGCCGCTCGACCCGACCAGTTGCTTCCCGCTCGAACCGACCGCGGAGCATTACGAGTCGGATGTCGGCGAGGGGCGAAACTGGGTCAGTTGGCGGGACCCGTTTTATTTCCGAGACCAAGGACGTGGCTGGCTGCTCTGTTCGGGTCGGGTCAATCACGGCCCGATCGTCCGTCGCGGCTGTGTCGCGGCGATGGAGGAGGTCGAACCGGGGCAATTCATCCTCCATGAACCGCTCTATCATCCTCGCCTCTACGACGACGTGGAGGTCCCTAACCTGATCAAGGTGGATGACGAATACTACCTGATCGGCAGCATCCGCGAGGACGCCAAGATCCGTTACTGGCATTCGACCAGGATCGGATTGCCGTGGAAGAGCTATCACGACAACGTGCTGTTGGGCGAAGGGAATTACGCCGGCAGGATCTGCAGCGACCCCGACGGGTTGCTGATCTGGAGCTTCTTCACGCCCGACCGGTCGCGGCGTGACGTCGCTAACATGTTGCCTCCACCGAAACGGTTGGTGCGGACGCCGTCGGGATTGTTGAGGGTTCAGACCTTCGAAAAGATCTTTCAAACCGCCATCGGCAACGTCACCGATCTCGAAATGTCGCCGGTCTATCCCGACGGCGAGACCGATCACTGCGAATACGAAGACGGGTTGGTCAAGCTCGGCGGCTGCTCAGGCTTTCAGCCCTTTCTGTTCAGTGATGACCAAGCCAGCTTTCGACTCGAGGCGGAGCTAAAGCTCTCCGGATCGGGCAAGTGCGGGATCGTCTTTCGGCTCGACCGCCGAACGCAGGACGGTTACTACTTGTCTCTCGACCTGATGAAAGGTGTTGCCCAAGTACGGGACTGGGGTACCAACGATGCCGCCACCGGCGAACGGATGATGAAGTTCGAATCGCTGCAGTCGGGTTATTGGTTTTCCGAGCGGCCCGGCGTAGCCCGTGTGCGGTTGATCGCTTACGGCTGCTATCTCGAATTGTCGATCGACGACCGCGTGGTGCTCTGCCTGGTCAACAACGCTTATCAGTCGGGCGGACTCGGCTTTTACGTCGAGAGTGCCGAATTGCTCGTCCGTGACATCCTGCTGCAACCACTGCGACCGCCACTGCCGTCGGATGAGCGTTTAGCGGCTGGCTAATTCGGGTAGCGGCTAACTCGGGTAGGCGAATGCAGGTGGCTTCATTCAGCGGGGCCGGCGGTTCCCCACCCGCCACCGCCGGGAGTCTCGATCACCAAGCGGTCACCGGCCAGCAGCGGTCGTGTGGTGGCAGCAGCGAGCGTCAGCTCGCGGCCGTCGGCGGTGACCAATCGATTGCGTCCCGCTTGGCCGGGCTGACCACCGGCACCGCCCCACGGCCGATGGTCGCCGCGGCGGTTGGTGATCAGAGCCAACTGCAGCGGCCGCAAGAATTCGAGTTCCCGAATCAAACCGTCACCGCCGCGGTGACTGCCGCGACCGCCGCTGCCACGTCGCAGCGCGAACCGCCACAAGCGGACGGGGTAACGCGTCTCGAAAACCTCGGGGTCGGTAGCCCGGGTGTTGGTCATGTGGCACTGGACGCCGTCGGCACCCGGCCCATCGGCGGTGGCGCCCGAACCGCCGCCGATCGTCTCGTAATAACCGAATGTCGAATCGCCGATCAGGACGTTATTCATCGTCCCCTGACTGGCCGCGGCAACCCCCAAAGCTCCCAACAGCACGTCGACGATCCGCATGCTCGTTTCGACGTTGCCGGCGACGACCGCGGGACATTCGGAGGGTGTGGCACCACGGGGCGGGTTGAGCAATCCTGACGGGATGACGAAGTCGATCGGTGAGGTGATCCCACCGTTCATCGGCAACCGGCCGCCGATCAGTGTCCGCAGAACGTACAAGGTCGCTGCGGTGACGATCGCAGGCGTCGCATTGAAACCACGCGGGTGGACCGCCGCGGTACCGCTGAAATCGATCCTCAACCGGCCGTCGCTGGGCGTGAGACAAACCGCGATTTCGGTTCCGTCATCGAGCGTGTCACGGAACCGTCGTTGGTGATTGCCGAGTGATTCGATCAAACGCCTGACCGCGGCGGAGGCTTGCTCGAGCATTCTTGCGGCGCTGGCGTCGACCGTAGCTGCCCCGAGCGTCTCGACCAGTTCGACAACTCGCCGGGCCCCCGCCACACCCGCGGCCCGCTGGGCGGCAATGTCGGCGAGATTGATTTCCGGCGATCGTGACGGATGGGGCCCCGCGGTCAACAAGGCTCGCAATCGTTCTTCATGCTCATGTCCCTGGCGACGCAGCGCCAGCGACGTGATCACGACACCCTCCTGAGACAAATCGGTCGCAGCGGGCGGCATCGATCCGGGGGTGACGCCACCGATCTCGGCATGATGGGCACGGCTGGCGACAAAAAAATCGGGAGCGGTAGCCTCGCGGCAAAATACCGGTGTGACCACCGTTACGTCAGGCAGGTGCGAACCGCCGGCATACGGGTCGTTCGACAGGTAGACGTCGCCGGGAAACATCTCGGGGAAGACGCCTCGGAGATGGCGGACCGTGTGCCCCATCGCACCGAGATGGACCGGCACGTGCGGGGCGTTGGCCAACAATTGACCCTGCCGGTCGAAAACCGCACAGCTAAAATCGAGTCGCTCTTTGACGTTCACGCTGACCGCCGTCCGCCGTAGCGATTCTCCCATCGCGTCGGCGATCCCCTGAAACCGTCGTGCGACGACCTCGACCGTCACGGGGTCGGCAGCTTCCGTCACGTCGGCTCGAATCACTTCATCGGCCGTACCAGGAATCGTCGCTGGCGCTTCCGCCACGCTGCGGCGGAGCTCAAAACTGCCATCGGCCGACTTCGTGCCGATCCAACCTCGGTCGATCACTAAGGTGCTGGCTGCATCGATCACCACGCAGGGGCCGGCCAACCGACTGCCGGTCGCCAACTCGGTCCGCGAATGGATCGCGTAGCCACCCTCGCTTGGCGACCACTCACCTGCCGATGGTTCTGCCGCCGGCAAGTCGCTTTCTGGCGAGACTTCAGTGAGCGACTCAGAACTCGACGCGATCACATCGGGCGGGTCGAGCGAGGATGCTGAGCCGACGATGGCTTCACTGCGGATCACCGCGACTTCGACCGGACGATGCCGTTGGTCGTAGCCGAACGCCGCTTGGTGAGCTTGATGAAACCGAGTTTCCAGCGATTCGGTCGGTTCCGCTGGCAAGGTCAGTATCGATTCGGTGCCGACGTATCGCAGGTCGGCCTCATGCCGAACCTCTGCCGCCGCGATCGATACGACTTCGGGGCTGAGTGCGTCCAAGACCTGCTGGTCGATTTCGATCAGCGAATCACGCCAAAATGTCGCGTCGAGGTCGGCCAGCGGTCGATAGACACCGACGCTCCGCACCCGCCCGACATCGGCCAACCCGATCCCCAAAGCGCTCAGCAGACTGGCGTCGCGATGATCGAGCACATGGGTGATCCCGATCGCATCGGCGATCCCACAGAGGTGCCCTCCGGCGGCACCGCCGAAGCCGACCAGGGTCATCCCTCGCGGGTCGCTCCCCTCGGCCGTGCTGACCGTTCGAACCGCCTCGGCCATGTGGTTGATCGCGATTCGCAGCAGCCCCTCGGCCGCGGCTTCGATCGTTGGCAAGGCCTCCGCGCCGAGCTTAGCATTCACCTCCGCCAGCCGTCGCTGGGCCGCGTTAACGTCGAGCGGGAAGGGAAACCGGGTCGCCGGCAGTCGACCGAGGACGACGTTCAAGTCGGTGACCGTCAAGGGGCCGCCACGGCCATAGCAAGCCGGTCCGGGATCGGCGCCGGCGCTCTGCGGACCGACGATCAGTCGACCGGCGACGCAATCACAGATCGACCCCCCGCCTGCCGCGACGGTGTGAATCGCCATCATCGGCGTCAACACTCGCACTCCGGCTTTGTACGATTCGTACTGCCGCACCGGCCGCCCTGCGAAACGGCTGACGTCGGTGCTGGTCCCGCCCATGTCCAAACCGATCGCCGCCGACAGACCGTGCGACTGGGCGATCTTGCCCAACGCCACAACGCCGCCGGCCGGCCCCGAGAGTATGCTGTCGCAGCCACGAAAGGCGTCGGCGTCGACCAGGTTGCCGCCGCTGGTCATCAGCCGTAAACGCGTCGTCGAGTCGCTGCCGGCCGACGTCGAATCGCCGGTGAACTGCTGCCGCAACCGCCGGACGTAGCGATCGATGACCGGCGTGAGATACGCGTCCAACACCGTCGTTTCGCCACGAGCGACCAACTTGATCAGAGGAGCGACTTGACTCGACAGGCTGATGTTTTCGAACCCGACTTCCGCGGCCAATTCGGCGATCCGGCGTTCATGGACGTCGTTGACATAGGCATGCAACAAGCAAACCGCCAACGATTCGATGCCCGCTTTACGGACCCGCCTGAGGCCGTCGAGCAGTGCTGGCTCGTCAAGTGGTTGCAGGACCTGCCCGGCGGCGTCGAGCCGCTCATCGGCTTCGACCACGTGGCGGGTCAACGGTTCGGGTTTGCGAATCGTCAACGCGAACAGCTCCGGACGAGTCTGCTCACCGATCTCCAACAGATCGCCGAAACCGCGGGTCGTCACCAACGCTACCGGGGCGCCTCGCCGGGTCAATAAAGCGTTGGTCCCACGAGTCGTTCCCAGGCGGATATCGAGCGGCGGCAGCGGATGCCCCAGCGGTATGCCTAGCAGCCGTCGCGTCGCCAGCACGGGCGCTTCGAGGCCGGCGTCAAGTTCGAGCGTGTCGCCGCCCGGCCCGGAAAAGTCGGTCGCTACGTCGCGGTCGAAACGCAGGACTCGCCGGCTGCGGTCGAAACCGATCACCCGTGGCCGACCACCACCCGGCCGATCTCCATGTGAGCGCTCCGGTACGTTGACATCGTGGCCTTTGCCGCCACCGCCACCGCGACCACGGTCGTCGATCAAGACATCGACAACCGCTTCGGCGCCGACCCAAAAGTCGTCGGGGGCATCGAGGCCTGGGCCGACGGTTACACGATCGGCTCGTACCGAGATGATCGCGGCGCGTACGCGACCGCTGCTGAGCAATTTCAGCGACCGCCGTGATTGTGGGGTGACGACAAAGCAATCGGTAAACGTACCGCCGACATCAGCCCAGACTTCGATCGGTCGCGACATGGCGATGCTAGGTCGTGTATTCGGAATTGAAGCGGACGTACTCGACGGTGATGTCGCTGGCCCAACGGATCGCGGTCCCGGGGCCGCTGCCGACCATCAATTCCAGCACCACGACATCGGTCGCCTTGATCAACGCACTGACCGTAGCAGCGTCGAAAGGCAGCGGAGCGCCCGCATGATAAAGCGGCACACCGAGCAGTTTTAAAGCGGTCAACTCAGGCCGGATCGGACGCCCCGCATACCCGGCCGCCGAGACGATGCGTCCCCAGTTTGGGTCGCCGCCCGTGATCGCCGTCTTGACCAACGGGCTTTCGCCGACAACGCGGGCGATCTCGTTGGCGTCGTCATCCGAGGCCGCCCCTTGGACCCGAATCTCCATCACGTGTGTTGCGCCCTCGCCGTCGGCGACGAGTTGCTTCGCCAACTCGATGCAGGTCTCGCGAAGGAAATCGCGGAACCGTGTCAGGGCCTCGCCGCTGAGCGTCGGTCCGGTCCCGCTGGACATCAAGA
>SKZY01000197.1 GCA_007127095.1 Planctomycetaceae bacterium
CCCGAGCGAATCCAGGTCAACATTCGCTGCTGGCCGTCACTTTCGGGCGGTAGGACGACGTCACCGCCATGTTCGAGCTGTCCACCCGGCTTGGCGATGATCAGACTTCGCGCCGGGTCTGCCAGGTTCACTCGTCGGCCTTCCAACGCCAACACGATCGCCTCGTGGTCAGCGGCCGGATCGGCTCCGAGCAGCGAAAGATGAAACCCACCGCGTCCGGCAGCGGCGCCATGACACGCACCCGCGTTGCACCCGGCCTTGGTCAAAACCGGAATGATCTCGGTATCGAAGTCGACCGTGGCACCGACTGCGGGCTCGGGCGCCGCTTCCGACGTCGCCGCGGAATCGGCAGCGGCAACAAGACCAGTCGCGAGCGTCAACAGCCAAGTCAGTAACCGAGCAGCCAGGCTCATCGGTCGCGCCCCGGTCGCTCGGTTTCGGCACCGCTCGCGGCGGCCCTACTCGCGGCGGCACCGTCGCTGCTGGCCGCAGGCCCATGCAGCTTGGCCCAATTCGCGATATGCCGTTGAGCCCGTTTGGTGCCGTAATTGGAGAGCTTATCAGCAGCGACGATCGTGGCCGCGATCCGCCCGACCTCGGCCCGTGCTTCTGGGTCAGCGGCAATCCGTTGTTCGATTGCTTTCGCAGCGGCATCGACCTGTTCAACCGATGCGTCACGGAGGATCAACGGAGCCAACAGCGGTCGCAGGTTGACCGTAGATTCGGCCGAGCGTGAACCGCGGGCCATCGGGCCGTCAGCGAGCAAATCGGCCAACTCGGGTAACGGGCCACCGGCGACTTCGATCACACTTTGCAGCACGGCGGGCAAGTCGGCCTGCAGGCTCGGTTGAACCAGGGCATAATTCGCCGTCACCCGCCGCTGCTTGGCGACCAGAATTGTCAACATCACGTTGCGGTTGAGCCCATAACTGCCAGGCCCTTCGCGGCCATCGATCGAAATGCCGACCGGTGCCAAGGCGTGACGGATTCGCCGCAAGGTCGATTCGGCTTCGGTGATGTCGTCGTCCAGCCAGACGATCCCCGTCGCCAAGCCGTCTCGCTTTCGGCTCGCTGTGTACTGCGTCAACACCCGTGTCATCCCGATCGATTGGCGATTCAAGTCGTGGACAAAGACCAACACGATCGGCCCGTCGCCGGCGGCGGTGACGAAATCGAACTCCTGGCCCGCCGCTTCATCGAAAACGCCGCGGACGGTGAACGCCGGCAACGGTTCGCCGACCTGAGGCCCTGAAAAGATTGGGGGCTCGTCGTCGGCGGCCGCAGCCAACGGAACACCGACGGGCCGATCAGCGACCGGCGGGGTTTGGGCCGAGGCGGACACGCCCCAAAAGACGACCGCCAAGACCATGGCCCGAATCGAGTCGACGGCTATAGGGATCGAGCGGAAAATAAGTGTCTGGCACCTTTTGTGCGGAGCACCCGAAGGGCGAGTTCTTCGCAATAGGTGCCTGACGCTTTTTTCCCGCACATTGCTACGCGATTCGGTGGCTGGGCGGAGGTGGTGCATCGGTAATTCGGAGTGTGGACGGTGATTGAGCCGTGTGGCAGCAGTGCGGTAGAATAACATCTTAACATCATGTCGGCGGCGATTTCGCGGCCACTACTCGTTCCGATCAGGTTCATAGGAGAACTCTCAATATGTCGTCGACGCTCACCAAAGCAGAAAAGCCCTCGATCAAAATCGAACACACGCAGTGCTTCATCGACGGCAAATGGGAAGCTGCCGCCAGCGGCAAGACCTTCGCGACCTACAACCCGGCGACAGAAGAAGTGATCGCCGAGGTCGCCGAAGGCGATGCGGCGGACATCGATCGGGCCGCCAAGGCGGCACGTCGGGCGTTCGATTCGGGGCCGTGGTCCAAAATGGATGCCCGCGACCGAGGTCGGTTGTTGTACCGACTGGCCGATGCGATCGAGGACCGAGCCGATGAATTGGCCGCCTTGGAAACACTCGACAACGGCAAACCGATCAGCGAAAGCCGCCAGGGTGACCTGCCGCTGGTGATCGATTGCCTCCGCTACTACGCCGGCTTCGCCGACAAGATCCAAGGCAGTACGATCCCGATCCGCGGTAACTTCCTCTGCTATACCCGCCGCGAACCGGTCGGCGTCGCCGGTCAAATCATCCCCTGGAACTTCCCGATGCTGATGACGGCCTGGAAGTGGGGGCCGGCACTGGCGGCCGGTTGTACGATCGTGATGAAGCCGGCGGAACAGACGCCGCTGACCTGCCTGCGGATGGCCGCGATCGCCCAGGAAGTCGGCTTCCCCGACGGCGTGATCAACGTCGTCCCCGGGTTCGGCCCGACCGCCGGCGCGGCGACGGTCAAACATCCGCTGATCGACAAAATCGCGTTCACCGGCGAGCACATCACTGCGCGAATCATCACCCGTGATTCGGCCGAATCACTCAAGCGACTGACGTTCGAACTCGGTGGCAAAAGCCCCAATGTCGTGATGGCCGATGCCGACCTCGACGCCGCTGCCCAAGGAGCCTACATCGGACTCTACTTGAACCAAGGCCAATGTTGTTGCGCCGGCAGCCGGTTGTTCGTCGAATCGAGTATCCGCGAACCGTTCATGGAAAAGTTGTCGGCATTGGCAGCCGCTCGAAAGGTCGGCGATCCGTTCGACAGCCAAACCGAACAGGGGCCACAGATCGATCAGAACCAGTTCGATAAGGTCATGAAATACATCGACCAAGGCCAAAGCGAAGGGGCCAATCTGCTGGTCGGCGGCAAACGCGTCGGCGAATGTGGTTACTTCATCGAACCGACGATCTTCGACAACGTTTCTGACCAGATGAGCATCGCCAAGGACGAGATTTTCGGACCGGTGCTGAGTGTGTTGACGTTCGATGACAAGGAAGAGCTGATCCGCCGCGCCAACGACACCTTTTATGGGCTCGCCGCCGCGATCTGGACCCGTGACCTGTCGACGGCACACGAGTTCGCCGCCCGGGTTCGCGCCGGAACCGTCTGGATCAATTGCTACGACGCCTTCGATGCCGCGGCGCCGTTCGGAGGCTTCAAGCTCAGCGGCCACGGCCGCGAACTCGGCGAGGAAGGCTTACGGGCCTACACCGAGAACAAGACGGTGACCGTCAAGCTGTAAATCGCCGGTCCGAAAACGAAGTAGCCTGACCGACCGAAACGGGCCAACGCGTCAGTCATACCGCTCAGCGACATCGCCAAGTCGCGAAGCGACGAAATGCACTAGCCTTGGACGCAAGTCCGTGGTGCGTGCTTTGTCTGGTTTCGTGGACGGGTGGCCAATACCGGTGCAGTATCGTAGACTCATTTTCTAGGTGAGACACAAAGTTCAGTGGGAATAGACGTCAATAAGGATCGAGTGAGAATCAAGTGTCTGGCACCTTTTGTGCGAAGCACCGGAAGGGCGAGTTCCTCGCAAAAGGTGCCAGACACTGCTTTACCCCATATTGCTAACCATGTCGAACCAACCCATCGAACTGCTCGAAACGAGTGAGCTACCGACCGAATTCGCAGACTTGCTTCGCCGGAATCTTGACCAAGACGCGGATCATAAATCGGCGCTTGGTCAGTACCTAACGCCAGTGCAGATCGCCAGGTTCTTAGCATCACTTTTTGAAAGCATTGACGGTGAAGTGCGTTTGCTCGACCCTGGAGCAGGAGTAGGAGCCCTCACGGCTGCATTCGTTGAAGAAGCGTGTGGGCGAAAGAAGCGCCCAATGTCTATCCATGCTTCCGTTTACGAGCTCGATTCCGCGCTGGAAGGATCTCTCTCTAAAACCATGGCAAAATGCGGCAAGCTTTGCCAATCACATGGGATTCAGTTTTCGTCGACGATAATCATCGGAGACTTTATCGAGCTGACTACCTCGCAGCTTAGCAATTGCCTGTTTGAGTCATCGACTCCTTCGTTCACCCATGTCATCATGAATCCTCCGTACAAGAAGATCCGGAGCGATTCATCGACTCGCAAGCAACTTCGAAAAGCAGGAATCGAGACGAGCAATCTGT
The DNA here is from genome assembly GCA_007127095.1 of Planctomycetaceae bacterium. GTDB lineage: Bacteria > Planctomycetota > Planctomycetia > Pirellulales > Pirellulaceae > UBA6163. The sequence goes on from SKZY01000197.1 coordinate 4,023, forward strand.
ACACAGCGTTCATGTCGCTTGCTCAGCATCTAATTGAAGAGTCGGGGCAATTTGTTTCAATTACGCCACGCAGTTTCTGCAACGGGCCATACTTCAAAAGCTTTAGGCATAGCTTTCTTGATGCCATGCGTCTCAAAAGAGCCCATCTCTTTGAGTCACGGAAGGACGCATTCAAAGAAGATGCTGTGCTGCAAGAGAACGTAGTCTTAGCCGCTGATCGTGGAGTCCACGCGCAGCGGGATCGCGTGCTGATAACGAGCTCTTATCGATCATGCGATGAAGAGACAACCAGTCGTATCGCGCCTTACAACGACGTGATTTCACCTAGCGATGCCGATCGATTTATCCATCTTGCAACCGACGATGCCGGTGCAATTGTTTCGCAACGTGTCGGGCGTTTAGTCTCAAACCTAGTTGATGCCGGCGTTTCAGTGTCGACAGGGCGTGTCGTTGATTTTCGTGCGAAAGAGCACTTGCGTCGTGAGCCCGACGATGAAACGCTGCCGCTTCTTTACCCATGCAATATTAGTCAGAGCGGCATTAATTGGCCTCGCAGTGACACCAAGAAGCCTCAGTCATTGGCAGACTGCGAAGAAACAAGAAAGCTACTGGTGCCGTCTGGCTACTACGTACTGGTCAAGCGGTTTACTACCAAGGAGGAGGCGAAACGCATTGTTGCTTGCGTATTCGATCCAAACGTTATCAATGCCGATCGTGTTGGGTTCGAAAACCACCTTAATTACTTCCACTGCGACGGAAGCCCGATGCCGAAAGCACTCGCAGTGGGGTTGGCAACATTTCTGAACTCAACGGCAGTCGATATGTTCTTTCGTCAATTTAATGGTCACACCCAAGTCAATGCTACCGACCTTCGAAACATGCGATACCCGTCGCAAGAGCAATTAAAATCGATCGGAAAGCGAATGATTTTCCGAAAGTATTTCGATGTGAAAATTGCCGATGAAGTTGTCGGCGAAGTACTCGGATGGAACTAGCTTTCTGCGATCCAAAAATGCCTTGATGGGTCTTCCGCGATCCAAATAAAGGTGCCCATGGCAATGTTTTTGTGTTTGCCCTGCCGAGCCGCGGCAATCTTCCATGACGGATACGCGGTTGTGAAGCTAACTTTTCCGTAGCCGGAGCGTTTCGCCAAAGCTTTCAACTGCTGTACTTTGTGGCTGTCAACTTCGCCATCGCTCGTTACCGCTTCAATTACCCAAAGGGTTTTGTCTTTGTCGTTGCAAAGTATCACGTCGGGCATTGCATCCGCAATCCCAATCTCGATTCCCGCTTTTGCAAGGATAGCGGCTTCCTTTTCAGTGATGCGATCTCCATCTGAATCATCAACGTAGAGCACACGGAATTCGGGCAGGAATCGCGGTGCGTAGACTTTGACGCAATCTTGGATCAAGTCTTTGTGCTTCGACCCAACTCGCCGCGAGGATATTTTAGCCATCTCGGCTTGTAACCGAAGCCTCACTCGTGTCGCGTCAGCAGAAATCCATTTTTGAAGCGATCCCTGCCAATCGCCTTTCATCTTGAGGATGCTGGCAAAGCTCTCGGAGAGCTTGTACGCGTTGTTTGGGGACTTTGCAACTGGGTGGCCGGGAATAAACGATTTCGTCTTGGATTCGAAGTAGACCTTTTCAACTGCGCCAATTTCCCAAAGCGGTTTCAACCAATAATCGCGTCCTTCGCGATCTAGCTTTTCAGAATTTCTTTGAAGGATTCCAACGTGGGTTGCGATGTGCGCAACCGTAGCACCATCACGAAACTTCGAATTTTCAGCTGCCTTTGAAAAGAGATTGCGATGGTGGTCGTCCAGCAGAGCAAAGACCACATCGATCATGTCGACTGTAGCGCGGTCAATCAGCTTCAATGCTTCGCGGACCCGATCTTTGGTAACCCCAGAGAGCGCAGTTGGTACCGGAGGCTTGCCCACTGTCGTGTATTCCTCTCGAATTTGACGTACGCGATCGTTCAAGCCCATGGGGAAGACGCATCCCTGTAAAAGCTGCTCGCTTGGCGCTTTATTTGAGACAAAGGCGAATTAGAAAAAAATATGTTTGGCGAAAACTGTCGCCAGTTGATTAGCTTACCCAGGCACGATGTTTCGATCCAGGAGACCGCATGAATGAACGGGACAGCATTGATTTCTAGCCGACAGACTTCCTCCGCCGGGCAATGCTGAAGCGTCCTCGCCTGAAAGGGCTTACGGAACCGTCGCTTCGGTTCCGGCGTGCGATGGAACTTCGTTCTCGGTCCCTGAGCGACCGAAAGAAAACTACCCAAAAAATATTGAAAAAAACCCTTGCCCTCTCGCTCACGGTCAGTGTACTATCTAACTAGATCACTAGTCTGGCCGATTGGCTGTGAGGTGTAGCGATGTTTTTTTCGATTGAGCCGAACAACGGCGTGGCGATTTACGACCAGATCGTGCGGCAGGTTAAGTTCGCGATCGCCGAAGGGACGCTCCGCCCCGGGCAACTCGTGCCCAGCGTCCGGGCGCTCAGCCAGCAGTTGACGATCAACCCCAATACGATCAATCGGGCCTTTCAGCAGTTGCAAGCCGACGGCGTGCTCGAATCTCTCCGCGGCCGCGGCTTGGCGGTCCGGGCCGATGCCGCCGCCGACTGCGTCTCGGCCCGCCGCAGTCTGATCGCCGACCGGTTGCGGGGCGCGTTGTCCGAGGCGCTGCATGCCGGACTGTCAGCCGACGAATTGCGGCAATTGCTCGACGACGAACTGAGTCGACTCGAAGGGACCGTCACCACCGTCGCCGCGGACACACAGCCCCCCGACGCCTGAAACCACGAACCTTTTCTGTCAATCACGGATACTCATCATCAAGGGCTCGTCGCGATGTCAACTGAGCAACCCCAAGCGGTGGTTTCGACCCACAGACTGACGGTCACTTTCCCGGGCTGCGA
>SKZY01000136.1 GCA_007127095.1 Planctomycetaceae bacterium
GGATTCTTTCGTCGCGATAGAATGTCGCGATGGACACCGTCTACCTCGAAACGACTGTAATCGGAACGATCGCCGGACGGCTGCACCCCAACCCGCTTGTAGCGGCACGGCAGACATTAACGCGGAAATGGTGGCTAACCGCTCGCAACCGCTACGAGCTTTTTGTGTCTCAGCTCGTCGTCGACGAGTGCTTGGCCGGCGATTCGAACGCAGCTCAAGAGCGGCTAATGGAGTTGGCTGGCATCCCGCGACTGACGATTCCAGACGCTACTCGGGAATTGGCTGACCATTTGATGACGAACCGCGCCGTCCCGCACTCCGAGCCGCGTGATGCTCTGCACATCGCCATTGCCGCCTTCCACGGTGTACAATATTTGGTGACGTGGAACTTCAAGCACATAGCCAACGCAACACTTCGATCTACAATTGATGCGGTCTGTCGCGAAAATGGCTATGAACCACCGACTATTTGCACGCCCGAAGAACTAGCGGGGATGACCGATGATGCCCTTGACTCCGATTGAAGATATACGCGCGGCCCGACACAGACTTGCCGCGAAGTTCGGAAACGATCTAGCTGCCATTGTTGATGATCTACGACGTCAGCAACGCGAATCCGACGCCCGGTTTGTGACGCGGTCTCCTCGTCGCCCACAGAGCACGACGAACAATGTGATGCAACGGAGAGGCGGAAGCGACGTCTTCGGTGATGGTGACTCTATTCCCGCCGCCCGCTGATCGCAGCCGTTCCGTCCATAGAACAACATGCCCATACCTGAAGCCAACAGAGCCGTAGTCGAGGACGCGAAGGTGCGCGACTATCCTCTCAATCTGTCGCGTCCTGACGGTGGTTCAAAAGCGATCTGGTTTCATTCGCTCGGTTACCACCGCGACAAATGGCAGGACCTCGCCAACGAGTTACTCGCCATTGCCCAAAATTACACGACATTTGATACCGAAATCACTCGGTTTGACGTAAAATACAAGGCGTTGGATATTGTCGGACGCTCCGAACACCGTCCTGGTGTGGTTCTGACGGTTTGGATCGTCGAAGACAATGATCCCCCAAGGCTGGTAACTGCGTACCCGGAATGACTGACATGATTGCTGAATGACTGACATGATTGCTGAACACTCGCTTGTTGTCCTTGATGCCGAACCGCCCCACGAAAAACTGACTCGGAGTGATGCGGGTACCGTCGTGCACGTCTACAAGGGCGGCAAGGGGCACGAGGTGGAATTCGTCAATGGTGGTGGCCAAATGATTGCGTTGGTTGCGGTTGGCTCCGACGACGTGCGGCCCATCGGGGTTGGTGAACTAGTCCACACCCGCAAGAACGCATAGGGGCGAACCAGCGGTTTCAACGCCGATAGGGACCACCCCATGAATACAGGGAACCCGTATGAGGTAACCAGCGTCGAACGGCAGTGCTCGGATTCGGTGGACCCGCGGATTGCGGCGACATACTGCGCTTGCTCCTCTTCGGCGGTTTCCTACTCTTTACCTTTTGCGTGGCCACACACATCTGCATGTGTGGCCACCTCAAGCACAAAGAAGCTGTCACTCTCCCATTCCACTGGGGGGTTGATGTTCTGCTCGGAACCGTATTCTTCCTCGCGGTCCACTTCGCCAGACGCTCGTTTTTCGTACATACCAATACGCTTGCGTTTCTACTGACGTTAATCTACCTGGACCACGCGCTACTCGCAAACGGTGCCGGCTACCTGTTTGTCGTCTTCGACCTGCCAATTATGTTGTTGATTGCGATCCGCTGCGTCGCGCGCTTACGCTGGGCCCGGATCTACGCGACTGCTGTCTGAAGGCGTGAAGGACGCACCATCCAATGCACATAATACATCAGTGACAGGCTTCCTGATTGCTGTCTCTATATAAATCAAGCAGCTCGGCACTGTCCGAAAACCTTTCACAGAGCGCCTCGGCTTTCAGCCGCAGGGCATTGGCCTGGACTGTCAAAAATTCGGCATTGGCGTGAAAAAGCGTTGGTGCATTGACAGTTTTTTGGTCCCGAATTTTAGAGTGGGGGCCCTCACGACAACGACAGTCGCCGTGGCGTAAAAGAATGGATCGTTCGGCAACCTTGGATACTGCGTTGTTTACAGCCCGGAGGGCGATACATCTCTGCCGAGGCCGTGAGGCCTCGGAAGCGGTTAGCCATCCGTCGCTAGGGTTGCCGGAACGAAGTGGACTGGCGTGTTGGGGTGTTTCCACCCGATCAGAAAATCGCAATTTTCACGCAACTTCGGGATGAATCAGTCGTAACAGCGCCGGTAAGATAATTGGCCGATAACTGGCGGAAGTGAACCGCAGGCGAGACGAACCGCTTGCGAATCCAGGCAGAGCAATCGACGCTGCCGACGTATCGCGGGGCGACGCTGGGCACCAGGACGACGAATAGCCAGGCCAGGCCGTGTGCCTACGGACGGCTTGCACGGTTTTGGCAATGGTAAAACAATTGTCCGGCGCGGGTGACGGTCTGACGTTCGCCGAGGATGTGTTGACGAAGAGAAGATCGCGGTGCTAACGCGAAGGTCGTGCGATTGTGAGCTGCTATGCGAAGTGAACAGAGACGAAGATGTCAGCAGCTTTGCTCAAGCGAGGAAAAAGATGTTCATTCGAATGCTGTTGCCGATATTCTGTCTTGCCGGCATGATTATTGGTTTCTTGATTTTGGTGTCGCCTTTGTACATTAATGGCGGAATTGTGTGTTGGCTATATTCTGTGCCGCCCGACGCCTGGATTAGCCATTTGCTTGGGACGCTGATCTCTTTCGTTCTTGGATTCGTGGTGATCGTAGGCTTTGGCTTGTTTGCCGTCTTAACTGGTTTTGTCTTTGCGGTCGAGGCAGCCGCGAATTCGAAGGCCCGACCCACTGCGGTGAGTTCACCCGGTGGAGCGAATGCGCCATCTGCTGGCACCGAGCTGTCGATTGGTAGTCAGCATAGCGTAGCGGTGGGGATGAACGCCAATTCAGACCCCGAGGACGACGATTGAAGGACTTTTACCTGCCAACCCAAATCTTAGCTCGTTTTTCCAGGTTAAGCTGGTGGTCTTTCCCGCAGGACAGTAAAATCTGCGAGACATTTCGTCCGCCTGCTCCGCAGTTCCGTTCAACTGCGTTCGCTCGTCACGTCGTGACGAGACATCAAATCACTTTTCGTTCTGCCTTTGCTCTGCTCGATGGAATTCTTGTCAATGCCATCTCGCCGCTTGGTCCGCGCGGCGAGAAGTCGGCACTCTTAAAACCGCGGACCTGGAGAACTGTCATGTTTCGCACCTCTCGGCTGAACACGATCGCGGTCGCTCTGGTTGCCATTTTCACCTTGGCGTCTCAGACGGCGGAGGCGCAGTTCAAACCCTTCAAGGTCAAGGGCTGGGGCAACGGCCCCGAAGGCCTCTCGCTCGTCCCCTTCGACGCCGCCCCGTACACCATGTCGGGGACTGCCACACACCTGGGCAAGTACTCCGGGTTCGGAATCGCTTACGTGACCGATGGCGATTCAGGCCCAATCCCCAGCGGCGCTGCCTTCAATGGGGCGTTTTCAGGAGGCTTCGTGTTCGTCGCCGCGAATGGGCACAGACTGGTTTGTGAGCATCCGGGCACATTCGCGGTGTATCCCGACGGCGAGGGACGGTTTTACGCGATCTTCGACGCCATCTTCACTCCGGCCGACCTGACCATCGGCGAGACGACCTATGCCAGCACTGGTAAGTTCATGAACGTCAGCGGCAGCTTCAGGATGATCGCGACAACGGAGTCATTCGACATCGATTTTGATAACTTTGTCACATCAGCATTCGATCTCAGCTGGGTGGGCGAAGGTTCGCTGGGCTTCCCCAAGAATTGAGGAGAAAGCAGTAGTCGGCACTGCCAACAGACCACCGACTCCAACTGGCGCTGGAAAGGTCGCAACGTCAAACTCGCCGATGGCACCACGATGACGATGCCGGACACAATCGAGAACCAGAAAGAGTACCCGCAGCAACGAGGGCAGTTGAAGGGAAGCGGCTTGCCGATCGAAGGCCAGCAGCATAAACAACTTAGTCTAAACCACGCGGAATTCAGGTCTGCCCCCCTTTGATCGGGGCCGAAGATGAGTTGGAAGGGCTGACACTGGAAGAACGCGTCAATGTCGCTTTCTACGAAAGCTGCCACCGCAGCGTCATCCATATCGAAACCCGCGGCGACAGCGAATCGTTTTTGGGACGGATCACCAGCACCGAGGGAAGTGGCAGCGGTTCGGTCTGGGACAGCGAAGGCCACATCCTGACCAATTACCACGTGATCAAAGGTGCCCAGCTATTGACGGTGACGCTGCAGGACGGAAGCCAATTCGAAGCCCGTCTGGCCGGCAACGACATCACCAACGACATCGCCGTATTGAAGATCGAGCGCGAGAATGCTTCGCTCTGGCCGGTGACTCCCGGGCCGAGTAAAAAATTGCGGGTCGGCCAACGTGTGTTCGCCCTCGGTAGCTCGTTGGGATTGGAACAGACGATAACGGTCGGCAGCGTCAATCGAACGATCCAGAGTCTGTCGAAGCGGATGATGAAGTCGATCATCCAGATCGATACTAAACCCCCGAAGGAGTCTTTGGGCATAACGCTCCTCTGGGCACGATTAGATCGCTGGGCCGTTTACTCGCAAAGATTTAAGCAGGGGGCTTGGTTGTGCGATGGAGTGCGGCGAGCACCTCGGGATCGGGATATACTCGACGGTGCTTATCCCGAAGGGATACAAGCCATTAGCCGGGGGTTGGAGCGCAGCGACCACCCCCGGAGGAGAATTACCCGACAGTTTTTCCGGTGGTATTCGCTCCGCTCGACCACCGGCTAATGGCCAATGGTAAAAATCCCTTCGGGATACAGATGCTGATCGCCGGCCGGTCGGTCAGGACCGGGTCGCAAAGGCGATTAAGCCGAAAGACACGTCAGGGGGGTACTTAACCGGTCGCTAACGCGATTCGGCTGATCGTGTTTCACCGAAGTCTTTTGCTAGCCTGGTTAAACGGCACACTCGATTCCGCAGTTCCGCCGAACCGATACGTCACGATGAAGCAACTTGGGCCGAAGGAATCGAGCCACGATTTCCCGACTGTGACACGGCACTCGTTGCCGGGAGCCGCGGGCTGCGTTCTATTGGGCGTTACTCGGGTCGTCGGTAGCCCGGCTTTTCATGGAGCGTGATGGAGCCCTGATCAAAGATGGCGACAGCAACAGTAAAGGCGGCCGGCGGTCGGCCACGCGGACGTGACCCCAAGCAGTCCAAAGTAAACGTTTTTCATCAGCGATTGGGCGGCCTGACCTACCGCCAAGCTTGCCAGATGCTCGGTGATGATGGCGTCAACCGGTTTCGAAAAAGCGGCGGTCGGTTTGAGATACTGTCCGATCGTGACGTGTATCTCGGCGGTGACCTTCTCCGCGTCCGTGTTCAGGACGCCGAACTGCCCAATTCGCTGGCGATCGTGACGCTGACGCTGCAGTCCGGCCGAGCCCGGCAGCTGCAGCTCAATTGTGATTGCAGCGACGCGTTGTGCCTGCATGGCGCCGCGGCGCTCGACTATTTTCTCGATGCCAAGGAGGTGCTCGGCTTGGCGGCGCCGCCGGATGAATCGGTGCCGCTGGAGCATCTGACTCACAGTGAGCTGCACGCCCGAGCGATCGCGGAACGGAGTAAGCGGGCCGAAGAGGAGGCGATGACCGTCCGTTCGACCGACAACTCACGTCCTTGGACCGACTACCTTGTGACCAGTTCGCGGTCCGGCAAGACCTACCGCGTGGCGCTTCGCGGGTATCAGCCCGGCCAATCCTATTGCTCGTGTCCGGATTTCCGCAGCAACGGCCTCGGCACGTGCAAGCACATCATGCACACGCTGGCTAAGGTCGAAAAACGTTTCTCCAAGGCGAAGCTGCGGGCTCCCTACCATCGCCGCAACCTGTCGCTGCGAGTCGACTACACCGAACCGATCGGGCTGCGTTTCAACCTGCCGACGCATCCTGAGGAGCGGGTTCTGGAAGTCGTCGCCGACGGCGGCGAGCGGAATCTGACCGATGCGGCGGATGTGATGCACCGGATTGAGGTGCTGGAGCAGGCAGGTATCGATGTCCACGTCTATCCCGACGCCGAAGAGTTCATCCAGCGGGTATTGACCCAGCAGCGTTTGAGAACGCAGTGCGATGAGATTCGTCGAGACCCGGCGAACCATCCGCTCCGCGGTGAATTGCTGTCGGTGGAACTGCTGCCGTATCAACTCGACGGGATCGCATTCGCAACCGGCGTCGGTCGGGCCGTGCTCGCCGATGACATGGGGCTGGGCAAAACGATCCAGGGAATCGGGACGGCGGAACTGCTAGCCAGGTGGGCCGACATCCGGCGCGTGCTGGTCGTTTGCCCGGCATCGCTGAAGAGCCAGTGGAAAAGCGAAATCGGGCGTTTCAGTGGCCGATCGACGCAATTGATCAATGGCAACGGCGAGGAGCGGTTGGCACAGTATCGCAGCGACGCCTTCTTCACGATTTGCAATTACGAACAGGTGCTGCGCGATGTTTCAGGGATCGAGTCGATTCCTTGGGACCTGATCATCTTGGACGAAGGACAACGGATCAAGAACTGGGAATCGAAGACCAGTTCCGTCATTCGGTCGCTGACCAGCCCTTTCCGCCTGGTGCTGTCGGGCACGCCGCTCGAAAACCGACTCGGCGAACTGTTTACCGTCGTTCGGTTTGTCGATGAACACCGCCTCGGCCCGGCGCACCAATTTTTCAATCGGCATCAGGTCGTCGACGACCGCGGCAAGGTCGTCGGCTATCAGAATCTCGATCAGTTGCGTCAGACGCTTCATCCGATCCTGCTCCGCCGCACGCGTGGCGAAGTGGCGAGACAGCTGCCCGAGCGGACCGACGAAGTGGTACGGATTGAAGCGACTGCGGAGCAATTGGAGATCAATGACAACAATGTCCGCGTCGCGGCCCAGATAGCTAGCAAGAAATACCTAACCGAGATGGACCTGTTGCGTTTGCAAAAGGCGTTGCTGGCGGCGCGGATGTCCGCCGACAGCACCTACCTGATCGATAAGGAAGAACCCGAGTACAGCAGTAAGCTGGAGCGACTCGGCGAATTGCTGGCAGGGCTGATCGCCGATCCGACTCGCAAAATCGTCTTGTTCAGTGAATGGCGGACGATGCTCGACCGGATCGAAAAAAGACTCGATGAACTCGGTTGCGACTATGTCCGGCTGGACGGCCAAGTGCCACAAAAGAAACGTCCTGCGATCGTGCATCGTTTTCAGACCGATGCCGGGTGCCGTGTGATCTTGATGACCAACGCAGGCTCCACCGGGCTGAATCTGCAGAGCGCCAACACGGTGATCAATGTCGACTTGCCGTGGAACCCTGCGGTGCTGGAACAACGAATCGCCCGGGCGCATCGAATGGGCCAACGCAACCCGGTCCATGTCTACAAGCTAGTGACGGTGGGGACGATCGAGGAACGATTGTTGGAAACACTCGCCTCGAAGCAGGATTTGGCCGACGCGGCGCTCGATATGGCCAGCGACGTCGAAGCGGTGGAAATGGTCAGCGGGATTGCGGATCTGCGTCTCAGGCTGGAAAAGATTCTCACGCCTCAACCGCCGGCCCCCGTCGACGAAAGCATGCAGCGGCGGATCGAGAGCGAAACCGAAGCGATCCGCTTGCGACGTGAAGGCGTGGCCGCGGCGACCGGCCAATTGGTCGGCGCCGCTCTGTCGTTGGCCGGCCAGTTACTCGGCACTCAGGGCGCCGGCGAACCGGATTCGGAAGCCGTCGATTCGATGACCCAACAATTGTCGGCACTGACGGAGGTCGACGATCAAGGGCGGCCACAGATCAAGATCAGCCTGCCCGATGGTGAGGCACTGCGTGGTATCGCCGCCACGCTAGCCAGGCTGTTGCAGCAGCCAGGACCGAATAGTGCTTCGAACGGCAATCACAGTTAGCGGGCGGTGAGGCAAGCGGCGGGTGAACCTTGCGGCGAGATCGGTCGTCACCATCGGTCGTTGGGCGATCGAATTTGTGATCGCTGCTGCTACTCGCCAAGGATACGTGCATGCGTACCAAACAGTTAAAAGAATTAGGGGTTCCCGACGAATGCTATGCATCCGCGTTGGCCGGGATTCAATCGACGGTGAAGGCCGGACGGGTACCGGCCCGCGAGCTGAAGCAGCGGATCGCGGCGGTCGTGGCCGATCCCGAGCGGTTTCGCGCAGACCCACATTTCGCCGCGCTCGCCGAAGCGCTTCTCGAAGTGGGGCGATATGTTCCGCTGCGACCGATCGATTATCGCACCTGGGGTGACGACATCGACGAAGGGTCTCACGTGCAGATGCGTCAGGCCTGTTCGGTACCCGGCGCGTGCGGCGCGGCGCTGATGCCCGACGCTCACGTCGGCTACGGGTTGCCGATCGGTGGCGTGCTCGCCGTCGAAGGCGCCGTGATTCCCTATGCCGTCGGTGTCGACATCGCCTGCCGGATGAAGCTATCGGTGCTGGATGCAGCGCCTCAATCGCTGACCGCGGACCCTGACCGCTGGAAGAGGGCACTCGAAAAGGGAACGCGGTTCGGGGTGGGGGTTGGTTACGATCAGCCTCAAGAGCACTCGGTCATGGATCGCGACTGGACGATCACACGGATCACGCGTGAACACCGCGATCGCGCTTGGCGACAGCTCGGCACTTCCGGATCGGGGAACCACTTCGTCGAGTTCGGTGTGTTGACGATCGACGATCCGCAAGGTTCCGGCGGTATCGGCGGTATCGGCGGTGCCGACGAGAAAAATCTCGGCCTGCCGCCAGGACAATACACGGCGTTGCTGAGCCATAGCGGCAGCCGCGGAGCCGGCGCCGCGGTCTGTAACGTCTACAGCAACATCGCTCGGGCGAGGCTGCCGCGAAGGTACGCCGAACTGGGGCGGTTGGCCTGGTTGGACCTCGATAGCGAAGCAGGTCGCGAGTACTGGATGGCGATGAACTTGATGGGCGAGTACGCTGCGGCCAATCACGACGTGATCCATCGGAACGTGTCGCGACTAGCCGCCGTGCAAATCATCGGTGGTGTCGAAAACCACCACAACTTCGCCTGGAAAGAGGCCCACGACGGACGCGAAGTCATCGTCCACCGCAAGGGAGCGACTCCGGCAGGCAACGGCGTGCTGGGAGTGATCCCGGGGTCGATGGCAGCGCCGGCCTACGTGGTGCGAGGGTTGGGAAATCCGGCCAGTCTCGACTCGGCGTCGCACGGTGCTGGACGACGGATGAGCCGCACTGCGGCGAAGTCCAAGTACTCATGGAACACCGTCCGCAAGCAATTGGCATCGCAAGGCGTTGAAGTCCTGTCGGCGGGTTCCGACGAAGTTCCCGGTGTCTATAAAGACATCGAGGCTGTGATGAACAGCCAGCGCGACTTGGTCGCGGTCGTCGGTCGCTTCGACCCGAAGATCGTCAAGATGTGCGGCGACGGCAGCAAGGCTGAAGATTGAAGCTAAACTCGGGACAAGTCCTGTCCGATGCATCCGAACTCTCGTTACGAGGCACTTCCGTGAGAATTTTTGCCCCAGCGGCCCGCGGGCTGCTTGCATTCCTTTTTCCCACCGCCACGCTGGTGTTGACCGTCGGCTTGGCGGAGGCGGAAGAATTCAGCTATCGCAAGGAAATCCGGCCTCTGTGGACGGAAAAATGCGGCGCTTGCCACGGCGCAGACGCCCCGTATTACGGAGATTTCAAGGAGAATCGAGATGAGTTCGTGGCTCAGGATTTAGGGCCACGAATGGATACCTACGCCGACCTACTGTACTTCATCGGCTGGCCTGACACCGGCGCGATCATGCGACGATTGGATGACGGCAAGCACCAACCTGACGGCAAACCGGGGAACATGTACGAGTACCTCGGGGACGACGAAGCGGAGCGTCAACGGAACCTGGAAACCTTCAAGGGCTGGGTCGGTCGGGATGCATGGATTCTGAACCGCTGGAACGCCCGCGGCGAGGTTCCAGCGGTCACCAAAGAGCAACTCAGCCGCTTGCGGTTGAAGTATTGAAGCGGTTGTGGGTGTTGGTGAATCCCGATCGGGCCCCCTACGCTGATTCGGTGCGTGGATATTGCGGTGCTTGGATATTGCGGTATCGAACCCGACAGGCAACCGCGGACGGTACGACACGGGCTCGAACTGGGGCTAGCCAGACCGAAAAAGGTTGCTGCCCGGACACTCGCTGGGCGAGCAATTCGTTATCATGCCGGTCGTCGGAGCGGATGACCGCCCCGGCCTGCGATTCTCGAGATTGAAGGATGACCGTGATGCCGAGCTTCGACCGATCAACGCTGTTTTGCCTGATCACGATCGTGACGACCACGCTCGCGGCCCCGCGTGTGGATGCCGATCAACCGACCACCGCACCCGAGTCCGCTGAGACGACTCCTCCCGATACGGAAACCGACACCACGATAATGAAAATCAACGAGATCGAGGGCATTTCCGAGTACCGACTCGAAAACGGCACCCGGGTGTTGCTGTTCCCCGACGACAGCAAGGACGTCGTAACGGTGAACATGACCCTGTTCGTCGGTTCGCGGCACGAGGGGTATGGCGAAGCCGGTATGGCCCACCTGCTCGAGCACATGCTGTTCAAGGGAACTCCCGATCACCCCAATATTCCCAAGGCATTGACAGAACGCGGGGCGAACTTCAATGGGACGACTTGGGTCGACCGGACGAATTACTACGAAACGTTGCCAGCGACCGACGACAACCTCGAGTTCGCAATCCGCCTCGAAGCCGACCGGATGGTCAACAGCTCGATCAAGGGCGAGGACTTGGCGAGTGAAATGACGGTCGTACGGAACGAGTTTGAACGAGGCGAAAACTCTCCGATCCAGGTGTTGATGCAACGCATGCAATCGGTCGCGTACGATTGGCACAATTACGGCAAGAGCACGATCGGCAACCGCAGCGACATCGAACGGGTACCGGTCGTGGCGCTCCGCCGTTTCTATCGTAAGTATTACCGCCCCGACAACGCGATGGTGATCATCGCCGGTAAGTTCGACCCCGATCGAGCGCTCGAATTAATCGACCAGCACTTCGGCAGCTTGCGGCGGCCCGACGTCCCGATCGATGCGACCTATACCGTCGAACCGCCCAAAGATGGCGAACGCACGGTCGTGTTGCGGCGGGTCGGCGATGTCCAATATGTGGGTGCCGCCTATCATGTCCCGGCTAGCAGCCATCCCGATTTCGCCGCTGTGCGGGCGCTGACGTATGTCCTTTCTGACGAACCGGGTGGCCGGCTCTACAAGTCGATGGTCGAAAAGGAATTGGCTAGCAACGTCTATGCGCTCGCCTCAGCATTCCATGACCCTGGCATCCTGATGACGTTGGTCGAAGTCCCCGAGACGGCTTCGATCGAAACCGCCCGGGCGACCCTGATCGAGACGCTCGAACAATCGTTCGTCAGCGAACCGGTCACCGAACAAGAGACCGAGCGGGCCAAGCAACAGATCCTCAAGCGACGTGAGCTCGATGCCGGCGAGTCGAATCGGATCGCTGTCTCGCTGAGCGATTGGGCGGCCCAGGGCGATTGGCGTTTGTACTTCCTGTTCCGTGACGCGGTCGAGGCACTGACCGCCGAACAGGTTCAGGCCGTCGCCGAAAAGTATCTGGTACGCAACAACCGGACCGTCGGCTTGTTCATCCCGACCGAGCAACCGCAACGCGTTTCGATCCCCGAGTCGCCGAACTTGGCCGAACGGCTCGACGGTTACGCCGGTCGTGAGTCGTTGGCGGCCGGTGAATCGTTTGATGTCGACCCAGTGGCGATCGAAAGTAGGACCGAGCGGGGCGAACTCGCGCCCGGATTCAACTACGCCTTGTTGCCGAAGAAAACTCGTGGTGAATCGGTGTCGCTGATGCTGACGTTACGGTTCGGCGACGAACAGACACTCCGCGGCCGCTATGCCGAGGCCGAATTGGTCGGCGCGATGATGCAGCGTGGCACCGAGTCGCTGACTTATCAGGAGGTCGAAGATACGTTGACTCGGCTGCGAGCTGACATGTCGTTCAACAGTACCCTCGGCCTTCTGCAGATCCGCGTCAAAACGAAGCGTGAATTCCTCGGCGAAGTGATATCACTGCTTCAGGACCTGGTCCGCAACCCTCGCTTCGAGGCGAGCGAATTGGAGGTCCTGCGGCGTCAGGTCCTGACCAGCATCGAAGGGTCGCTGAACGAACCACAAGCACTCGCTCCTCAGTCGGTCCAGCGAAAATTGTCTCCCTATGACCGCGACGACGTCCGTTATTTGCCGACACTGGAGGAGCAATTGGCCCTCTATCGCGCGGTGACGATCGACCAAATTCGCGACTTTTACCATCAATTCATCGGCGGACATGCCGGCGAACTCGCCGTCGTGGGTGACTTCGATTCCGCGGATGTCAAAGGCCGAGTCACCGAAATCGTTTCGGACTGGGCCGCCGAGAAAGGCTACGAACGCTTCGACCGTCCGGCCGTCACCGACGTCCCCGGCGGCATCGACCGGATCGCGACGCCCGACAAATCGAACGCGATGCTCTACAGCAGCATGCAACACGAACTCGACGACGAGACGGTTGAGTTTGCCGCTCTGGAAATCGGCAACTTCATCCTCGGCGGCGGTTCGCTGAGCAGCCGCTTGGCCGATCGTGTTCGACAACAAGAAGGGCTCTCCTACGGTATCCGCTCGGGTGTGTCGGGTCGACATCGAGACCTGCGGACCGATTTCACGCTCTATGCGATCACCAATCCGCAGAACGTCGACCGGTTGATCGAGGTGATCAAGGAAGAGATCGAATTGTTGCGAAAAGACGGAGTCACCGAAGATGAACTCGCCAAGGCCAAGGCCGCCTATCTGCAAGGCGAGCGGGTCCGCCGTGCCGAAGATTCAAGTCTGGCCGCCCAATTGCTCGGCACCATGTTCAACCGGCGAACGATGGAGTTCACCGCCGAGCATGAGCGGAGAGTCAGCGAGTTGACGGTAGAGCAGGTAAACGCGGCGATTGAGGCCTACATCCTGCCCGAACGACTCGTGATCGCCGTCGCCGGCGATTTCGCCGCCAACCCCGAGTGATTCATCAATCCCATTTGTCCGCGGATTGATGAACCGCGGGGCGTGAGCCCCGGATCAGGGCCGAGAGCCGGACTCGGGATCGCACGCCCAACCGCTTCTATCGTTCATTGCTGCCCACGCCCGTCGTTCCTTAGGGCGTACCAGCAAGGCTTACGACTAGCCACCCATTGTCGAACAAATTGCGAACGTCAACGCTGAGGGAGCCCTCGTGAAAATCGCTGTCTTCAGTAGCAAGCCGTATGACCAAAAGTTTTTGACGGCAGCCAACCGCTCGTTCGGCTACGAGTTGAAGTTTTTCGAGCCACGGTTAACCGCCGAGACGGTGGGGCTCGCCGCCGGTTTTCCAGTCGTCTGCGGATTCGTCAATGATCGACTCGATGCGGCGGTTTTGGAGGCATTGGCGGAGGGGGATACGCGGGTCATCGCCCTCCGCTGCGCCGGTTTCAACAATGTCGACCTGGCGACAGCCGAAAGACTAGGGTTGAAGGTGGTGCGGGTCCCGGCTTATTCGCCCTATAGCGTCGCGGAACACACCGTCGCGCTGATGATGGCGCTCAATCGCAAGACTCACCGGGCACACGCACGGGTCCGCGAAGGGAATTTCGCGCTCAACGGATTGCTCGGTTTCGATCTGCACGGCCGCACCGTGGGGGTCGTGGGAACCGGCCAGATCGGGATCGCGGTCGCTCGCATCATGAAAGGTTTCGGTTGCCGATTGTTGGGTTTCGACCCCTATCCCAACGAAGATTGCAAGTCCTTGGACATGGAATACCTGTCGATCGATGATTTGCTGAGTCGATCCGATGTCGTGACTCTGCACTGTCCGCTGACGCCCCAAACACGGCACTTGATCAATGTCGATTCGGTTCAACGCATGAAGCGTGGTGCGATGTTGATCAACACCAGTCGCGGGGCTGTCATCGATACACAAGCGGTCATCGATGCGATGAAGAGCGGGCAGATCGGCTACCTCGGCTTGGATGTTTACGAAGAAGAAGCCGACTACTTCTTCGAAGATCTCTCCCACGAGGTCATCACCGACGATACGCTGGCCCGGCTATTGACCTTCCCCAACGTGGTGATCACGGGGCATCAGGCGTTTTTTACGCAAGAAGCTTTGCAGAGCATCGCCGAAACGACCTTGCAGAGCATTCATGACATCGAGCACTCGGGGACGTCGGGCAACGAATTGGATATGAAGCAAATCATGCCCTGAGCCCGAGCCGTTCGGTCGGCCGAGGACCGCTGGGAGATCCATGCTCGAATTACCGAGCAGGCTCGGCGCCTATCAGCGTGTCAATTTTTGGCCTTCGTCCAATCGAAGCCGGCGAGCCGCTTCAGCTCCGACGCCACGCCGAAACGCGCCGCGCGGCATCTCCAGCGCGCTCCGAGTGTTTCCGAAGCGATCCGACGACGCTGCCATGCCGCCAATATGGTAAATATTGCAAGCAGCTACCTCTCGGGGAGCGGCTGTGCGTACCTTGATTTTCCAGCACCGATCAATGCTCACCAGATTGAAGGCCATTGCTGCACTGAGGTTGCATTCCCTACTTACTCGATTCCGTGGAGCCATGTTCGTCGGGTGCAGTTGCGTCGGCAACGGTTCGTGTGTGAACGCCAGGGTGCTATGGTCTGATGTGGACTTTCCCGGGAGCGAGATCGAGGTAGCATACCAGCGACCGGCCGTCTTCCCAGTGCCAGGCAATGCTCGGCTGTGCGGAAACACATTAGGAGTAGCCGCTAAAAATCATTCGGAAGTAAGCGCCCGGCGGCAACCTTTCCTCACCGTTGACTCGTAATACGGATCGGCTGACTTACCCAGCTGGCCGTCGAAATTGATCTCGTCGATTCTGTAGCGAATAGGTTGAGTCGAAAATGCTCTGCGAGATCGAGTCGATCAAGCTGAGACGAGATTCGGAACCCGCGAAGCAAATTCTCGACCGCGTTGGCGGCAAGCTGTTGATCGAAACTCTGAACTTTGATTAAGCGGTTGAACTCTCGTTCAAGAATGCTAACCTGGGCTTGAAGCATTGCGTGATTCTCTCGGCACATAATGGACATTGTTCACTACCCGTTAAACGCGGTCGATTAACCAATCGCCTCTGTTTCTTGATTGAATTTGATGACCAACCCGGGCTTAAACCTCCGCTACAATTTTGAAGGCGTAAATGCTCGAATCACAAAAGCCCAAAGAGATCTTGCATTCGAAACGTGCGAATCTTGAATATTTGGAACATTGCCGCGTGCTGGTGAAGAATGGCCGGGTTGTCTATCTGCAATCCGAGCCAGATCGCCGGATCAGCCAGTACTGGAATATCCCCCTGGCAAACACGACCGTACTGCTATTGGGGATTGGCACCTCAATCACGCAGGGCGCAGTTCGGATGCTGTGTGAAGCGGGTGTGATGCTCGGATTCTGCGGCAACGGCGGCACGCCCTTGTACGCGGGATCCGAGGTCGAATGGTTCAGCCCACAGTCGGAGTACCGACCGACCGAGTACGTCCAAGCATGGATGAGGTTTTGGTTTGACGACGACAAACGCTTGGCCGCTGCGAAGTATTTGCAACGCATCCGATTGGAATACCTTGAAAGGTGTTGGGCACGGGACGAGCACATTCGTCGCGCATCAATTTTCGTCGATGACCGGCCTGTCGAGTCAGCCCTGGCAACCGCCCGCAGGGAAATTGAAAATGCGGATTCAACCGAACGCCTGCTTTTTGGGGAAGCAAGGCTGACGAAATCGCTTTACAAGTATGTCGTCCGCGCCACGAAGTGGGGAGAGTTCGTACGTGATCCCAAAGCGGTCGATTCGGCGAACCAGTTTTTGACCCAGGGAAATTACTTGGCTTATGGTCAGGCGGCGACTTGCCTCTGGTGCCTTGGAATCCCACACGGCTTTGCGGTTATGCACGGAAAGACACGGCGCGGGGCATTGATCTTTGATATTGCAGACGTAGTAAAGGACGCGACGGTCTTGCCACTGGCGTTTACTGCGGCCGTCCAAGGTTTAACGTCCCGTGAATTTCGTGAATCTATTATTGATGCGTTCACGGAACACCAAACATTGGAGAAAATGTTCGTCGCCGTTAAAGGTGTTATCGCTGAGGTCAAAATGCCGCAATGATCGTTACATTTGTTTCCGAATGCCGAAAGAAAGCGATTCAGAAGACACAACGGATACTTGATACCTACGCTTATCGCATCGGGCGGCGCACCTGGCAAGCTAACCTGACCGAACTGGGTCTCGAAGCCATTCGTCAGCGTCTGACGACGGAAGCGACGCGCAGCACCGCGATCGCATGCCATCGAGTAACGTCGAGGCGTCAAACCGAATTGGTTTGGGTAGTTGGAAACAAACGCGTGTTTGATACGCGAGGTCGTGTTGCCGTGCATCGCACGCGCACTCACAAGGCAAAAGAGTATTCCGACGGCATGTGGCAGCATCTGCCGTTGATGCGCAGCCTGGTTCGCATGGCCGCTTTGTGGCACGACTTTGGAAAGGCCGCCGAGCCCTTTCAAAGATCGTTGCAACAACGCACTTCTGTGGACGTGCTGCGGCACGAGTGGTTGTCGCTGACACTCTTCGACGCATTCGTCGCCGGACGCGATGAAACGACCTGGCTGAAAGACCTGACCGAAGTTGAGGCGTGGTTCAAAGATAAAAAACGCGAGGATGATTGGATCGGACAAGCGGTCCGATCATCGAACCTCAGCCCACTTCGACATTCGATCGAGCAACCGATCACGCGGTGGATCAAGTGGCTGATTCTTTCTCATCACTTGTTACCCCACTCCCCGAATGATGCCGTCTGCGAAGACCGTGCTGCTGATTGGGACTCGATCGTCGCCGACGTGGATGCAACCTGGGGCTTTCAGAAAAAGGGCCGGTCGCTGCGGACGCAAGAGGACCTCGACGAAGCGTTCTCGTTTCCGAGTGGTCTTCCCATTCGATCAAAGCCGTGGCGTGAGGCAGCCATTGAAACGGCGAATTTGTTGATCGCGGAACGCCTCACAAACGTCGCGTCACGATGGGATCGGCCGAACGATATCGAGCGATCTCTATTGGTCTTGGCTCGCACTTCACTGATGCTGGGCGATCACCAGTATTCGTCGGAAGAAAGCGATAAGGCCTGGAGGACCGACTACCCACCATTCGCTAATACGCGGAAAGCCGGCGATCAGGATGAATGCCGGACGGGTCAAACCCGTTTGAAACAAAAGCTGGATGAGCACCTCGTCCATGTGGCCGATCGAGCGGTACGTGTCGCCGGTCGCCTACCGTTCTTGCAAGCCAAAATGCCGTTTTTGGAAGTGCCACGAGAATTGAGAAAGGCGTCACCCGCAAAGTATCACTGGCAGAATAAGGCGGTGACCGAAATCCAGGCTTTATTCGGGGATCGATCGCCGGATCGACGCGATCGACCAGGCACGTTGATCGTCAACACGGCTGGAACCGGAACCGGCAAGACAACGGCCAACGCACGAATGCTTGCTGCACTCAATTCAGACGAGTTGCGAGTCGCCTTCGCGTTGGGACTGCGTACGTTGACGCTGCAAACCGGCGACGAGTACCGCGATCGGTTGAAACTCACACGCCGTGACATGCAAGTAATCATTGGCTCACACGCGGTACAGCAACTTCATGAAGGCCGGCAAGAAACTTTGGACGATCATTCACTTAAAGGCGACTACGACTTGCTGGAGGTCTCTGATGAGGAGTTCTTTTTTGGGGAAACCAATCTGTACACGGAAGAGGAGAAGGTGCTCGGCCGAATTGTCACGAGGCCCCAGGACCGCCGCCTGTTGCTAACGCCGTTATTGGTCTGCACGATCGACCATTTGATCGCAGCAACTGAGGGCGTACGCGGCGGTGATCAAATCATGCCGTTGTTGCGGCTGATGTCGTCGGACTTGGTGATCGACGAAATCGACGATTACGACACGATTGATCTAGTCGCGGTACTGCGATTGATCCACCTGGTCGGTTTGCTCGGTCGGGACCTGCTGATCTCATCGGCAACCATCACGCCATCGATCGCGCTGGCGGTTTTCGAGGCGTACCACACCGGTCGCCAAGCCTTTGCGGGATTCCAACAGGCCACGCCGCAGGTTGACGTATTGTGGGTCGACGAGTTTCAGGCCAAGGGAGAAAAAGCGGTAGATTCTGCAACGTTTCAGAAATTTCACGAGAAGCGAATGCGAGTGAAGTCCAAAAGGCTTGCGAGGCAGGTTCCGAAACGGCGAGGCAAGGTGTTCGGCCTCTCCAGTACCGAGAGTGACCTACAAGAACCCGGCGAGATCGCGGAACGCCGAGACCATTGGGTTCACGCAATGTCGTCGGCAGCCCTCGAACTGCATCGACATCACTGCCAAACCGACCCCGAGACGGGACGCCACTTTTCGATCGGCTTGATCCGCGTGGCGAACATCGAGCCATGCGTTGCGGTAGCCAATCACCTGCTCGAAATGCAGTTGCCGAAAGACTTGGAAGTTCGCATCATTGTCTACCATAGCCGACAGGTTTTGATTCTCCGTTCTGAAATCGAATCGTATCTCGGTCGCCTGCTGAATCGTCGCGAAGACAAAGTTCTGGAAGATCCGATCATCCGGCGGCGATTGCGCGAATCAGTATCCGAGAATGTCGTCTTCATCGTCGTCGCCAGCCCGGTTTGCGAGGTCGGGCGTGATCACGATTATGACTGGACCGTCGCCGAACCCTCGTCGATGCGATCATTGATACAGGTTTGCGGACGCGTCTTGCGACATCGCCAACCGAGTGCCGAAATCGCCAACGTCTACGTTCCTGACTTGAACTACCGGGCTTTCGTCAAATCAGAGCAGCAGGCGGCATTCAGCCATCCCGGCTTCGAAAATTTGCGTGTGGGGCCGATTGCGGGTCGGATCCTGCAAACAAAGCAGCTCACCGAGTTGATCGATATGGACGCCTTCGCTCGTTGCATCGACGCTCGTCCTCGCATGGTTGCGGCGGAACCGCTTCGGGCTGAGCAGCGACTGGCCGACCTAGAGCACGCGGTGTTGGCGGACGTACTGAACAACTCCTCGCGGGCGGAGCATTCGCCGCGTGGCTGGAATCATGGTTGCCATTACCTGACCGATGCGGCCCAACAAGTGACGCGGTTTCGCGCGTCCGCTCCCGATACACGCCTTTATCTGCGAAGCGACGATGACGGGCTGACGTTCTTTGAGCCTGGATTGCGAGGCAGCGATGGGGTGCCGGCGATGCTTTCGATTCACGAGATCGACGACCAATCGCGTGAACGTCTTTGGCTGCCCGTTCAGGACTACAACGCATTGATCGAGACAAAAGCGACGCAATTTGAGATTACTCCAATCGTCGCCATGAAACGCTTTGGTGAGCTGCTGGTGCCGGACTGGCTGCTGGAGAACCGACGAGCGGAGCCGATCTGGATTCCGGAGCTGGGCGTTTACCTGGAAAACGCTGCGGATACCAGTTGACGCCGCAGAGCCCCCCTGTACAATCCGGCATGACAAGTACGATATCGTTCAAACTAACGAAATACTAGGATAGAATTAAGGTGCGTGATGCGATGGGGCTCGTGACCTCTCGAACGATACTTTTTTTGGTTCTTGCCCCGTTTGGCAGCTGATTCGGGGGGGCGATGACAGGCCGGATGTCGCCGATGCTTGAGCAGTTCTCTGCCGTGCTGGCAGCTCAGGAATAGTAGTTCGTTAGTTTCCCAAACGCAGGTTCGCTGCCGAGCAGGCAGTTCAGGTGCGGGAGATCAACTTTTTTCACTTTTCGTGACCAAACGTGTCCGCGGCGAAAATTAGTCTGCCGTACCCGGACACACCCTCACCCAGAATTAAATAAGGGCACTCATGAGCAACCCACTGCGTCAATTCGTGGACGAGCGGCGAGATGCGAAACTTGCCAAGGCAAAGCCTGATGCGGTCGCTGAGATCGAATCCAATTTTCGGTTTGACAATTGGGTCCGGTCGGCGGCGGATCGGGCGTCGCAGCTGAACGTTGCTTCACACATCGGGCCGATCAGCCATCCCGACGGCAAGATCGCTCCGTTTATTGCGGAGCCCACTGCGTCAGCCGACGGTTACTTACGCTCCGGAAACGTTAGCTTCCCGTGGGATGCGTTTGGTAATGCTGCGGCGCTCGATACGCTTGCCTTCATGAAGCTCGAACTATCCGATCGTCGAATGGCACTGGAGCATTTGCGGGAAGGTTCCGATGAGATTCGCCAGTTGTTCGACTTTGCGGACGACGAAGCCTACGAGAAGCTGCGCAGTCGATTTCTTCAGATGTTCGCTAACAGCAAACCGTATCCCGTTACGTGCCCTGAAATTAAACAAGTCTACTTTCCGCTTCCCGAGGGCGGGTATCACTTGCTTTCGCTGGTGTCTTCGTCTGGATTGATGCGGGAGAATCGACTGCGTTTGCAAGAACGTGAATGGGGTGATGCTGCACGGGCCGCACGGGAGCTTGAAAAGGAGGACAAGAAGACGATCGCCATCGGCAAACGGCCCCAGGGCGAGCAAACGCCGACCGATGCCAGCTATCAAACGATTCCGGGTCGCGGGTCCATCAAGCTGGGCGGAGCGAACGCCCAAAACGTCAGTTCCTTCAATGCCGAGTGCAAAGGCGTTTGGCCGTTATTTGCTTCGTATCGCCTGACCTCGCAAACCTATCAACGCCTGCCCAAACGGGACTACTTTCGGGACTTGCGATGGGACGCGTACTGCCGCGTTATCTTTGAAGCGTTAGACAAGATCTTTCGCAAACCGGATCCTGGGAACTTCGATGAACGCGAGACACGCAGACAATTGCTTGAGGAGTTGTGGTTGTGGGCCAGCACGTTCGCGCTGGAACTGCAAGCCCTTCCCGGTGGTTGGTCAAGCAACGCCAGCAACCGTTTGCCCAAGCACCAAAAGCTCTGGCTCGATGACGCCAACCGCCAGCGTGCCAGTGACGACAAGGGTTGGCGGAAGGATGTCGCCAGCGACTTTGCCGCTTGGGTATTGGCAACGTACAAGAAGATGAACTGGGGCACTCAAGATCCGGTGCCACTG
Source organism: Planctomycetaceae bacterium (assembly GCA_007127095.1). Lineage (GTDB taxonomy): Bacteria > Planctomycetota > Planctomycetia > Pirellulales > Pirellulaceae > UBA6163. Next base: position 21,218 of record SKZY01000136.1, read on the forward strand.
GGAGTTGTGGAATACACCGAGTTCCGCAACGAGGTCACGGAAATGCCTTTCGATGCACAGGAGTGGCAGACATGGGAACGATGATCTTGATTGAACGCTTGGAGGTACAAAACGCCAACGCGTTCAGCAGCCCGCTAACGATCGGAGTGCCATCGATCACGGCGTTCATGGGGTTCGCACATCAGTTGCAGCGGCTCGTCCATCAGACCGATCCATTGAGCGACCTGCTTGTGCGTCAAGCCGGCGTCGTCATTCACGACATCGATCTGCAAGCTCGTAGTTTTTCGGGCTCCCGCGCGCGGTTGAAACTGAACGCAAACACGCGGAGTGGGCGGGACGAGCCGAAAAAGAGCGAACGTGCATCATTCATCGAGGAGGGCCGATGCCACTTGACAGTTTCGCTGTTGTTGGACTGCGAGACCGAGTTTAAAGGTGGTCAAA
>SKZY01000069.1 GCA_007127095.1 Planctomycetaceae bacterium
CTGCGGAACCGGCGGACGAGCGGATCGCTGCAATTCACCAATCTGGCATTCTATCAGTGGATCCGGCAAAGTCTTTATGACAATAAACCGTACGATCAGTTCGTCGGTGAATTGCTGACCGCATCGGGGTCTCCGGCTAACAATCCGGCCGTCTCGTGGTACGCTCAGGTGCCCGATTTGGAACAGCGGACCGAGGATGCGGCGCAACTGTTCCTCGGCCAACGGGTTCAATGCGCCCGCTGCCACCACCACCCGTTCGAAAAGTGGAGTCAGGCCGATTACGCGCAGCTGGCGGCATTCTTTTCGTTGGTTTCCAAGAAGCCGAACGATAGTGCTACCGAAGCCGAGTTCTACTCGCGACCCGGTGCTCCGACAGCGAAACATCCCAAGACCGGGCAACCGCTTTCCCCAACCGGTCTGGACGGGCAACCGCTGACGATTTCCGCCGGTGATGACCCCCGGGTTCATTTGGTCGAGTGGATGGTCGCCCCCGAGAATCCGTTTTTCGCCAAGACGCTGGTCAATCGTTATTGGAAACATTTCCTCGGCCGAGGCTTGGTCGAGCCGGAGGATGATATGCGGGTTACCAACCCGCCATCCAACCCGGCTTTGCTCGACGCGATGGCCGAACAATTCGTCGCCTCGGACTACGATCTCAAGGCGTTGATTCGGCTGATCTGTCAGTCCCGAACCTATTCGTTCACCAGCGACGGATTGGACGAAAACATTCAAGATCGACGGAGCCATTCGCGGTACTACCCGAAACGGTTGACCGCGGAAGTCCTGCTCGACGCCGTCGACCATGTGACGCAGAGTCCGACGACGTTTCAGGGGTTACCCCCAGGCACCCGTGCAGTGTCGCTGCCGGATACCAATTTTAACTCTTACTTCCTGACGGTGTTCGGTCAGCCGAAGTCGACGACGGCTTGTGAATGCGAACGGACGCAAGAAGCGAATCTGGCTCAAAGCTTGCATCTGCTCAATTCTGCAGAAGTTCAAGCCAAGCTGTCGGCGGAAACGGCTCGGGCCGCACGGTTGGCGGAAAGTGATCCCGCCAACGACGCAGATATGGTTCGGGAATTATATCAGGTCGCGTTCGCTCGTCTCCCTTCCGACGCCGAGCTGGAATCGGTGATCGATTACATCAACGGTCGTGAAAATCGACGCGAAGCGATGGAAGACTTGGTTTGGACGTTGATCAATTCCAAAGAGTTTCTGTTCAATCACTGATTACTCAAGATCATTCACCGCCGAGCGGTTGCTGATTATCGAGATTGACCGGTTCATCGAACGGACTGGTCAATCTCGATTGGAAAAATCGGATCATCGCGTCGGACGTTTGAGGATTGATGAACGTCAACAGGTGCCCTTGATTGTCGATCGTGACATACTCGCTGTCGACGCCCGCGGCCCGCTGGGCCGTGAACAATGAACGGCTATTGCGGATCGGAACGATCGCATCTTTATTTCCGTGAATGAACAGCGTCGGCGAATCGCCGGCAGAAGCGTGCGTCAATGGCGAAGCCGCTAAATAGGCCTCGGGCAGCTCTGCCGGAGTGCCACCGAGGAAGTAGGCTAGCCCTCCACTCGATGCCGGAATCTGCGTCAGATCGCAAGGAGGACTTCCGGCACAAATGGCGAGCGGCTTGATCAATTGTGTGAACCGCGGATCGTCGGCCGCCCAACAACTCGCCGTGGCTTGGGTTGCCAGCGTTTCGTCGACCAGTGTGCCGATCATGCAGGCCAGATGTCCTCCGGCACTGTAACCGAACAGTCCCATCCGGAGCGGATCGACACCGAGTTGATCGGCCTGTTCGTTCACCCAATTCATCGCTTGGCGGACGTCATCGACTTGGGCGGGAAACTTCCAGCGCGGTGCCAAGCGGTAGTCGATCGTGACGGCGACGATCCCGCCACGGGCCAAACGCATCGCAAATCCGCTCATCGTTCGCCTTGAACCACTGGTCCAAGCCCCGCCGTGGATCAGAACCACGACCGGCCGCTTTTCTTCCGTTGCATCGATGCCGCGTGCGGGTTGGTAGACATCACATTTCAGTTCGAGATCGCCCAGAATCGAATAGACACGTCCTTGGTCGATCTGCACATCGAAGGCTGCGTCCGGATCAGCGGCCGACGACCACGATGTTCCGGCAACGGTTATACCGATCGCCAACCAAGCGACCAGCAACCGACGTCGCCCGAGGGTACAGATACGGCGAATGCTCACCCGTTTGGGGGAATGTTGCCGTTCGGTCAGGTTCAGTAGTCGCATCATCGATTGTCAACCATTCATCGAGCGAATGTCGATTTTCCCGTCGATTTTCCCATCGGCCGTCCTGTGCCGGTCCTGCCGGAGTGGCTTGCTTGCTCGTATAGTATCGTATCGAGCCAACCGTGAGCGGACGCGGGCAAACTGGCAGCACGGTAGGGAACGATGGCGATCTTGCCGAACGGCGTTGAAATTGCCATTCATTTTTCGGAACGGGACATGTCGAGTCACTTCAATTCGGTGCCCGAGGCGGTCGATGCCATCGCCAGGGGAGAGGTCGTCGTGGTCGTCGACGCCGAGGATCGGGAGAACGAGGGAGATTTCATTTGTGCGGCTGAAAAAGTCACTCCTGAGACGATCAACTTCATGCTCGGCGGTCGGGGGCAGTTGTGCGTTTCAATTTTTCCCGAGGCTTGTCGCCGATTGGAATTGTCGCCGATCGTGTCCAACAACGACGCGCCGCTGAAAACGGCGTTCATGACGCCGGTCGATGTCCGATCGGCGAAGACCGGGATCACGGCGGCGGAGCGATGTGAAACGATCCTGCGTTTGGCCGCTGCCGATAGCCTGCCCGATGAGTTTGTTCGACCCGGGCACGTCTATCCGCTGTTGGCCAAAGAAGGAGGCGTGTTGCGGCGGGCCGGGCACACCGAAGCGGCTGCCGACTTGGCCAAGATGGCGGGGTTGCAGCCCGCCGGAGCGCTCTGCGAAATCCTCGCACCAAGCGGCGATCGAGCCAACCGTGACGAGTTGCTGGCGATCGCCAAACAGCACGGTCTGAAAATCATCAGCATCGAACAGTTGATCGCTCACCGCCGGGTGAGTGAAAAGTTGGTCAGCCGCGCCGCCGGGTCCGAACTGCCGACCCGGCATGGCAAGTTTCAGATCTACGTCTACGCGGTCCGGTTCGAAACCCAAGAACCGATCGCGATCGTGATGGGCGATCTGTCGGCCCCCGGACCGGCTCCGTTGGTGCGGATGCACAGCAGTTGTTTCACGGGTGACTTGATTTCGTCGCTCCGCTGTGATTGTGGGGACCAATTGCAGATGGCGTTGGCACGGATCAGCGACGAAGGGCGTGGAGCCCTCATTTATTTGCCGCAGGAGGGTCGCGGGATCGGCTTGGCGCAGAAAATCCGTGCCTACGCGTTGCAGGATAATGGCTTGGACACGGTGGAAGCGAATCACGCGTTGGGGTTCAAGGCGGATATGAGGGATTACGGGATCGGCCTGCAAATCCTGAAGGACCTGGGGCTGACCGAGGTCCGTTTGCTGACGAATAACCCGAAGAAGACGGAAGCCTTCAACCTGCGAGGGTTCGATCTTCGGGTCGTTGACCAGGTACCGATTTTGCCGACGATCAACGTACACAACAGTCGTTATTTGGAAACGAAGCGTCTGAAGATGGGACACCAGTTACCCGAGCAATGAGTAGTTTCGCCCCCGAGCTTCCCAACGACCCAAACGCGACTTCGACGCGGCAGAGCGGCGCGAGGGTCTGTCGCGAAGCGGCGGCGGAGCCGGATTCGACCACTTGGAAACCCGAGAAAGTGGCGATCATCGGCGTCGGCTTGTTGGGCGGATCGTTCGGGCTAGCCATTCGCGACATCTACCCCGCCGCACACCGCGTCGGAGTCGCTCGCGGAGAGGCGTCTCGACAAGCGGCGCTGCGGATTGAAGCGGTGGATGAAGCGAGTGCCGATTTCCGCCGGGCCTGCCGTGATGCTGACCTCGTCGTGATCGCTACACCTGTCGATCGGATCGCGACTCTGGTGATCGAGGCTGCCGGCATTTGTCGTGATTCGGCATTGGTCACCGATTTGGGGAGTACCAAAGCGGGGATCGCTGTTGCTGTCGCGACCAATCCGTTGGCGTTAGGAAAGTATGTCGGTGCTCATCCGATCGCGGGAGGGGAAAAGACGGGTGCCGAGCACGCTCGGCACGATTTGTTCCGCGATCGCCCCGTGGTCCTGACACCGACCGCAGCGAGCGACCCGCAACGGTTGCTGCATTCGGCCACGATGTGGCGAGCGCTTGGGGCGCGGGTATTCGAGATGTCGCCGGAAGCCCACGACCGGGCGTTGGCGTTCATGAGCCACCTGCCGCACTTGGTCGCGTCGACTTTGGCCCAACTGCTCGATGACACCACCCGCCCTCTCGTCGGTCCAGGCTGGCTCGATACGACTCGCGTGGCGTCGGGCGATCCCGAGATGTGGACTGCGATCTGTAAGGAAAATCGAGCCGAAATCGTTATTGGGCTCGATCGCATGGGCGATTCTTTGCGTCAGCTTCGGGATGCGATCCATCGGGGGGACGATGGTCGGGTTTTCGAGTTACTCGCCGCCGCTAAACGGAGTCGAGACGACGTGCTGGAATCGCTTTTGCCAGCATCACCCACAGCGCTGAGAACCGATGCCTCCACTCCGCCCTGACGCCGTCGCTGCGGTCCCCCGGGTCGCCGCGATCGTCGTCGCCGCCGGCCGCGGTCGGAGATTCGGTGGTGGTGACAATAAGGTCCTCTATCCGTTGGCCGGAGTTCCGGTTTGGCAACATGCGGTCGCGGCGCTCCGGCAGTGCCAGTACGTTGATGAGACGGTCGTCGTCGTCCGCCCCGATGACCGGCCGGTAATGGCGAGCGCGGCTGCGGAAATGAATGTCGAATTGGTCGATGGCGGGACCGAGCGTTTCGACAGCGTACGGATCGGGTTGGCTGCGATCGGCAGGCTCGACCGCGAATCTGGGTTGCCCGCCGATCGCCGCTGGGTCGCGATCCATGACGCGGCTCGACCGTTGGTTCCGGCCGCCGACATCAACGCCGTCGTGTCTCAGGCGTTCGATTGCAACGCCGCGATTCTGGCAATGCCGATCCGTGGCACTGTCAAGCGGAGGACGAGTGACGGCGAGATCACGACGGTCGACCGGACTGAGTTGTGGGAAGCCTTGACGCCACAGGTGTTTCGCTTTGACATTTTGGACGCTGCCTATCGCCGCTGGCGCGGCCGACCGGTCACCGACGACGCCGAGATGGTTGAACGCAGCGGTATCGCCGTGGCGTTGGTAGCCGGTTCGGCCGAAAACCTGAAAATCACACAGGCCGAGGATTTGGCGGTGGCCGAAGCGATTTTCTGCCGGCGGCAGGCGGCGGGAAACGGCTCGCTTTGATAAAACACTTTTTTTCCGCACCCTAGCCCCCTTCCGACTCCGATCGCAGCCGATCGGTGAACCCGAATCAACCGATGACTCAAACCCAAGATCTACTCGACGAACTACGCTGGCGAGGCCTGATCCACCAATGCACCGATGATGCCGGCTTGGGAAAGTTACTCGCTTCGGGGCCGCAGTCGGTCTACATCGGTTTCGATCCGACGGCACCCAGCCTGCACGTCGGCGGATTGATGCAATTGATGTTGCTCCGCCGTTTCCAACAGGCCGGTCATCGGCCAATCGCGTTAGTCGGTGGCGCGACCGGAATGATCGGCGATCCGAGCGGCAAAAGTGAGGAGCGAAACCTGCTCAGCACCGATGACCTGCAGCGGAATGTCGCGGGAGTGGCGGAGCAAATGAGCCGTTTTCTCGATTTCGATTCCGGCTCGGCGGGAGCCCTGCTGCTGAATAATTTCGATTGGATGCGGCCCTATAGCTACCTCGAGTTTCTCCGCGATGTCGGCAAGAATTTCCCGATCGGCCAGATGATGGGCAAGGAGTCGGTCCGGTCGCGACTCGAAAGCGAGCAAGGGTTGAGCTATACCGAGTTCAGTTACATGCTGCTGCAGGCCTACGACTTCGTCCATCTGGCTCGTGAGCACGACTGCCGGATCCAAGCCGGCGGCAGCGACCAATGGGGCAATATCACCGCCGGGATTGACCTTGGCCGCCGGATGCTCGGACAACCATTGTTCGGCCTAACGGCACCGCTGCTGACCACCTCCGACGGACGCAAAATGGGCAAGACCGAGTCGGGTGCGATCTGGCTCGCTGCCGATCGCACCAGCCCCTATGCGTTTTACCAGTATTGGTTTCGGGTTGAGGATGCCGACGTGATGCGTTGCATTGCGTTCCTGACCGAGATCGATCGTGAAGAATATTTGTCGTTGCAAGCCCAAACCGAGTCGGATCCGGGGTCACGAGCTGCCCAGAAGCGGCTGGCTGCTTGGATGACGCAACTCGTTCATGGCGACGCCGGGTTGGCAGCCGCGAATCAGGCGAGTGATATTCTCTTCGGCGGCGAAATCGATCGGCTCAGCGACCGCGAATTGAACGAAATCTTTGCCGACGTCCCGAGTCGTGAATTACCGCGGTCGGCACTCGACGGCGAAGGTTTGTGGGTCGTCGATGCGGTTCGCCAAGGCGGATTGGCAAAGTCGTCCGGCGAGGCCCGCCGGGCGATTGGCGACGGAGGGATTTACTTGAACAACCGTCGGGTGACCGATTCGAACCGCAAGCTGACCGCCGCCGACCTAGCCAGTGAAACGGTGCTGGTGTTGCGGAAAGGGAAACGGAATTACGCCCTGCTTCGCTTCGCGGCCTGACATCGACCGGATCAATCGGGCGTATCGAGGTAGGGGTCCTGGCCGATTTCCCGCTGCATTTTTTTGCGTTCCTTTTCGTGGTGCAACAACACCATTCGGTCGCGGAAGTGCTTCCTTTCCACCTTCGCTTGGGCCCGGCGGAA
>SKZY01000157.1 GCA_007127095.1 Planctomycetaceae bacterium
GCGAGAATACCCGTCTTTACCGAATCTAGCCGGACCGACCCGTGAGAAACTAGTTGTCGCACTTAAGATCGTGAATCCATACACACCACCAAGCGACGCGGTTGACGATGACATCTTGTTGGCTAAGCCGCTGCTGAACCATCCGCCCGCGACGCCCATTCGAACTTTTGCGGTCGCCGTGTTTGTTGGTATGCTCTGCGTCGGGCCCTTTCTCGCAACTGCCCCCATTCGAACATGTGGCTGCGTGGTCGCTTTCGGGTTCGCTGCTGTCGGAATTGAAAGGCTCTTTCCCCGCAAATATTGAAACCCCTATGCGACTGAAACGGAGCATGCACAAGTGTTGACTGCGATCGGTGCCGCAATCGCATCGTGACAAAAACGACTCCGTTTCCTCATTTCTTCGAGCCGCGAAGCTGGCGACCGGAAGTAGCCCCGGGTTGCGCTCGACTCGCGGAGCTCGTCATCGCGGACCCGGGTTGGTGGGGCGATTCGCACTCGTCCGTTGGGCGTATTGGCGCCGACTCACGGCTGGTTGTAAAACTCACAGCAGGCAGCGGGCTCCGCGGACTCCAGGTTCCCGCCGATGGCCATCGACCGTCGCTCAAGCCCATCAGGGGAGTCACGGCTCAATTCATTTCCCCAGGACTCACGACGCCCCGCTTCGGCCGACCAGCCCCTGAGCGATGGCCAGCAGCTTATGACACTCGAAAATACACGCCTCGACCAAGCATTTGCGATTTTGGATTCCTTGCAGCAGACCGGTTCAGCTGCGGATCGCTTTTTCACGGCACTACAGGAGCTCAATGGGATCATACTGACCGGCTTATCCGATAGCGTCCGCGATGCGATCGAATCGTTCGGGCTGAAATACAACGCCATACGGCGAGGTCACCCGGCAGAGTCGCCGGAGTCATTTCCTAAACTGAGCGACGAAGAGGCCGACGAACTGGTGGTTGGCCTACATCAAGTTGCCGAGTTAATCCGCGATACGGAATCCGAGCGAATCCTTAATCGGCTCCATAATCATGACAGCGTACTGCCCGAGGCCGAAGTTATCGAAGCCCGACGGCATCGCGAATGGTTTGTCCCCTATTTATTAAGTGAATGCCGCGAACAGATTGAGAAGCTTAAGAAGCTGGAGTATCATGATGATACATCGGCCGATGACCAAACTAGCAGCGTTCCGTTCTTTTCGCTTTTTCTTTTTTCAGAGTGGGGCATTGACGATTCCGTTCCGGTCATCATGGAAGGCATGAGTCTGCCCGGCGAGGCCCCGTTTGCACTTTTCGGCGATGCGGTTCACAGCCAGCTACCAAAATATCTGGCTCAATTCCTGGCGAATGATCTCGATCGAATTGACGCATTGATCACCGATCCTCAAGCCAATCTCTACGTGAGATGGTCTTCAGCCAACAGTTATAAGTACTTGGTTCGCGATCAGATCATCTCAATCGACGATGCGGTCACACGCTTGGAGCATCTCTTTCACCAAACCAAAATCGCAGATGAAAACGGACGCCCAGGTGCGGAACACCCTTATGAATTGAGCGCCGGCTTGCTCGATGTGATCTGTTCCATCGGTGGTGCGTCTCGAACAACGATTTCCACAGACAACAAAAACTGGGACTTCATCGACGAAGCGGTCATCAGTACTGAAGATGTCAGCGAACTATCGGAAATAGCTGACGACGAAGAAGCGACGGCAGAGTTGCGCCGGCTTCCACCGACACGCGTGGAAGATTGGTTGGAGGAACTTCGCTTCTGGGCATCGTTCAGGCTGGACGACAAACCTTTCTCGCGCACACCTGCGCCAAACCATAGCAAGCCGGCCAGACCGGCGATTCCACCGCGATCCGCTGCGAATCTGCCGCCGGCAGTCGTCAAGCCGGTCAAGCAACCCGCGCGAGTCCCGCGCAACGCAATGTGTCCTTGTGGGAGCGGAAAGAAGTACAAGCAGTGCTGTTTACGCAAGCAAGGCTGACCCGATTCCCTCATTCGATTGCCGGAGCCCCAGCGATGTCCAATCGCTCACAGCGGGAACGACTCGCCGCACCCACGTTCCCGACTTCGATGTCGCTTGGTGCAATCGTGCTGGCAGGTGTGTTGAGTGTTATCACCAGCCGAGTCGTAAATGCGGAGCCGCAGTGGCCCGCTTGGGTACCCGCGATGCGACAGGTCGCCGCGACGGGTAGCGGTGAAGCCGGCGTGCTGCTGAATGTCGGCGATTCGATCAGTTACTCAATGGCCTACTTCGCGCCGCTGCAATGGATCGACCGAGAAACGGCGCCCTGCGAAGTCTTTGCCGCCGAGACGACGCTCAACGCGTTTATCAATCCCGCATGCTACCGCTGGAAAGGTCCCGAACACGGCAACGCCAGCGGCAAGACCGCCGCATGGGGGCTGCAGCACCTCGACCACTGGATCGAAACACACCGACCGCAATTGGCGGTGGTGATGTTTGGTACCAATGACATTCGTCGCGACACGTTGGAGCGACATACCCGCCATCTCCGTCAGCTGATCGAGCGCTGTTTGGAACAGGGAGTCGTCGTGATCTTGACCACGATCCCACCGATGGATGGTCACGATGACCAGGTGGCTGAGGCCGTCGCGGCACAACGGCGGATCGCCGCCGAGTTGAATGTCCCGCTGATCGATTTTTACGCCCACGTGATGAACCGGCGCGGGGAGGATTGGAACGGCAAGTTGCCGCAATTCGACGGCTTCGAAACCTGGCAAGCTCCGACACTGATCGCTCAGGACGGGGTGCATCTCAGCAATCCCGACCGCTGGCGCGGCGACTTTAGTGAAGCAGGACTCTGCCGCAACGGAAACACGCTGCGCAATTACCTGACGCTGCTGGCTGTCGCCGAAGTGATCGAAGTCGTCTTCGAGCGGCAGTCACCGAGCGTGACGACAGGACAGATCTTGGGCGCCAACCCGCCGCCACCGGAAAACCTTCCCGCCGTCGCCACGCCGGACGGAGCGGCGTCGACTTCCGTTGAGCCGCCCATCCCAGGTAGACGGTGTTCAGCTTGCGGCCCGCTGCCCGGGCGTCTGTGACAGGACGTCAGCACGAGCCATTTCATTTATGGTTGTTCCGTGCTTCGCGTACTTCAAGGTGCGCCCCAGAGGGCTCGTACGAAGAAGTCTCGGCGGCGACGGTCGCCGTAGGCTCCGCCGCCGGCGCCGTGACCGGCTCCGGGAATGAATAACAGGTCGAAATCCTTGTCGGCCTTGATCAACGCGTCGACGAGCTGCAGGGTCGAGGAGGGGTCGACATTGCGATCGAGTTCGCCGACGGCCAGCATTAGCTTTCCATTGATTTTGTGGGCTCCGGTAACATTCGACTGTTGTTCATAATGCGGGCCGATCGGCCATCCCATCCAAAGCTCGTTCCACCAGATCTTGTCCATCCGATTGTCATGACAGCCGCAGTCGGCGAATGCAGCGTGGTAGAAATCTCCGTGATCGATCAGCGCCCGCACCGCGTTTTGGCCACCCGCCGAACCACCCCAGATGCCGACCCGACCGAGGTCCATCTGTGGGATCTCGTCGGCGGCGGCCCGTAGCCAGGCAATCCGATCGGGAAAACCCGCATCGGCGAGATTACGCCAACAAACATCGTGAAACGCCTTGTCGCGATGCGAGGTGCCCATCCCGTCGATCCGCACGACGATGAAGCCGAGGTCGGCGGTCTTGCGAAGGTCGACAAAGGTGCCGAACGCCTTCGGAACGTGCGCCGAATGGGGGCCAGCATAGATCAGTTCCAATACCGGATAACGTTGCTGGTCCGCAGGATCGAAATCATGAGGAAAAACGATCATGCCGTAGATCGCGGTTTCGCCGTCACGTCCTGGGGCGACGAACCGCCGCGGCAGATGTCCGACCACCTGCTGCAACCGTGTCGCATCGGCCCGCTCGACCTCGCAGATCAACCGACCGCTTTCGGCGTCGCGGATTTCCGTCACCGGTGGCAGATCAACCCGACTGTAGCGGGCGACCAAATGTCTATCACTCGGCGAAAATTCCCAACTGTGGTGGCCGTCGCCAGCGGTCAGCGCGACCGGCGGGCCGCCATCGAGCGAAATCCGGATCAGATGCGCGTGATAGGGATCCTGATCGGCATGGAATCCACCGACCGAAAGCAACATCGTGCGCGACTCGGGGTTGAGTTCGACCACTTCGCGAACGACGTATTCACCGGCGGTCAGCGGACGGATTACCTCGCCGGTCGATTGACGGATCAGGTAGAGATGATTCCAACCACTCCGCTCGCTCATCCAAACAACCTCATCGGTCGCGTCGAGCCATCCCAAATAGCGTTTTCCCGCGTAGTCGATGAACGTTTCACTCGTCTCGTCGATTACCGGGCGGGTCGAGCCGCTGTCGACGTCGATCGCCAACACCGCCAATCGTTGGTGACCGCGCTGGTTGTACAACATTCGCACTTCCCGGCCGCTGGGGTGCCAGGAAACGTCGGTCACGGCATACGGTGTCGGGGCGAGCGAGTCGTCGACGACATGATGCGTCTGGCCGTCGATACCGAACAGGTGCAGCCGCGGGTGGTCGATCCGATCGCCCGGCTTGGGATAATCGACTTCGATCACCTGAGGTTGCAAGCGATCCGCCGGAGCCGATTCGACCAGTGTCAATTTACGGCGGTCGCCTGTCACGGTACGAAAGGTCGCGAAGTGCTGACCGTCGGGCGACCACCAGACCGGGCCGCCATAGCCGTCGTCCGGCAGTCCGTCATAGGTCAAGAAGCGTTCCTCGACGCCCGCTTGCTGATCATTCGATTCGCTGGTTTCGCCGGCTCCGATACGGACCAAAAGCACATTGTCGTTTCGGAACTCGACGCGGTGCTTGCCATCGGGCGATTGATTCCCGCGGCCCCCTTGCCGTCGCTCGCGGCGAGCTCCACCGCCACGCCGACGAGGCTCCAACGGTCGCGGCGTGTCATCATCAAAAACGAATCGCGACATTCCCGGCCGAGCCCTAAACGCCGCGAGCGACCGGTCATCTTTGTCGGCCAAAACCCAGACGTGACCGGCATAGGTGTGTTGTCGACGAGTCGCACCGGCGTCGAGATCGGCATAGGCGACACGACGACCGGTGGGGTCATTCCAGTGCAGCTTGACCGTCGCTGTGGTTTTGTTTTCGATCACGAACTCCATCGATTCGCCGGTCGTCAACGAAGGTTCAATACGCCGCAGCGGTGTTGCCGACGGGCTACGGTCGTCAGCCTCCGGATCGGGTGCTCCGAACTCATTCCGATAAGCTTCCGAGTCTTCCGCAGCCAATTTTCGGCCATCCTCGGTGTCGATCACGAAAACGTCACGATCACCTGCTGGCGTTTCTGATTCGTACCAGGCGTAACGGTCTTGGTCGCCGAACCAATGCAAGGTGACCGACTCATTGCGTACGCCGCCGCGGGTCAACGAACCGAGTTCGGCGGTCCGCTGATACTGCGCCGCGGTCCCCTGCGCCATCGCGGCAGCGGTCGACCAGACGGGGAACCAACCAACGATCAGCAGCAGGATCGGATTCGCGCGGAAAACCAGTGTCAGGCACCTTTTGTGCGCAGCACCCGAATTGTGCGCAGCACCGGAAGGGCGAGTTCTTCGCATAAAGTGCCTGACAGTTTTTTCCCGCACATTGCTTGAGTGACGCATCGGCTCGATCGAGAAAGGGAAAAGGTAAGACGGGACCACGATTGGGGACCGTCACGCGGTAGGGGACCCGCCGTCGACCGGCGGAAATGCTATCCTGCCGAAACGTTCGTTCGCCAGTTCTGTCCCTCTTTGACTTTTCCTCATGTTACACGCCGTATTGATGGCGGGTGGCAGCGGCACCCGCTTTTGGCCGGCCAGCCGTCGTGACACCCCCAAGCAATTGCTCGCTTTTTCCGGCACTGCGACGATGATTCAAGCGACCGCCGATCGACTCGCTGGACTCGTCCCCGGCGACCGAACGCTGGTTGTCACCAGCGAATCATTGGTCGCCGCGATCACGGCACAGTTACCGGCCGTGCGAGTGATCGGTGAACCGTGCCGACGTGACACCGCCCCCTGCATCGCACTCTCAGCGGCGCTGATTGCGGCAGCCGATCCCGAAGCGACGATGTTGGTGATGCCGTCGGATCACGTGATCGACGATACCGAAGCATTTCGGTCTGCGGTCCAGCACGGTGTCGCGTTGGTCGATGAAGATCCGTCGCGGATCGTGACTTTCGGAATCCCGCCGTCCTACGCGGCCGAATCTTTCGGATACATTCAGCGGGGCAGCGCGATTGGTGAGGCCGAACCAGCTACCTATCGCGTCGCTCGGTTTCGCGAAAAACCCGACGCCGCGACCGCTGCGGATTACCTGGCATCAGGAAATTTCTACTGGAACAGCGGGATCTTTCTGTGGCGAGCGGCAACGATCCTGGAACTGATCGCCAAGTTCGAACCGGAGATGGCCGGGCACATCGAAAAGATTGTTGCGGCTTGCGGCACATCCGACTTCGACCAACGGCTGCGCGACGAGTTCGCGGCGATCGTCGGTAAATCGATCGACTACGCGGTGATGGAGCGTCACGATAACGTGGTGGTAATCGAGGCGCCGTTCGACTGGGACGACGTCGGCAGTTGGCAAGCGATCGCGCGGCTGCAACCGCTCGACTCGTCCGGGAACGCCGTACGTGGTCGGCACGTCGGCATCGACACCACCAACGCCATCGTCCACTGTCCCGATGGGCACCTGATCGTGACCATCGACATCGATGATTTGATCGTCGTACACACGCCAGATGCGACACTGGTCGCCCCCAAAAAATCGGAAGAACGGGTCCGCGAAGCGGTGCAACGGATCGCTGCTGAAGGGCTTGACGCATTTCTCTAGTCCCAACGAAACTCGCCATGTCGCTTTCGCCTCGATCGTCTGACGCCGTCTTCGGCAAAACACAATCAGCCCGAATCGCGTTAGCGACCGGTTCGCAGCGACCTTGGGCTAACTCCCCGCGGCTGATTTTACTGACAGTACTGACCTGCTTACCCGTTGCCAGTTTTGTGGCGTCTCACGCCCAAGCCCCTCCCTCGAGTCCGCCCAAAGACATGAACGACACCTCAGTGATGTTGAAGCCGTGGCCCGGCCAGTTCGGCGGGGTTCCGCCCTGGGACGCCGTCCGAGTCGATGAGTTCGTGGGAGCGATCGAGTCGGCGATTCGGGCTGAGCAGAAAGAGATCGAGGCGATCGCCAGCAATCCGGCGCCAGCAACGTTCGAAAATACGATACTCGCCTTGGAAGCGGCCGGCGAAACGCTCGATCGGGTAGAGACACTGCTCGATGTCCACACCTCGGGGCTGAGCCTCGGTCCGATCCCCGATATCGAACGTGTGGTGGCGCCCCAACTATCGCAGCATGCGGATAGCATCGTCCAAAACAGGCAACTCTTTGCCCGCATCGAGGCGGTCTATCACGGCGAGGAACTGCAGTCCGCCCCGGCCGCTCAACAGCGTTTGGTCGAAGAGCTTTATCGCAGCTTTGTCCGGCGGGGAGCCCAGTTGGATGACGACGAGCAGGCCGAACTGTCACGCATCAACATGCGATTGGCCAGCCTGTTCACCGACTTCAACCAGCACGTCTTGGAAGACGAAAAGCGGTTCGTTACCTGGATCGACGATCCGGCCGATTTAGCGGGATTGCCCGACAGCACCATCGCGGCGATGGCCGCCGCCGCGACGCAGCGGGATTCAGCGGGCGGGCGATGGGCCGTGACCAACACCCGGTCGTCGGTCGATCCGTTCCTGACAAATGCCGACCACCGAGGCCTCCGCGAACAGGTCTGGCGCAACTTTTATAGCCGCTGCGATCATGGCGACGAGTTCGACAACAACGCCGTGATCCGAGAAATCCTCAACCTGCGTCTGGCCCGAGCCAAACTGTTGGGATACGCCACCCACGCCGATTGGCGGATGCAGCGGACGATGGCGGGAACTCCCGACGCGGCGATGGCGTTGATGATGGAAGTTTGGCCCAAGGCGGTCGCTCGGGTCGCCGAGGAGGTGGCCGATATGCAGCGGGTCGCCGACCGTGAAGCCGAACTCGGTGGACGTGAGCCGATCCGCATCGAGGCTTGGGATTACCTCTACTACGCCGAGAAAGTCCGTCAGGAAAAGTATGAGCTCGACTTTAACCAAGTCGAACCGTATCTGCAGCTCGAAAAGCTGACCGAGGCGATGATGTGGGTCGGCCAGGAAGTCTTTGAGCTGCGATTCGCCCCCGCGCCCGACGTGCCGGTCTATCACCCCGATGTGCGGGTTTGGAAGGTCAACGACCGCGAGGGCGGTCACGTGGGCCTGTTCTACCTCGATCCCTATGCCCGCCAGGGCAAACGGAGTGGGGCGTGGATGAGCGAGTATCGTCCGCAGCGGCGGCTGCCGACGATCCAGTCACCGATCGTTTCGAATAATTCCAACTTTGTGAAGCCGTCCTCCGACCAGCCGGCGTTGATCTCGTGGGATGACGCCACGACGTTGTTTCACGAGTTCGGCCATGCGCTTCATGGGCTGCTGTCCGCAGTCGATTATCCGTCTCAGGCCGGGACCCGGGTCGTCCGGGACTATGTCGAGTTTCCCTCACAAATCCTCGAACATTGGCTGCCCACCGACGAAGTGTTGCAGCGTTTCGCATTGCACCATCAGACCGGCGAACCGCTGCCGCCTGAACTCGTCACGAAGATTCTGGAAGCGTCGAAGTTCAATCAGGGATTCGCGACCGTCGAGTACTTGGCCAGCGCGATCGTCGACATGAAACTTCATATGCTCGACCAAGTCGATATCGATCCGGCAGAGTTTGAGCGTCAGACATTGGCAGCGATCGGGATGCCGCGAGAAATGGTGATGCGTCACCGTCTGCCGCACTTTTCGCACCTGTTCAGCAGCGACAGCTACAGTGCGGGCTATTACAGCTATCTCTGGTCGGATGCCTTGACCGCCGATGCTGCCGAAGCCTTTGAGCAAGCACCGGGCGGCTATTTTGATCGCGACCTCGCCAACAAGCTGCGAACCCGAGTCTTCTCCGTCGGCGACACGATCGACGCCGGCGAAAGTTTTCGCCAGTTTCGCGGACGCGATGTCGATACGTCGGCGCTACTAAGGAAACGAGGCTTTCCGGTGGCAGATTCGCAGTAGCATCGTGCCAGGAAGCGTCGCCGTCGCATCACGCACGCCAGATCGAGATCGCAACGGGCATTACCAAGGCAGTGGCATAGGCTTCCAGCCTGTGCAGGTAACTGTTATCGCGTGGCGCTGGCGGGAAGGCTTTTCGGTCGTGGCGGGTTGGAGCCCAAGACCTGTCGTGTCGTCACGCTCGGTGGCTGCTTCTGAATCCTCTTCGTTCTCCTCGTGGTCTTCGTGGTTCTACAATTTCCGCTAGACCCGCAGCCTTCATCGCGGGCAATCGAAGGCGAACAAGGCTCGCCTTGGTTCGACGAGTCGCAGAGGCGTTCGAGATGTGGCGGTCGGTGAGATCCGGCGCCGCGTTACATCTCGATTTCGTAACCGGCTCGGCTTTCTCTTGCCAGGAACGTGTTGGCTTGAGCGTCACCGGTGATTTCTCGTTTGCCGGGGTCCCAGTTGAGTTCTCGACCGAGCCGCATCGCGATGTTCGAAAGGTGACAGATCTCGAGCATCCGGTTGTGTGACCAGACATCCGAAATCGGCTGTTTCCGCGATCCCATCGACTCAATGAAGTTGACGCTGTGGTTCTGCGGGACCGGGCCGCCGTAGACCTGTTCGATCGCGTCGTCGGGCAGTGGATTGTCCGCCAGGTTTTCAACTGGGGTTCCGACGATCTTGCCACGATTGACGAAGAACCGACCTTGGGTGCCTTCAAACAGGATGCCGTTATCGCCCTTGCTGGTGATGATCAATTCGACGTCGCCCGGCATGTCAGCCCTCAGCGTGAATGAGGTGGCGACGTTATAGCGGTCGTTGACCAGCGGATAACCGTCCTCGTATTCGCAAGCCAAGGTGTATTCCAACGGCGTGATCTTGCTAGGGCCGGTTTCGGTGGCGCCGAGTGCCCAACAGGCGATATCGACATGATGGGCACCCCAATCGGTCAATTTACCACCAGCATATTCGTGCCACTCTCGGAACGCGTAATGGCAATTGCTGTACAGCGGGACGCCGCCGCCGTAGCCTTCGCGCATTTGCGGTAGCGCCCGATAGTCGACTTTCGGTGCTGGCCCGAGCCAAAAATCCCAGTCGAGGCCCTCGGGTACGGGTGCCACCGGAATTTCCGGCGATGCCGACATGCCGTTGATGCCACAGGTGACTCGCTTGACCGTGCCGATCCGACCGTGCTGGACCAGCGCGATCGCCTGCAGAAACCGTCGATCGCTCTCGGTCCGCTGCATCGTCCCGACTTGAAAGACCCGCCCCGTCTCCTTGACCACCTTTTCGATCAATTTCCCTTCGTCGATCGTCAGGGTCAGCGGTTTTTCACAGTAAACATCTTTGCCGGCATACATCGCTTCGACAGCGATCTTCGTGTGCCAATGATCGGGGGTGGCGATCATCACCGCGTCGATGTCGTCGCGTTCGAGAATCTTTCGATAATCTTTGTACGCGTCCGGCTTCTTGCCCTGACGTTGCTGGGTCTTGGCGACGTTATCGGCCAACACGTTGGCATCGACATCAGCCAAGGCCGCGAAATCGGCGAAGGGCGTCGTCTTGGACGTGATCGCCCACCCCTGATTGCGGAGTCCGATTGTGGCGAAGACGGGGCGATCGTTCGCCGACTGGAAACCGAAGGCCCGGCGGGGTGACGGCAGCACGATGCCGGCGGCTCCGGCAGCCGCCACGCTTTGAATGAATCGACGACGGCTCGCTAAGTGGGGGTGTTTTGACATCGGAGGGAATCCTGCTGAAGTGAATCGAAATGTGTGTTCGCCGGGTGAGGCAAAGCCAAAGACCGTTCTCATCGTACCAAAACGGCGCCCGCCGATGCGGATGAGAAAATCGCGGCAACGGCGGGTTCGTAACGACTGCTGCGGGCTTAATGGCTGATGTGACAACGCTCCCGGCCTCAGCGGGGTCATCGCCTCCGGGCTGTAGGACTATTCTGTATCCGCGTCCGGCCCGTCCTCGGCGTTGTCATCGTCCTCGGCTTTGTCTTCAGCGTCGGCTTTCACCTCAGCGTGGACCGGAAATTCGGTCGATCCGGTCAAACCACGGTCGATCACCCAGATGTTGCGGAAACGGACCGGGTCGGAATGGTTTTGCAGCTTGGTCGGCAACAGGTTCGGCTCCTCCGGCTTACCGGCCCCGGTCTTGTCTTCCAACTCGACGTCGTCATGAACGATGACGCCGTTAAGCCAGGAGGTGATGCGGGCATTTCGCGTTTTGGTTCCGTCGGCTGCCCAGCGGGGGGCGGTAAAACGGATGTCGTAGGTCTGCCAGGCCAACGGCGGCAGGCTCATGCTGAGGTCGGGGGCGCGGAAGCGGTAGAGCGATCCGGCGCCGTTAAATGTTGGCGGCTCGGCGAAAGAATCGAGAATTTGGCATTCGTACCGGCTCTGGATGTAAACGCCGCTATTGCCACGGCCTTGGTCGCGAGCCTTGGGCATGTAGGGCAGTCGAAACTCGAGGTGCAGGTCAAAGTCTTGAAACATCGGCTTGATGTCCGCTCCTTCCACCAGCAATCCATCGTCGGTCAGCTTTCCGTTCACGAATTGGTCGGTGTCGCTGCCGTCGAACAGCACCATCGCCTCGGGTGGGGCGGCGGCGCCCAGCGTCGGGCTTTCCCGCCGAATTCGTTCGAGTCTGCCGAGCCGTTCGCCGGTGCGGCTAACGATCAGGCAATGGTCGGTTTCGGCGAAGATCGCCCAGGGGCCTCCCGAAAGGACGAGAAAGCCGTCGGAGAGTTTGCCGATCATCCGGGTCGCTTCGGCTTCGTGTTTTTGCTGACCCGGCAAGCCGCCTCGATAGGAGATTGCATCGAAATCGCCATCACCGAGCGGTCGAATCTGCAGGGCGACGGTTTCGTACTCGTTCTCGCCGACGGTAATCGGACCGACGAACTCGCCCATCAGCAAAAAACTCGGGTCGTCAGTAGGCGGTTCGGTGTGTACCGGGCCCCGCGGCCCGTCGGCCGCGTGTGCGTTGCCCGCTCCGATCGCAATTAAGATTAGGGAACTGAGAATCAAACGAGGGCATGACCAAGACATGGGCGGAACGCTTTGCAATGTGGGGGAGGGACTCGTTTCGCAGACCGCCTAGTCTAATTAGCGATCAACCAGAAATTAAGTCGCGGCGTCCTTTTGTGCCGGACTCCGTAGCAGCCAGCTCAATCTGGCTCGGCTCCGATACGTCGGGCTGGCACATCGGCGACACCCCCACCCGGGGGGCCGCGACCCTTCACGGATCGCCAGCTGGTCGGTTAAGGTATGTGTCCACGTCACTCGGTCGGCTACCGTCGACCGGCTAACGCCACGTTTCGTAGTTACCTCAAAAGTTTGTCAATGAGTCTTCGTGATCACTTCCGCCCCAATCGGTGCGGCTTATCGTTTGAACTGTTTCCGCCGAAGACCGCCGAGGCGATGGAGTCGTTGCGGCGAACCGTCAACCGCTTGGTCGATTTTCGCCCCGACTACTTCACGTGTACCTATGGCGCGGGCGGGTCGAGCCGTACGACGACTTTGGATGTGGTCGAAATGGTCCACCAAGCGACCGGATTGCCGGTCGCTTCGCACCTGACCTGCGTCGGGTCGACCGCCGACGAACTAGCGGATTACTTGGCCGAGGCCAAGCGCCGAGGGGTCGCTTACATCGTCGCCCTCCGCGGCGACCCACCGAAGGGAACCACCGAATTCCGTCAGGTCGAAGGCGGTCTGCGGTACGCCAACGAATTGGTGTCGCTAATCCGAGAACGGTTCGCCGACGATTTCGGAATCGCCGTCGCCGGTTATCCCGAGGTACACCAAGAAGCCCTCAGCGCCGAAGCCGATCTGGAAAACCTCAAACGCAAGGTCGACGCCGGGGCCGACGTGATCATCACCCAATTATTCTACGACAATACCGACTTTTATCGGTTCCGCGACGCTTGTGACGCCGCGGGGATCTCGGTACCTCTCGTCCCCGGACTGTTGCCGGTGACGAACTTCAAGCAGGCCAAACGGATCGCCGCGATGTGCAAAGCATCGATCCCGGCCGACTTCGCCGAGTTGATGACCCAGCACGATTCCGCGGACTGGCAATTCAAGGTCGGGGTCGAGCACGCCCGTCGACAAACGCTCGACCTGATGCAGAGCGGCGTTCCGGGCTTTCATTATTATGTGCTCAACCAAAGCAACGCTGCCGAAGTACTGCTCGACGGTTTAGAACTCGCCGAAGCCGCCTCTTAAAATCTGTCCCCCGGCATCGGTATCTACACAACTCGCATCGGTTCCAGCGGAACGAAAGACACCCTCCCTCCGGGAGGGTTTCTTTGATTCGTTTGCTTTAACTTGGCTTGTGTAGACACTAGCTCACAGGTGGGTGCATGAACACCACAATCTAGGGGCCCAATTAGAACTCTGATTGTGCAAAGCACCCGTAGGGCGAATTCCTCCCAAAAGCCCTCGCTTTTTTTTCCGCTCACATCCGGCCGCTGGTCCCTTTGGTCAGCGCCATGAAGGCCGACTCGAGGTCCAACGCTTCTTCGCCGAAGCCACGCAGGTTGATCCCGTTTTCGATCAGCAACCGTGGCAGGTCCGAATAGTCGCTGACATCGACCTTCAGCACGACCCGGATCGCGGCATCAGCGGTCTCGATCGTCTGTACCTTTTCGTGTCGCTGCAACAGTTCAGCGACCTTCGGTAATTCGTCGGCAGCTGCCGGTTGGATGACCAAAACGACATGCTCGCGGACCCGCTTGAGCACTTCGGTTACAGTCGCGTTGACCTTCAATTCGCCTTTGTCGATGATCCCGACCTTGTTACAGATATCGGCCAATTCGGGCAGGATGTGGCTGCTGACGATGATCGTCTTGCCCATCTGGCCGAGTCGTCGCAAGAGGTTCCGCATCTCGATCCGTGCCCGCGGGTCGAGTCCCGAGAGCGGTTCGTCGAGCAACAGCACTTGCGGGTCGTGCAGCAGGGTTCGGGCGAGCCCCAGACGCTGCGTTTGGCCGCGGGAAAGCGTGTTTGCGAAGGCGTCTCGTTTGAAGTCGAGATCGACGATGTCGAGCATTTCATCGACAAGTTTGCGGCGAGCGGCGCCGCCGATGCGATAGGCGGCGGCGAAGAATTCTAAGTATTCAACAACCGTCATGTCGTCATAGACACCGAAGAAGTCGGGCATGTAGCCGACCAGCCGACGGATCTCCTTGGGTTGCGTATGGACCGAATGACCGCAGACATAAGCTTCGCCCCAACTCGGTACCAGCAGCGTCGCGATGATCCGCATCGTCGTCGTCTTGCCAGCGCCATTGGGCCCGATGAAGCCGAACAGGTCGCCCTCGCCGAGGTCCAGGTCGATCGCCCGGATGGCGAACGTATCGCCATACTTCTTGGTCAGGTCAACGGTCTTGATCACGCCGATTATCTCGCGAGAAATGGGAGGTCGAATGAGGCGGAACGGGCGGTTTAGCGAGCCGAGCTCAACGCCCACCTAAACTCGGTGGGGCGACGGGCAGGATGACACGTACGGCCGATACCGCGGGACGCTCGGCCGGCAGGCCGGCATCCAGCACCGGTTCCTCGACCCGACCGAACAGAATCGCATGGCCGTGCGAAAGTACATAGGAAAGGTCCCAAGCCGCCAACGGACGGTTGGCCAATCCCGTGTAATCGCGACCGCCGACCGCCGATTCGAACATCAAGATCTCTGACAAACGGGCCAAGTCGTCGCTCTTTTCGACGTCCCAAGCGTCGACCCGAGAGGTGTTTTCCAACGCTTCCCGACGGGTCAAATGCCAGCGGAAGTTTTTCTGCCGGAGCGACTCGATCGATGTGATCGTCTGTCCGCTGCGGAACCGGGTCGGCAACAGATAGACCCAATTGCCGAAGACGACGACACCGTCGAGTACATCGACCGATAGCGGGTTGGTCACGCTACCGGTCAGCAATTCGCTGCCGCGTTTTCGGGACAACCCGGTGACGACGCCGAGCCGCGGCCGAAACGACCACCGTGTCAGCCAAGCCTTGCTGCCGGCCGGCGCGATCGGGAAGCCTTGCGGCCCACCCGTCAATACCGAGCCGTCTGCGGCGGCACCCAGCCGCAGTGGCAAGCTGTATCCGGGCAACGAACGGTCTGCCCCCGTGATCGAAACGGCGCCGAAGGTCGGCCCCGGATAACCGTGGGGCCGAGTCAGTGTCGAAGTGGATACCTCTGCGTTCCGACCATCCACATCCGCATCAGTCGCCTCGATAACAGCTGATCCGCTGCTGCCCGGCTCGTCCGCAGTCGCTCCCGCTGCATCTGCCCATGCCGCGGAGGCGACGATCGGCAGATCGACGCGGGTCGCTTCACTGCTCGAAACATGGATCAGTCCGACCGCTCGGCCCGTCGGCCGATCACCGGTGGCATTGATGTCAACCACCTCCAGCCGATTAACTCGAACCGGCGACGCCTCACCGTCATCATCGAGATCGCCGGCTGTGCCGCGGCCTAGCAGGATCACCAATGTCACCGTAGCGACGATCGAGAGCGGAAAGGATAGCCAGCCGATCAGCGGTTTGCCGAGCAGGCGATTGATCAACCAGTAATCGAGCGGGCCGATGATCGCGACCAGGATCAACAGCACCAGCGATACGATCGAAAACGGCAAGCGGGGGTGCGAATCGAAGCGATCCAGGGTGGAGCGGACCTGACCGGCGATGTCGTCATACGCGACGACGCCCGAACCACGCGAATCGCGGCGGCGTTCCAGATCGCCGTCGAGCAACCCGGGGTGCAACCGGGTCAACAAAACTCGCCGCTGCGGCCAAGCCTCCATCTCCGCAGTGTCCAAGGCGAACGAGGTGACACGGACCCGGCCGAGGCCGACCAGTCGCTCGATCGCCAGGCGTACCGACTGCCGCGTTGCTGTCCGCCCCGAGATCAGCGTACGGCCGCCACTGACGGGTAATGGGTAGCCGGCGATATCGGCCACGGCATTCCCCGATGCGTCGGCCAACGGCGATTGCGACGTGGTGAACGTCTCCAACCCGCCGGGGTCGAGTCGCAGCAGCGACTGATCGGGACGAACCCCGACAAGTCCCGCCAACCAGGGAGCGGATTGCAGCAGTTCACCGCCACGTCCACCGAGCGACACAAACAATTGCCCGCCCTCGACCAACCACCGCTCGATCGCGGCAATCTCTGCCGGCCCGAGTCGCCCCAGCAAGTCCAGACCTGCGGGGTTGATGACCAACAGATCGACCGCTTCCCAGCCGGCGACGTCGTCAGGCAGTTCGCTGACCGCATCGATCCGGGCGACCGCGATCGAAGCTTCGCGTCCCAGTAGTTCGTTTCTGCCGATCTGATCGATCCCCAGCGGATCGCCGATCACAACGACGATCGGCATCGATGGGTCGACCGCCCGTCCCTGCGGCCGCCCGTTCCACAATGTCTGGTCATCGGCACCGATCAAGCGGATGCCGGCGGCTGCCGAACCCGGTACGGCGTACCGCCAATCCGACGCCGTCCCCGCTAACAACAACTCCTTCGCTGATGATGCCCCGCCCGCGGCCTGTGGTTGGATGAAACGGACCCGAACGCCGTCGACGTCGAGCAACTCGACCGCCTCAATCGGCATATCGGCAAGTTCCACGGGCACTCGGAGGCCCGCCCAATAACCGATCCGATAGATACCATCGATACCGATCCGAGGCGCAACACTGACCGTCGACTCGGCGGTGGTCGCCAGCGAATCGACGACGTCATCGTCCGTCGCAGGCGACTGGGCAGCAGTTGAGTCGGGCGATGCCGCTAACCAAGGGCACAGGGCCAAACAGAGCAAGATGGCTCGCCAGTCGACTCTCGATCGCTTACTCACGGTCACGGTCACGGTTTCTCTTCACCCGGGCAGGAGCAAACCAGCCGGCTACAGCCCGGGCATCCACTGCCGTACTTGGCGGCCAATGCCGACGCCAAATCGATCTCGGCGACGTTGGCGATCGTCATCAACCAAGCGATCACGTCGGCAAACTCCTCGGCCAAGTTCTCGCGATCGTTACCCCGCAGCGCCGAAGCCAATTCGCCGACCTCTTCCATCAGCCACATGAAGGTGCCGTCGACGCCGCGAGCGACATCCTTCTCGTAGTACATATCGCGGATATGTCGCTGCAAATCGGCGATGCGAAGTTCGGCAGACGAAGGCTCAGTCATGCGGTGCTGGTCAGACTCGGCGATGGTTTGGACAAAATGGGACGCAACGAGTTCCGGAAAGACCGCTGATTGTAACCGGCGGGGCAACGATCGGGATGGGGCAGACATCGACTTCTGCTGACGCGGCTCGCGAAGTTGCCTGGGAAGCGATCGGCCGATCCGATATCCTGACCCGCTGTCACGCCCCGGTCGTGAAATCCTGATCGCGAAAACCTGATTCGCCGCCCTCCGACCCCAAGCCTGATCGTGCCGAGTGAATCGTTCCACCCTTATCCGTTTTATTCCCCCCGTTTTTGGCATGGGATGACGCCTGGTGCCTGGTGGAACCTGCTCCGCTTGGGAAAGTTTGCCGTCCACCCGGCGCGGTTGCCGATGGCGGCTGCGGTGACGTTGGCTACCCCCGTTAATTCCACACTCGGCGCGATCCAACGCGTCGTCTGGGGTGGGGCGTTGCGAGACGCAACCTTCCACGGCCCTCCGGTGTTCATCATCGGACACTGGCGGAGCGGGACGACGATGCTGCACGAGTTGATGGTGATGGACGAACGGCTCAGCAGCCCTTCGACGTTTCAATGCTTCGCCCCCCACCATTTCTTGCTCAGCGAGTGGTTTTTCTTAAAATTCTTCAAGTGGTTGCTGCCTAACCAGCGCCCGATGGACAACATGGCGACCGGTTTCGACCGTCCCCAAGAAGACGAGTTCGCCTTGATGAACCTCGGGGTCCCGTCCCCCTACCGACGGATCGCCTTTCCCAATCAACCGCCACCCGACCTTGAGTATCTTGACACCGAAACGCTGCCAGAATCGCTCCGTGAGCCCTGGTCGCGGGCGATCGAAAATTTCCTCAAAGCGGTCAGCTACCGGACCGAACGTCCGTTGGTCGTCAAAAGTCCGACCCACACCGGTCGCGTGGAGACCTTGGCCAAAATCTTCCCGGGAGCGAAGTTCATTCACTTGACCCGTGACCCCCGCGCCCTATTCCCCTCCACGATGCGACTCTGGGCCGGCCTCGACCAGGTCCAAGCGTTGCAACTGCCGAACGGCGAGGGGCTCGATCGCTATGTGATCGACTGTTTTACAAGGATGTACGACGCATTCCACCGGCAACGCGAGTCGATCGATCCGGCCAACCTGATCGATGTCCGTTATGAGGACCTGGTCAGCGACCCGATGGCGGAGGTCGAAGCGATTTACCGACGATTGCGGTTAGGCGATTTTGGCGCCGTGCGAGACGCCTTGGCCGATTGGGTCGAAACGTCGCATGTCGGCTATCGGCCGAATCGCCACGAATTGCCCGAGCACCAAGAGACGCTGATCCGTCAGCACTGGGGCGACTACTTTGATCGCTACGGGTACTGACGTGACCGGTCGACCGTCGCCCGATTCGCCAACCGACTCGTCCCCAGGTTCCCGCCGCGTTCCGTTGTGGGTCGCGGTCGGCTTCCTGGTCCTGGTCAATCTGATGTGGGGGATCTCATTCCCGTTGACCAAGACGATCAACTTGGAAGTCGACGAGTTGTTCGGCATCGCGGCCGAGGATGCTTCGACGTCGCTACGGCTGTCGGCCGCGACCTGGCTGATGCTGTTCCGGTTTACCTTGGCGTTGGTGCTGTTCTTCATTTTCTTTCCCAACATCGTCAAGCGAGCGACGACGGCGGAATGGAAGGCGGGCTTCCAAATCGGCGTCTTTTTCTTTGTCGGCTTGGTGCTGCAGATCATCGCATTGGCGACGATCCCGGCGTCACGCAGCGGTTTTCTGACTAGCTTGGTGGCCGTTTTCACGCCGCTTTTGACGGCGATTCTGTTGCGGCAACGGCCCCATTGGCCGGTAATCGTCGGCGTAGCGACGGCTTTGGCGGGCGTTTCGATCCTGACCGGACTGTTGGTCTGGGACGCCGGCGGAGCCCGTTTCGCCTCCGACGCGCGAGCCGCCTGGACGACCGGCGACACGCTCACGACGCTGGCGGCGGTCTTCTTCGCCGGCCAAATCATGTTGGTCGACTATCACGGCAAACGGCTCGACGCCGCCGCGATGACCCCGGGCATGTTCGCCACCACGGCAGTCCTGTCGCTGGTCACCTTCCTGGTCGCCCGGCCGATGATCCCCGAAACCGCAACCGCCGGTTGGTTCGAACTGGCCGTCCAGCCGCGATTTTGGACGTTGATCGTGACGCTCAGCGTGCTCTCATCGGTGCTGGCCTTCAACTGGATGAACACTTACCAACACTACGTTTCGGCATCGCAGGCCGGCATCATCTACACATTGGAACCGGTTTTCGCTTCCGCCGCGGCGATGGTACTGCCAGGCCTACTGACCGTCTGGTCCGCGATCGAATACAAGAACGAAGTGCTCGTTTGGCCGATGGTGATCGGCGGTTCGCTGATCGTCGCTGCGAATCTGGTCAGCCTCTGCCCACGAGCGGCCGATACCAGCCTGCTTCACCCGCCGGAGTCCGAGCCAGCGACCACCGCCGACAACTCGTCGCCGCTGAGCGGTTCGGCCGACGCGAGCTGATCGGAGACCAACTCCGCCGATGCGTCGGACGGATCGACGCCGCGGGCCACAATCCGGCTTCGCAACTCCGATTCCTCACCGTCACAGACCAGTACCCGCGGCGTGACCCCCTGTCGCCGAGCCAAATCGAAAAAGGGGCGGCGTTGGTCGCGGTGTAAAAAAGTCGCGTCGACGATCACGCCAAAGCCGGCCGCGAGGATCTGCTCAGCCAATCGAAGCAGGTGGGCGTAGGTCCGTCGCGTCATCTCGGCGGAATAGAGTTCGGCTGCCTCCTCGTCGGTACTCTTTCGGAACGGATCGATGCCGGCCAGCAGTTTTCGCTGAACGTCCGCCCGGATCCGAAAAAAACCGCGGCTCTCGACCACTTGCCCAGCGCGGGTCGATTTGCCGCTTCCCGACGGCCCATAGGTCAGCCACAACTCGGCGGACTGAGGTGCGACCAATCGCTCGGCATAGGCCACGTAGTCCCGGGCGGTCGGCGACAACGCCTCCGGTCGACTCGCCGGATCAGATTCCGATGCGTCGCCCTGCAGCTGGCGGATGCGATCGACCTTGGCCCGGACCATCGCTCGATAGACGAGGAAAAACCGCAGCACGGTCAAGCCTTGGTAATCGTTCGCCGCCTCGACGTAACGGTTCAACAAACGACGGGCATGGCTGACGAATCCGTGTTCGCTCAACTCCATCGCCAAAAACGCGGTCTCGCTCAACCCTTCGACCTCACGCAGACGGTCGTTGAATTCGATCGCGTCGAAAGGGACGAAGCGACCGTCGATATGCAGCAAATTGTCGAGATGCAGGTCACCATGACATTGCCGGACCCGGCCGGTCGACGCCCGCTTTTCCAACAATGGCCGAATTTTTTCGATCTGCTCCTCCGACCAGTCCCGCAACACCGCCAAACGGTTCACGTCATCGCTCGCCCGAGCGTCGCCGGCGCCCTGAAAAGATTTCAGCAGGTAGACGAAGTTGTCCTGCGCCGGCTCGATCGCGCCTCGCGAAACGAGCTCCGAATCGTAGGGAACCGCCGTGGCACGGTGATGCAGTTCGGCCAGGTCGCCAGCCAGCATTTCGGTCATCTGCGGCGTCACCTGGCCTGCCTTGAGCCGCCTCGACAACAACGATTCCTGATCGAATTGACGCATCCGGACCGCATGATCGATCAGCCGTTCGCCGTCGCCTGCCGATTCGTCATGACGTCCGATCCGCAGTCTCTCACCCGACTCAAAGACCGGTACGACGTCGAGATAAATATCAGCGGCCCAAACACCGTTGATCTCGAGTTCCCGCAAACAATTTTGATGACGCAACTCGATGGTCGAATAGTCGACAAACCCGAGGTCGACCGGCTTCTTGAACTTGTAAGCAAAGCGACCGGTCAACACGACCCAAGAGATGTGGGTCTCGATCAGTTCTTCATTTTCGACCGGATGCGGGAACTCCGCTCCCAGTAACCTCGATCCCAGCGTCGGTTTATCCGGACCGTTCGCTTCCAGCGGCTGATTCATTATTTCCTCCTCAGGGGCGGACGAACGGGTCCGAAAATCGCTCGTCGATCAACACCGAGTGGTCGGTCAACGTCTTCAGGAATGCCACCACCGCATCGACATCCCACTGTGGCATCGCTAACCCGGCGGCTTCGAGCCGTTGCAATCGTGGGTCGAGATTGAGGTGCGGCCGAATGCTCCAGTTGTAATGCTCCACCACCGACTCCAACGTGATCATTCGGCCGTCGTGCATGTACGGGCC
>SKZY01000072.1 GCA_007127095.1 Planctomycetaceae bacterium
CTGCGGTTGTTCGACGTGGCGACGGATCAACCAATTTTGCCGCAGCCCGTCGATTACCTCCTGGGCGTCACCGACGGTTTCGCGAAACTGTCCGACGGTACCGGGTAACGTGTCCGATTCGTCGCGGAGCCGATCAGCGACGACCTGACTGGTCGACAGCAGCCGTTCGGTCTGACGTGCGATCGGTAGCAGGCGTGGCGAAACCGCCTCGGCATCACTCAATACATTCTGCAGCTGCCGATTCGACTGACCGATTGCCTCAGCCGTACTGCGAATCTGTTCGCTGCTGGTCTGCAGGTCGCGAGTCGTCCGCTGGACATCATCAGCGATTTCAGGCAACCGCGGCGTGACCTCCAGCATCGACTCGGCCAACTCACGAACCCGGGTCGAGGCCGTTGCTAGCTCGGCGGTCGATCGATCGAACGATATCGAGGACTCATCGAGCGTCTGCCGCATCCGAGCAAAATCCTCTTGAACCGACGACATCAGCTGTGTCATCGTACGGATCTCGTCCTGCGCCGATTTTTCCGGTGTGATCGCGAACAAGGTCTGTTCGTCAGGCGAGCCGAGACGCCGGGCGCCGCGAAGGATTTCTAAGTAGACGTCGCCGACGCCGGCCATCCGGCGACGGATTTGGATCCGTGAATCGGCGTCGACCTCCTCGCTGACCCGGTTCGATATTTGCAGCGTCACCTCCAGGTAGTTCAGCTCCAGACGGCCGCCGGGTAACTCTCGACGGAGTCGCAGCAACTTTTGCTCGTCATCGACATAGCTGATCTCACGAACCTTACCGACCCGCTCACCGAGGATTTGAATCGGCGAATTGACCTGCAACCCATCCAGCTCCCCTTCGGGCAGATAGGCTCGGATCTCATAACTGCCGACGAACCATTCCTGACCCCAGGCGACCACCAAGAGGGCCGCGAATACCAATCCCGACACCAGGATCACGAACAATCCGACCAGCTGATTGACATATCGCAGCTTGTATCCACGCGACAAAATCATCGTTGCACCTCAAGCCGGCTCGGTGTGTCGCCGCTCATGACATAGCGAGCCGTCGCTAGGCCGCTGACCAAGTTCAACTCGTCGGCGTCCCGCGACAACCAAAGTACCGCAGTGCCCTCGCCGGCGGCCCGCTTGACCCAGCCTGACAAGGCATCCCAGTACCGCCGCTCGACCAGGGCGCAGGGCCGCTCCAGAACGATCAGCCGGGGATTCCCCAAAAATGCTCGCACCCATTCACAACGCCGCAATTCGCTCCTGCCCATCGCACTGATCCGTCGCGTAGGGACCTCGCTGAGCCCGATCGCATAGGCCATTTCTTGGACTTCGGTCAGGATCTCGCGGCGAGGACGCCGAGTGTGATGCAGCTGACGCAAGATGACGTTTTCCAACACGCTGAGATTGTTCACCCAACCGGGTTGGCCGAGCACCAGGCCGATCTGACCGCGCCGGGCTAGTTCGTCACCATGACTCTCGGTCCCCCAAGGACGGCCATCGAATTCGACCTTTCCGGAAACGCCGATCGACTCGGAAACCTCCAGAGGTCGGTCGCCGATCGCCAACGCCGGGATCGGCGAATCACGCCGGTCCGTCAGCCGGATCGTCGCCACGCCGCCAGACCCGATTTCGAAACAGACCTGTTCGACATCGGAAAATCGTTCGTCGGCCAACCGGACCGAAACCCGGTCGAATCGGAGCACCGGCGAGTTCTTGCCCACCGGCTGCGGTTCGGGTTTGGCTGACGTAGCGGGTACGGATGAATCCGTCATGGCGCCCTGATCGAATGACGAGATCAAAAGACCTGAAAAATCAACACGCGGCCGTAGACGCTCAACGACAGCAACATCGCGATAAAAAACACCGCCGTCAGCCCCAACACCGCACTCCGTCCCGCGACTTGCGGCATTTCGACGTCTCGGTCCTGGATCTCCAACCCGGTCACACAGCAGATCGCGCCGATCAACATCCCGGTCACCACCGTCTTGGGGACAAAAAAGATCACGTCTTCGATCTCCAATTGCCGCATGATCCCGAGCAAAAAGTCGTAGGGACTGGCGTTGAACACGCCGATCATCGTGCCGACGACATAGCCGCTTACGAACGCAAAGGAAACCAAGATCACCGCCAATCCGAAGACCGAAAATCCGACGCCCAACACCCGCGGCATGACCAAATAGTTCATCGGGTCGATCCCCTGCGCTTCCAGGATCTCGACGTCGCCATCGACCTTCATCCTCGCTAACTCGGTCGCGATCGCCGTCCCGCTGCGAATGATCACGATCAAATTCGCCAAAAACGGGCCGAGTTCGCGGAGGAATATCCGTAGAAATAACTGCCCCGAAAAATCGAGATCGGCGATCGCGTGCAGCCACAACTCGACCTGCACGATCACCAACAACCCGACCGCGAAAGCGACTCGCATCGTAAAGCCGATCGCATCGTAGCCGGTAAACAGCATCTGGCGAGCGAACACCTGGCGGACCGTCCGCGGCCACGAGCTCGGCCAAATCGCTAACCACAACACGGCGGCGGCGACGCTGACCACATAGGCGGCCTGTCCGCCCGCGATCGTCGCCACTCGTCCAAATCGTCGTAGCCAACTCATCGTTTTTTCGGCCCATCGCCCTTCCACCACATCGTTCCATCCGTTCCGAAGAGTCCCGCCAACGACCCCCTGGCTGGCTCAACACGCCAGCATGTCCCGGACAATCGTTGAAAGTCATCGACCCCCGACGCCCGCTATCGACAGAAACTTCGGTTCCAGCCCGACAATCGCTACGATCGACATCCCGATCGTTCGGCTTATTCGGGTTATGCCGGTTGCTGAACCGCTTTTCCCGCTCCGAAAGTTTGGCCCGCCGAGGGCGATGGGCTAAGTTGTTGCCTGGTCGACCTGCCCCACCGCACTGCGGAATCGCCGCTTTTTCGAAGAAAAACTCCACTCAGGACCTCCCTGCAATGACGACTATCGCACCCCCGTCTCGACCGGCTACAGCGATTTCCCGCCGCAGCTGGCTGAAGGCCGCTACGGCCACGGCGGCCGTGACGACCGCTCCGGCGATCCTCCGAGCCCGCAATCTGAACGAAAAACTCAACGTCGCCGTGATCGGTTGTGGAGGCCGCGGCGGTGCGAACTTGCAAGGGGTCTCGTCCGAAAATGTCGTCGCTCTCTGTGACGTCAACGCGTCCAACCTCGCCGCCGCGGCCAATCGCTATCCGGCCGCGCGACAAGCCAAGGACTTTCGCCGTCTGTTCGATCACGCCGCTGAGTTCGATGCGGTAGTCGTCAGCACCTGCGAGCACACTCACGCATTCGCAACGCTGCCGGCGCTACAACTGGGTAAACACGTCTACTGCGAAAAACCGCTGACACACAGCGTTTGGGAGGCCCGGGTGATCCGCGAAGCTACCGCCAAAGCGGGTGTCGCGACCCAGATGGGGACCCAGATCCATGCCGGCGAAAATTACCGCCGTGTGGTGGAACTGGTCCAAAGCAACGCGATCGGTCCGGTCCGCGAAGTCCACGTTTGGGTCGGACGAGTCTGGGGCTGGCAAGCGAGCGAAGCCGAAGCCCGAGCCAATGGCGATATCGTCTTCGTCCAAGACCGCCCCGCCCAAGCCGAACCGATCCCGCCCCAACTCGATTGGGATCTCTGGCTCGGTCCGGCGCCGGCTCGGCCCTACCACAGCGTCTATTTCCCGGGTCCCAAGTGGTATCGCTGGTGGGACTTCGGCAGCGGTACGATGTCGGACCTCGGCAGCCACTGGATCGACCTGCCATTCTGGGCGTTGAACCTCGATCAACCGTTGACGATCGAAGCGTCTGGCCCGCCGCCTCATCCGGAAATCGCCCCGGCGTCGATGCAGGCGACTTATCAGTACGCCGCCCGCGGCGACATGCCAGCGGTCGAGCTGACCTGGTACCAAGGGACTCACAAGCCGCCTGCACTCACTTCGGGATCGATCCCGCCGTGGAATAGCGGTGTTTTGTTCATCGGCGACGACGGGATGCTGTTGGCCGATTACGGCAAACACCTGCTACTGCCCGAGGAAAAATACGCCGATTTCAAGCGTCCCGACCCGTTCATTCCGCCGTCATTGGGCCATCACCAAGAGTGGATTCATGCCTGCAAGACAGGAGACCCGACGACCTGCAATTTCGAGTACTCGGGACGATTGACCGAAGCCAATCATCTCGGTAACGTCGCCTACCGAACCGGCCAGAAAATCGTCTGGGATGCGGAGAACCTGCAAGCCGAGGGTACCCCCGAGGCCGATCGCCTAATCCGTCGTGAGTACCGCCCGGGATGGTCGCTCGAAGCAACGACCTAAAGTCCGCCGCGCCCCCCCCGCCACGATCTCGAGGGGGTCGGTATGCCGAAGCCATTCCGGCGATACCGCAGCAACGCTCCCACGCATAATGACGCGTTCCTGGGCCACAGACGCAGCCCAGCCCAACGGGCTGGCTAGGATGCTGGGGTCCGTGAGAGACGCTATATCAACGGCTCGCTGCAACGCCTACACTTTGCCGCTTTCGTGAGCCGGATCGGCTGCCACGCCCGGATCTTCCCGCCTCCCCCCTTCACACTCAATCACGTTTCGCCATGGCATCGATGGAAAATATCGTCTCGCTCTGCAAGCGACGGGGCTTTTTGTTTCAGTCCAGCGAAATCTATGGCGGCCTGCAAGGTTTTTGGGACTACGGTCCGCTCGGCGTGGAGCTGAAGCGAAACCTGAAAGATGCGTGGTGGCACGACATGGTCAACGGCCACAACGAGCTGACGGTACCGGCAGGGGCTCCGGCCGCTTACGAAATGGTGGGACTCGACTCGACCATCATCATGCATCCCCAGATCTGGAAATGCAGCGGCCACTACGACATGTTCCACGATTACATGGTCGACTGCCGCGAATCGAAGAAACGCTACCGTCACGACCAAGTCCGCGGCCGCTGGGTCGGCTGCCGTGACGCCAAGGTGTTCGTAACCACGTTGGCCGAGGCCGATCAAGAACAGGCGGAGATCGAACGGCGGGCGCTGAAGTTCTTCAAGCTGCGGCCGAAGGACGCCGACTCGTTGTCCTACGATGGCGACAGCACGACGCTGGACCAAATCGACGATTTCGACCGGGTGCTCGGTCCCGACGCGAAGGCGGTCGGCACGCTGACCCCGCCCCGCGAGTTCAACCTGATGTTCAAGACGACGCTCGGGGCGCTCGGTGGAGAGGAGGACGCGGCCTTCCTGCGGCCCGAGACCGCGCAGGGGATTTTCGTCAACTTCAAGAACGTTCTGGACAGCAGCCGCGTCGGGCTACCGTTCGGGATCGCCCAGATCGGCAAGAGCTTTCGCAATGAGATCACGCCGCGGAACTTTACTTTCCGATCTCGCGAGTTCGAACAGATGGAGATCGAGTTTTTCTGCCATCCGGAGGCCTCGCAGCAGTGGTACCGCTATTGGCGGGATCGCAGGTTAGCCTGGTACACGTCGCTCGGCTTGGCCAGCGAATCGTTGCTGATGCGTGAACATCACGTCGAGGAATTGGCCCACTACAGCGTCGGTACCGCCGACATCGAGTACGCCTTTCCGTTCCTGCCGCCGGGACAGTACGGCGAACTCGAAGGGATCGCCCACCGCGGCGATTTCGACCTCCGCAGCCACATGGAAGGAAAACTCGATCCGACCACTAACCCGATGGTCGTCGAACTCAACGAGAAAGGAAAACCTCGCCATCGCGGCAGTGGCCGTGACTTGACCTATCGCGATGACCAGAGTGGCCAACGGTTCGTCCCCCACGTCATCGAACCGTCGGCGGGCGCCGACCGCGCCGCCTTGGCGTTCCTCTGCGAGGCCTACCAGGAAGACCAAGCTCCCGACGAGAACGGCCAGATGAAGTCTCGGGTCGTGATGCGGCTGCACCCCCGCTTGGCCCCGATCAAGGCTGCCGTTTTTCCGCTGGTCAAGAAGGACGGGATGCCCGAATTGGCCCAGGAAATTTACGGCGAACTGAAACGTGACATGAACGTTTACTACGACGAAAAGGGAGCGGTTGGACGTCGCTATCGCCGTCAGGACGAAGCCGGCACGCCGTACTGCATCACCGTCGACGGCGATTCGCTGGCCGATCGTACCGTGACGCTCCGCGACCGCGACTCGCTCGAACAAACGCGGATCAAAATCGACGAACTGCCCGCCGAAATGAAGCGCCTGATTCACGGCTGATTCCGCTCGACCTTTTTCGATCCGTACCGAAAACCCGACCCCTACCCAAAAAATCCCCTCTTCAGGAAACGATGCCATGGGCGTCACCATCGATGCGACCTATCAAGGCGGGCTGCGGACCACCGCCACCCACGCCCCCAGTTCAGCGACGCTGGGTACCGACGCCCCGGTCGATAACGGCGGCAGCGGCGCCGCGTTCTCTCCGACCGACCTGGTCGCGACCGCGCTGGGCACCTGCGTGTTGACGACGATGGGATTGGTCGCCGAGCGGCACGGGATCGATTTGACCGGAATGACCGTGCGCGTCGTCAAGGAAATGACGACAAAACCGCTACGACGAATCGCCTCGCTGGCGACCGAAATCGTCGTCCCCGCGGCGGCGGTCCCGCAGCCGGAACATCGAGCTCGCTTAGAAGCCGCCGCCGGCAAGTGTCCGGTTCACGCCAGCTTGCATCCCGACATCGATGCCCCACTGACATTCCGCTACGAGTAACTGTTACCCATCGATGATTCCTATCGAGAACGTCGAGGCCAAGATTTCCGTTTCAAATGCCGCGAAGCGGCCATCGGCAGTAGCCCCGGGTGGAGCGATGACGAGCTCCGCGAGTCGAGCGGTACCCGGGGTTCGCGAGCCCAACAGCGTTGGCGACGAGCGATTGATTCTCAAACCCAATCGA
>SKZY01000387.1 GCA_007127095.1 Planctomycetaceae bacterium
CCGCGAACCCGCGCCAGTCGCTCGGCTAACTGGTCGTCGCGATCCCAGCGGTAAAGCTGGCCGGCCCGGCCGAGTCGCTCGACCAACCGCGGCCAGTCGCCGCCGGGGTCACCGATCACGATCACCCGCTGGTGCGGCGCGGCGGCGTCGCCGAGCGTGGTGGTGATCATCCCGTCGCGGGCAAACGTCTCGGCATAACCCGCGGCGGAAGCGACCTGACAACTCGCTCCGGTGGCATCGATAAACCGGCCGACCGCACGGGCGGTTTCCAGATCGACCACGCGGCCGGTCACCAAGATCCCTCGCGCCTCGGCGACCCACCGCCGAGCGATCGCCAATGCCTCTTTATCGGCGGGTGAGGCGAAGCGGTCGTGGTCGACCGCTTGCCCCCAGACCCCGCTCAGCCGCTGACAGGAAACGTCGCCGCGATTGACCTGAGCGAGATCGAGATCATCGCAGTGGAGCGGACAAAACGGGCAGACGAACGGCTCGGCGGTCATCGCTGACTCAGCTCTTTGACCAATTCCACCAACCGGATCGCGTTTTCGACCGGGGTTTGTTGCAACACGCCGTGACCGACGTTGAAAATATGACCGGGCCGACCGGCGGCGGCGTCGAGCACTTGCTGCGTCTTGGCGGCGATCAACTCGGGTGAACCGAGCAACACGCCGGGATCGAGATTTCCTTGGACCGGATGACGGTATTCGATCCGCTGCCAGGCGACGTCCAGCGGTATTCGCCAATCGACGCCGACGACGGTTCGCGAATCGCCGACCAAAAGCGGCAGCAACTCGGGGTTGCCGGTCGCGAAATTGATCACCGGAACACCGGGCGTGATCCCGGCCAAGATCGTCCGCATGTGGGGCAAGACGTACTCGGTATAGTCGGCTGGCGACAGACAGCCGGCCCAGCTGTCGAATAGCTGTACCGCCTGTGCCCCAGCGGCGATCTGCCCGTTGAGGTAGACGATCACGGCGTGAGAAAGTTTCTGCAGCAACTCGTCCCAGGCGGTCGGTTCCCCATACATCAAGGCCTTGGTGGCCGCGTATTGACGGCTGCCACCACCTTCGATGGCGTAGCTGGCGAGCGTGAACGGCGAGCCGGCGAAGCCGATCAGCGGCATCCAATCCGGTAGGTCGGCGCGGGTCTGACGGACCGTTTCGAAGACAAAATCGAGCGACGAGAGATCGTCGAGCGAACGAACCCGGTCGAGTTCACCGGCGGTTCGGACCGGATTATGGATCACGGGCCCATCGCCCTTGACGTACTCGAGCTCAAATCCGAGCGGTTCCAGAATCGGCAATAGGTCGGAAAAAATGATCGCCGCGTCGACACCCAAACGATCGACCGCGGTACACATCACTTCGCTGCACAACTTCGGCGATTTACAGAGTTCCAGGAACGATTGTTGGGCTCGCACCGACCGGTATTCCGCCATGTAGCGACCCGCCTGACGCATCAGCCAAACCGGCGTCCGCTCGGTCGGTTCGCCACGACAGGCACGGATGAAAAGGCTCTGTTGACTCGGGTGCGACGGCATCGGACTGGTTTCCTGTGTGAATGAGCTGGGTAGGGTCGTGGCGGAGAGTCTCCGCTTGCCGTTGACCAGCCGAGAAGCCGAGCGGGCCGCCTCGACGATCAAATGCCCCATCTTCGGATGCGAAGGTTCAATATCGACGGCGAGTTCGCATTCCTGCAGCATCTGAGTCGTGGTCGGCCCGATCGAGGCGATTACCGTCGTCTCCAAGCCGCGACGCAACGGTTCAGCGAGCCCCAATTCCTCGGACTTGCGGAGCAGATTCACGACCTGGTGGGCGCTGGTCAGCAGCAGGACGTCTCGCTCGCCAGCCGCCAAGGCGCGGATATTGGCCTCCAGTGGCGCGGTGTCTTCGGGAAAATCCCAGCCGTAGACACGGATCGTTTCCACCACCGCGCCGCGGGCCTCGAGACCGGCGATCAGACTGGCGTTGCTGATCCCATACTCCTGCAATCCGACGTGTTGATTCCCGACCGGGACCTGTTGGTCGACCAGGCTCAACAGTTCCCGCCACGTGTTCGGCTCAGCGACCCGATGCGTCGCCGTCAAGCCGACCTCCTTCATCGCCGCATACGGCTTCGGGCCGCGGACGATCGTCACGATGTCCGAGAGCGAATCGAGAAACCGGCGACGATCGACATCGCCTTCGATGGCCGACAGCAAGAATCGAAACCCGACTCCGGTCAAGAAGATCACGACGCCGATCTGGCCGGTGATCACCCGGTAGGCGAAATCGACCGCCTCCCGATTCGGCTTGATCGGCACCTCTCGCATCGACGGACTGACATGGGCGAGCCCACCGTAGCGTTCGATCAGCCGTTCCATGTCGGCGGCACGACGGCTTTCCAACGCGGCGACACGGAGATTCTGAAAATCGGACTCGGAAACACTCATGGAGAATCTCGGGACGGCTCCGCCGGCGACGGCGCGGGGGAGATGGTGAAGGATCGATAGAGATCGCCCTATCGTACCCCCGAGCCTCGCCCTCCTAACAGTCGGCGATGCCATCCGATTCGCTAGCGGCCGAACAAAAGACACCCTCCCCGAGGAGAATTGGTATCTACACAAGCCGTGCCAACCTCAGCGAAACAAAAGAAACCCTCCCTTGGGAGGTTCGCGCTACAGCGAGGGGAGGGTCGCCCGCAGCTCCTCAACACCAACCACCGCCCCAGCATATGAAAGCCCGAATAGGCCCCGCTTACGCGGCAATCGAACACCCCAATGCCGGCGGCTAGCGCCGTTTCGCTCACGGGAGTGCCGCCACCTGAGGCCGCATGGCTCACGCCATTGCGTTAGAGTTGCCTCCTCGGAATATCGGCCCGAAAGCGACTTGTGTAGACACCAATGGCCCCAATGGCCAGGGCAGGGCAGGGGAGGGGAGCGACGGGAACGCTGGCCGCCGATCGACCTTTGGGTTACGATCCGCGGCGCGTCAGAATCGACCTGACCACGCCGCCGGAACGCCCACTCACGCGGGCCGAATCATTTTTCGCATTCGCCACTTGCCTCTCGCCGATCCCGTTCATGTCGCGACGCCAACTCAATCGGCCCTCACCCACCCTGTCTCTCGACCAGCACCTGCGGATAACCGACCAGTTGCCCGAGCGACTGACCAGCGAATCGCTGTTCGGCAACACTCGGCCGCTGGAGCTCGAGATCGGGTCGGGCAAAGGTTTATTCATCGATACCGCTGCGGGTAGACGTCCCGAACACAACTTTCTGGGGATCGAGATCGCTCACAAGTACGCCACCCACGCTGCCGGACGTCTCGCCAAACACGATCGAGACAACGCCCTGATGGTGGCCGGTGACGCCGAACCGCTGCTGCAAAAAGCGATCCCCGACGATTCGCTCGCCGCCGTCCATATCTATTTCCCCGACCCTTGGTGGAAAAAGAAGCACAAGAAACGCCGCGTGATCAACCCGGCCTCGGTCGCCGAGATCTATCGAGCACTTGTCGACGGCGGGACGTTCCATTTCTGGACCGATGTGCTTGAGTACTTCGAGTCGGCGATCGAGATGATCGCCGCCGAATCGCCCCGGTTCGGGCCGCCGATCCCCGACCAGCCCGAGACCGCAGCCACGTCTCCCGTGGCAAAAAGTGCGGTGACAGAGAGTGCCGTGATTGCGGTTGCCACCGAAGACGCGGAGTCGCCCGCGATCGCCGAGCCGACTTACCGAACGCATTTCGACCGCCGCAGCCAACTGCACCAGATCCCGGTCTATCGGGTTCGCTACGAAAAACACAGCGACCGTGACTAGGGCTCGACGATCAACTCGCCGTTCATGACCGACCAGTGCCCCGGAAAGGTGCAGAGATAGGGATAGCGTCCGGGTCGATCGGGGGCGTGAAAGTAGATCGAAAACTGCTGCTGCGGCGACACGATGTCGGTGTACGCGAGCACCTCGGGGGCGTCCGGGACATAGTGCCTTAGCGGCGCTTCGGGATCAGCGATGTAGCGGTTGGTCAACTCACCGACCCGCTGCAGCGAGCCCGGCGTCAACAACGCCCAGTTGTGGGGCACGACGTCGGGATTGACCAGCGTCAGCTTGATCGCTTCGCCGGGTCGAGCGCGGAACGCCGTGGTGGCGAAGGTCAAGTTGTTCGTACATTCGATCCGCACTTCACGGGCCGCTTCGATCGGCTGCCGCCAAGGGTTCGGGATGCTGCGGGTCGCCAACAGGACATCAGCCAGAATCGGATGCGGCCGGACCGGTTTATCGACTGGTCGATAGCCCGGAAAATCGGTGAACGGGTCGCCTAGCCGGTTCACGGTCACGAACAATTCGGCGTTTTCACCAGCGGCTGTCTGAAGGTATAGGTGCAACTGGTTGACCGGCTGCAATTCGGGCAGCTCCAGAAACAGCGTCTTCCGATCGTCTGAAAGGTGCGCCGAAGCGATTTCGAGCGTGTCATGACCCGCGGTTCCCGGGTGTGACGTGGAGAACTCGGGCGAGCCGTATCCGGGGCCGTAGCGATAGTTCCAACACTGGGCGAAGTGCCCCTCGGCTTCGGCAGCAGTGGGATCGAGTGGTTGTGAAAAGGTGATGCGGACGCCGTTTTGATGAATCGCGATCGCGACCGGCAAGCGGACTGCGGCCCGCCGAACGCCGGCCCCCGTGAAGCGAACCCGCTGGAAGCAACCGTCCTGCATCGCGTAATTGCCCCAACCGGCGGCCCCGGCGACATAAAGTTGCCCGTCTTGCGGACGGAAACAACCGCGATGGGCCCCCGAAAGGAACTCGCCTGGCAGCGGTACGACCGCCCCTTGCGCGATCTCGGCGGTATCGTCGCGGAGCACCAGGAAGTGCGCCGCGGCACCGTAGGAAAAGTGAATCATCTGGCCCCGCAACGGGCCCCAGCGGTCGTCGGGGACATAGGCTTGACCGCCGCTGGAATTATCGAGCGCGCGGGGCAGATAGACCATCGGCAGGGCTGGCGGTTGGTCGTCACGAGGACCGGGATAGCCGAAATGAGGCCGTTCGCCCGGACGGACCAATCCGATCATCGATGCCGGAACCCAATTACCCTCCGAATTAGGAGCCGTGATGGAACCGTCGGGGTAGAGACCGAGGCCATCCGGATTGCGGAGCCCGGTGGCGAGCACTTCGGCCGTTTGTCCGTCAGGCGAAATCCGCACCAATCCCTGATTTCCCGATGCGGTATAGAAATAGCCTTCCGGGTCGCGTTGCAGCCCACAGATGTAGTCGTGTCCGGCCGGTGACGTCTCCAGCACCGACGAAAAACACTCGTAAAAGTCGGCTTCCCCATTTCCATTGAGGTCATGCAATCGAGTGATCTGGTCGCGGCCGAGTACGAAGATGCCATCGTCATCGATCACCATCCCGAGCGGTTGATGCAAGCCGGCGGCAAACCGCTTCCAGACCGCCTCGGTCGAGGGGTGATCGATTCCGGTGACCCGCCAAACGTCGCCGTGCAAGGTGCAAACATACGCCGACCCGTCGCCGTGAAAGGCGAGGTCGCCGAGGTACATCAGCGAGTTCCAGCGATTGTCGAACGGCAGACCGATGGTATCGATGGCATAGGGGCGAGTTTCGTCGCCAAGCTCGATCGGAGTACGGATCTGCTCAGGCCATTGTGACGGTCCCCCAGCGGTGAATTCGCCGTAGGGGTGCTCGGCGAGCGGCGCCACCACTCGGTCGAAACGTCCCGCCTCGACCACCGGTACGTCGAGGTGATCCTCGCCATCGATTCGGTAGACGAAAGCGACACGGTCACCGTGTCGATAGAAACCTCGGTACTCGCCCGAATCGGCGATCGCTCGGCCCGCGTCGAGCGGACGCGGTTCCCCGGCGGGCATCAATCCATGAATCAGGCCGCTGCGTACCGACGAAGTCCGCACCAATCCGCCGGTCCAGCCGAGCGGGTAGGAGAGCGTCTCGGGGTCGAAGCAAACCGCCCACTCGCTGAGTTTTTCGTTTTTACCGCCGCCAATTTCAGCGACGAAAGGCTCACCGACGCGGAGACAGACGGCGCGGGGGACGGTCAGCCCGCCACCACGGAACACCCCAGCCAGCAGTGACCCCCGATCGGACTCGCTCCAGCGGTCGTCGTCCCAGGTCGCCTCATCCTGATTCCCCCAATGCCCATAGCCGTCGCCGTCGAGCCCGGGAAATTCGGCCAACAACGGCGGCCGATACGCTTGGCCACGAAAGTAACGAGCCTGCTTGGCGTAAAAGTCATAGATCCGATCGCGGTTGACGTGCGACTCCCAATTCGGCCAATCGGCGGGCCGCAACGGGCGACGGTCGAGCGGAAATGTGGACGGGCCATGCACGTGGGCGCGGGCCCTGGCGAGCGTCTCATCGAGCGTTTCGGGCGAAGGACCGTCGCGGCTTCCCAGTGTCAGCAAAAACGCCACGACATCGGCCTGTTCGCGAGG
The DNA here is from genome assembly GCA_007127095.1 of Planctomycetaceae bacterium. GTDB lineage: Bacteria > Planctomycetota > Planctomycetia > Pirellulales > Pirellulaceae > UBA6163. The sequence continues at coordinate 6,442 of SKZY01000387.1, forward strand.
CGTCATCGCGGCGGTCAACCCGTCCGGCATCAGCGAACCGACCTCGCGCTCGGCTTCGATGTCGTCCCACGCGATCGTGTGAATCGCCTCGGTCGCCGGGTCACGCAGCACCAGCCGATCGTCGTCGCGGCTGACCTCGTAGCCACGCAGCGTCTGGCCATCCGCCTTGAGCACGGCCAACGTCTGATACTGTGGACCGACCGTCCGCTGCGGCCAATAGACCGCTTCGACGATCTCGGCCGGCGATCGCTGGGGCCTCAAGCTCGTCAGTTCGGGGCCGACCTGACCGCCGTGGCGGCCGATCCGGTGGCAGTTGAGACACGCGAATTTGGCCGACACGAAAACGGCCGCGCCACGATCGGCGTCACCATCGCGATCGGCGTGGGCGAGAATGTCGCGAACCGCGGCAGGCGAGTACCGCGACCGGTCGCCACCATCGCCCGCCG
>SKZY01000182.1 GCA_007127095.1 Planctomycetaceae bacterium
CGTCGTTCAAAGTCACCGGAATCGGATTTCTTGTCTTCGGGCTCGGTGTAGTCGACCATCGTTTCGCCATTGAGGATCAACCGGATTCGACGTCCTTCGACGATGATTTCCTGGCGATACCACTCGTTGTCCTTGACCGGAGGGTCGCCGATGTTGACCACGCCGTAAAGACTGCTCGTTCGCTTGGGGTCGCCGTGGGAAACGTTGACCTGGCACTCGTAACCGTACTTAGGCCAGCCCGAAGGTTGATACTGTGTGTGGAAGTAAATCCCGGAATTGCTGCCGGGAGTCGTCATCACGTCGGCGATGAAGTGAAAGTTCTTAAAGGGTGCCAATTCACCGACATAAAACAGGTGAGCGCGAGCGCCATCGATGACGATCTTGCCGTCTTCGACCCGCAAGCTGTCAGGGTTCTCTTCCGATTTCTTCCAACCGTCGAGCGATTTGCCATCGAATATCGCTGTGAAGCCGTCCTCGACCTCAACCCCCTCAGCGGCGGTTGCGGTGGCCGAGCCGAACAGCGACGAGACTGTGAACGCCGCCAGTAAAAGACACGAAAACAGGGGGGTGGATTTCATCACTGAGAAGCTTAGCAGAGAGGGAGGAGGAGAATCTTGGCGGGGAGCACGAAACCCAGCCGCGCGATGGGCGAGCGATCGCTACGGGCCATCGGCGGGCTGGGTTCCGAACTAACGGTACAGGAGGACAGGTTTACAGGTTCGAATCGGTCGCCGGCAATTCATTCGCTTTGATCTTGTCGCCAAACGTTTTACCGTCGCTGCTTTTCTTCTCGCCGGCTTTTTTCAGCCCTTCGACGATCAGCTTGGTCGCTTCTTCGGGGTTCGCCTTCACCCATTCTTTGGTGAACTTTTCCTTATCCAGAAACTCGCTGACCGCAGTTCCGTATTCGTTGCGAACGTCCTTCTTTTCCCCTTTGACGTGGCAGACATTGCAGCCGGCCCGCTTGGCCATCTTATCGAAATCTGCGTCCACCCCTTCAGCTAGGTAGTGCCCCTTCCATTCCTTGGAGAACTCGCTGGTCGCGAGGGCGGGGGAGGCGAGCAGGCAGGCACAACCGAGGGTCAAAACGATCCGATTCATTAGGTATCTCCGCGAGTAATGGTCGACGACGGTGAAAGTATCCGTCGCCCCATTAAAACCTCGGCGGTGAGCAAAAGTCAAATCAGGCAAAACGACGCAGTGCGTCAATTTCACTCCGGTTCATCCAGACCAACGACTGGCAGGCTGTCGTCTGACGCCATCCGGGTGGGGAACTCAGGCAGTACCGCTCGGTCGAAACCGGCAACGACGGTTCCATCCTGGTAAAAATCGACCAAGGTCAATCGGCTAGCCGTCGTCGATTCGTCGAACGGCAAGCTCCAACGGACGATCCACCGAGGGGATCTCTCTCCCATCCAAGGAGGGCGGCTCGGTACGATCATCTGACTCATCCAGAACACTTCCCGACTGCCCGAAGTGGTGCTCCAAGAGAGAATCGGCCAGTCTTGTTCCGAATCATACGCGTTGTTTTCGCCGCGGAGGTTGACCAGCATTTCAGGGCTGGTCGCTTCCGCAGGTTCGAGGTTGCTGAACTCGACATGGGGTGCACCGTCGGGCGAGTGAAACACCGCGTTACGGCTATCGCGGTCGATCGCCATCGGGAACTTTCCAGACGGCCCTAACCGAGTTCGGATCATCCCTTCACCGGTCGAGGCCGTCACCCGATTGAGTGACAGCTGAATCTGATTACCCGCCGAGGACGTCGGGATGTCGACCCCGGCGACGTCCAGCATCCTCCGGGAAACCGCCAACAGCCCATTGTCCCAGCCGAGTTGTAGTTGGACCGGGTCGATCAGATTAATCAACGTCATTTCGCCTCGCGCCGCAACGTGATTGAGTTCGATCGCGACCAGTGGCGGGATCGGTGTCCTGGGTGTCGTGCTGGTTCGAGCCCCCGATTGGGCCGGATCGGTACGCGTCTGCAGCAGCGGGCTGTCCGACTCGGGGAGTCCGAACGGTTCGGCCGGAAAGACGCCGAAAGGGTTCCGCGGCAATCGGGGGGCCGTGATTTCGAAGGCGAACACCTCGTCCCGCTGAGCTAAATTTTCGATCGTGATCGTACAACCCGTCAGACGCACCATCTTGTTGTCGTTCAACGCGAACAGGGTCCCGCCGACAAGCGACCCGCTACGGACGTTCCAATTGAAATGAATGTTTTGAAAATCGATACGGTGCGACCCGACCTCGACCATCACCGACTGCTCCATCGCCGGCATCGGCTCAGCGACAAAACGGATTTCGGTGGCCCCGACCAGCGAACGGATCGTCAAACCGTCGCGGGGAATGCGAATCGGGCCACTGACGATTACCGGTTGAGCCAATTCGATCAGGTCCGCTTGGGAGGTTTTCGCTTGGCGGAGGGCGTCCGCTAGCGAAGTGGCGCGGGCAGCGGTCTCGGGAAGGTTGATGTCGGTGGGAGCGACGACGATCCGATCGATCTTGACCTCCACCCGGTCCGCTGCTGGTCCTCCCCCGCCGGTGGTCGCCCGTGGTTCGCTCGGAAAACCGTTCAGGGCTGAGTACCTGGGTGGCAGTTCGGCCGCATCTCGCCCCGCCGACGAGGTGTCTTGTTCTGCCGCCGCCGACGCCTCGGCTTCCGCCGCGACGTCACGCTCCACAGAGCCGGTTGCGGACGGTGGATCGACCGCGGCGGCCGAATCGACGCTGCGGTCCGCGAGCGATGCGGCAGGACGCAGCGTGACCGCGGAGGAGGGAACATCGATCACAAAGGCGTCGCCGCGGAGTGTGGCGAGCAGTTGCAGTGAAACCGCGCCCAGCAACAGTAGCATCGCGGCGACCAACCACGGCAAATGGGTCACGAGGCCGCGTGACAAGCTTTCCCGAGGGATCGCGACCGTACCCTGAGATCGCGCCCGTTCGAGTCCTTCCCGATTCGCTAGCTCGCGAAGGTCGGCAACCAGATCGATCGCCCGCTGGTATCGCGCCGACGGCGATTTGGCCAGCATCTTGTGAATGATCGCCTTGAGGTCGTCGCTCACGTCGGGCCGCACCAACGACGGGTCAGGCGGCGGGGCGTTGCCGTGATTGAGCAATTTTTGCAACATCGTCCCGCCCGGGTAAGGTGGTTCGCCGGTCAGCACGAAGTACAGCGTGCAGCCGAGCGAGTAGATGTCACTCCGCACATCGGCGTCGCGTGGGTCGCGAGCCTGCTCGGGCGAGATGTAATCGAAGGTGCCCAAAGTGACACCGCTGGCCGTCATATCGCCAGACATGTCGAGTTGATCGCTACGGGCCAAACCCATGTCGACCAATTTGATATCGCCCTCGGCGTTGACCAGCACATTCGACGGCTTCACGTCGCGATGGACGACTCCCCGCCCACTGGCGTGGTGGAGGGCTTCGGCAATCTGGCGGGTGTAAAATACCGCGTCGTCGATGGTCAGCACGCCCTGATCGGCCACCAAGTCGCGGAGGTTGGTCCCTTCGATGTACTCGAAGACGATGTATCGCCAACCTTCGAAAGTCCCGACGTCGAACACCCGAGCGATGTTGGGGTGATCGAGCCGCGCTGCGGCTTGGGCCTCGTTTCGGAAACGGCGCTGCATGTCGGGATCATCACCGATGAACGGGATGACCTTGATCGCCACGGTGCGGTCCAAACGCTCGTCGCGGGCTCGGAAAACCGCCCCCATTCCGCCGCCGCCGATCAACTGCTCGACGTGGAAGTGGCTGAGGCGGCTCCCCAGCAACACTTGAGCGACGTCAGCAGGTGTCGCCGCAGAACCGGGAGCACCGTGATGAGCAGACGAACCGGCTCCCGGGCGACGGATTACCGTTGCGGCTTGGTCCTCGGGGTCGTCTGGCGGATGCTCCGCAACCCGCTTGCTAGGACTCAAAACCAACTCGGGATGCTCGAGCGAAGCGGTTGAGGCAAGGTCGGCTCTCGGTTGATCAGCCCGTCGCTGCACAGTCGATCCCTCCGGCCAGTGAGGGTGGCTCGCGCCAGACGGTTGCTGTGTCCCCATCGATCAACATCCCAGCCGTGTTCCGAACCATCCCTGGTAACGATAGTGAATAGAGAAGAGTCGCAGTATCCGAACGACAAGCGCATCCTGCCGACTACCCGATGGCTCTAGTCTAGGTCGAAATTCGCATCGGATCAAACAATCCTTCCTCGCGCGCGATCCGCAGGACGCCGAAACCCGTTGTCGCCGAATAATTCGTCACGTTGCGAATCGTGGCCAGCGAAGCCCAGCGAAAGGTCGGGCCGATCCGTCAGCAGCCAATCGACGGCTTCCCCTTCCAGCGAGGATTGCCAACGGTTGCTACGTGCTAAACGATTGAGGACCAACAACGCGTCGAGAGGCTCGATCCGGCCGTTGCCGTCGACATCCCAGTAATACCGCGGCGACTCATCGAGCAATTCGGCGACAGGAATCCCCAACCGTCTCGCCCGGGCCAAACGGTTGAGGATCAACAACGCATCCAACGGCTGGACCTCACCGTCGCCGTTCACGTCGGCTCGATCGACCGGGTTTTGCCAAGCTGGTCCGGGCCGAGGCCCCCCGGGGAAGATTGCCGCGTCAAGCCAAATACCGAACTGTTGACGAGACCAAACCTGATCGCTAGCGGTGTCGTAGCGGAAATCGAGCTGGACATTTTCGCCACCGACGGTCAGCGACGTCGTGGCAGCTTGCGCCCAGTCGGGATGCGAGGCCTGGACCACAACCGATGTGTCATTCGCGACGGGAAGGGCCCAACCGCCAGCCTCGTTGGTGATCACCGATCGGCCGTCGGCTTCGACCAAGACACCGCCCAACCCTTCGCCGAGGTCGTATCGACCATTCGCGTTGGCATCGTCGAAGACGACCCCGTTCAAAAAACTCTCGGTCGGTTCCGAATGAGCCATGTGAACGGTCCAGTAATGGCGATACCTCGCGGATGGATTTTCGGCGTATCCGATACCCGCTTCTCGGTTATCCGCATAGAACGGGACAATCGCGTAGAGATGATTGCGATGCCCCACAGAAAGCGTTAACTGACGGAGCGAACCTTCGGCCGTCGCGGGGCCGCCAGCGATCGCCTCGATGAAGTTGGCATCCAAGTCCCAGTGACTCGGTAATGAATAACCGTTGTCAACGGCGTTTCGGTTCGGATAACGCCCCGTCACGACACTGCGATGGCCGAAGTAGTCGAACGTCGCCATTTCATCGGCATGCGACTGCGACGATGCGACCAGCGACTCGTTGAGTGCCAGCGGAGGTCGAGGCGCGATCCCGCTCATGTTGAGCGGAATCGCCTCCCGGACTTGATAGGCCGCTGGGTCGTGTCGAGCTTCGTTCAACCGTTGCAAGAACAGTTGCGTTTGCTGAATCGTCGCCAACAACCGCCGCGACTCGAGCCGCTCGATACCTAACGATCGGTTCAGCCCACGCCGGCCATTCTTTCCTAGTGACGACATCCGATCCCTCTCAATTCTTTACCGATCGCGGCGATAGCCGACCGCGACCCCCGAACATCCTCGACTCAAAACGCTACTATCAATACCGACTCAGCGGGTATTGCGTCAATCACGAGAGGGGAGGTCGGCCGCATCGGGAACAATTTTTTGCGTGCAGTCGATCATCAGCCAACCGATCGCGGCGGTGATCATCATCGATCCGCAGAGGATGAAAGCCGGGGTGTAATCGGTTTGGCGAATCGCTTCGCCGTCAATCATTTCGATTTTGCTGAAGTAGTCGAGTAGGATCCCGACAGCGAACGGCGTCGTGAATGCCCCCAGATTTCCGGTCATGTTGTTCATCCCGAACACCGTTGCCGAATACCGTCCACCGATATCGGTGCAGGTTCCCCAGACCGTCGGCTGGTTCCAATCGGCGAAGAAGCGGGCCACCATCAGCCCGATCGCGACGACCCGCGGGTCGGAGTAAGCGACTGCGGAAATGACCAATACGCCGCCGATACCGAGCCCCGTGCCCGCCACCGCCGAACGGCACCACCGTCGGTTGGAGAACCGCGACAATGCCCAATCATTGGCGTATCCGCCGAAAATGCCACCGATCGCTCCACCCCACAGCGGCAGACTGACCAAGACCCCCAATTCGCCACCGGACACACCGAGCGACTTGAAGTAACTGCCGAGGATCAAGGCGAAGACGACGTCCGATCCGGCGTTGAGAAATTGTTGACCCAACATGATCAGAAAACTGCGATTCCGCAGCGCCACCCGAAACGGCAGTACCCGTGGTGCCGGCGTGCCGATTACCTCGGGGAGTGGCTCGATCGGCGTTTCGGGCGAATTGCGGAACAGTACCAAGAACAAACCCGCAAAGACGACGCCAGCAACCGACAGGACGATCAGCGAATTGAGCCATCCGAGCCCGCAATACCCCATCAGGAAGGAGCCCATGATGATCGAGGCCATCGCTCCGCCCCCGCGGCCAAAGGCGCTTGCGATCCAACCTTGAATCTGCGTCCGACGGCGGAGCGGAAACCAAGCTCGGGTGACCTGACTGAGCGCCGGGTAGCAGCCGGCCTGAGCCAGCCCGAACCCGCCGCGAATCGTCAACAGTGCGGGGAAGCTTCCGGTCAGACCGTGCAGCGGCAGCAGCAGCGACCAAATCAGAATGATCGCGACGAGAAATAGGTGCGGCCCGAACAGGTCGCAGAGGATCCCGCCGGGAATCTGCCCGATCGCATAGGGGAAGAAAAAAGCCGAACCGAGTGCTTCTAATTGGGTGTTGCTGAGCTGATATTCGGCCTCGAGTTCCGGCCGCACCAGGTTCCAGGTGTAACGGTGCAGGTAGAGCAAAAAAGAAGTGATCGCGGCGAGCGAAAAAATCGC
>SKZY01000036.1 GCA_007127095.1 Planctomycetaceae bacterium
ACCCCGGGTTACGCTTGGCTCGCAAAGCGAGCCGGCGCTCACCCGGGGCTACTTCCGGTCGCCAGCTTCGCGGCTTCGAGAGATGAGGAGACGGAGTCGGTTTTGGTCGACGCCGGGTGATGGTCTCCAACCCTCAGCTCATCCCCAGCCATTCTCCCCCGCAGAGCCGGTGGAGAAGGGAGCCAGAGTAATGTGTCCCGTGCCTCGTCAACGGGTCGGACCGACTGCCACGCCGATCAGATCGTATCCGTCGGCGGCGACGAACTCGCAGGGGACGAATTGTCCGGCGGCGAATCGGTCGTCGGGTTGCGAGGTGACGTAAACCAGCCCGTCGATGTCGGGCGCTTCGGCCCGGCTGCGACCGATCCAGACGCCGGGTTGGTCGGGGAGTTCGCTGTCGAGCAAGACTTCCTCGGTCGAGCCGACCCGCGATTGCGTCCAGTTAAACGCGATCCGTTGTTGCAACGCCATCAGCTCGTTAAATCGCCGTTTGACGACTTTTGCCGCGACCCGGTTGGGCAGTTTCTCCGCCGGCGTCCCGGGTTCGACCGAGTATTTGAAAACGCCCAGGTGTTCGAACTTCTGTTGGTCGATGAACTCGATCAGTTCGCGGTGGTCGGTATCGGTTTCGCCTGGAAAGCCGGTGATCATCGTCGTCCGCATCACGACGCCGGGGATTTCGTCGCGGATCTGTCCGACGAATCGCTCGATCGATGCCCGGTCGACACGTCGGGCCATCCGGCGGAGCATCGTATTGCTGGCGTGCTGCAGCGGCATATCGATGTAGGGGACGATCCGTTTCGCCTGGGCGATCGTGTTCAGCAGTGGCGAATCGATGTACATCGGATAAAAGTACATCAGGCGGATCCAGTCGAGTCCTTCGACTTGATCGAGTTCTTCGAGCAATTGTCGCAGCCGTGGTTCGCCGTAGAGATCCATCCCGTAATAGGTGGTGTCCTGGGCTACGACGACCATTTCGCGAACGCCCGAAGCGGCCAGCATCTTCGCCTCATTGACGACCTGTTCGATCGGCTTGGTCGCGTGCTTGCCGCGCATCTTGGGGATCGCGCAGAACGTACAGAGACGGTCGCAACCTTCGCTGATCTTGAGGTAAGCGAAGTGCCGTGGGGTAACCGCGGCCCGGATGTTGTCGGACAAGGCCCGCACCGGGGCCGGCCGAAAGACGGTCCGTTGCTCTTCGAGTCCGCCGAACAAGCGGTCGGCGACCGCCACGATTTCATCGCGGCCGAAGACGCCGACCAAAGCATCGATTTCGGGGCGCTGTTCGAGCAACGCTTCGCGGCTCCGTTCGGCCAAACAGCCGGTGACGACGACACCGCGGATGGCGCCGGAACGTTTCAGTTGCAGCATTTCGTCGATCGCCCCGAGCGATTCCTCACGGGCCGATTCGATGAAGCCACAGGTATTGATGACGACGAAATCGGCACCTTCCACCGAATCGGTCATGTGGTAGCCGTCGGCATCCAAGCGGCCGAGCATCTGCTCGGTATCGACCAGATTCTTGGGGCAGCCGAGGCTGACGACGGCATAGCGGCGCGGCGATGCGGCGGTCGCCGAAGCTTCCGTTTCGACGAGCGACTGATCGACCAATCCGCGTGTGGAGCGATTGACGGGGGTGGGCGAGTCGGAAACGACTGGCAACTGCATGGGTTGGCCGAACTGCGGGAGGGTGGCGAGCCGTTCGCGCTTCAGCGCGAACCGATCAAAACCGAATAACCTACCCTACGCGAGCGAATCGCAACAGGAACAAAATCGGCTCAGCGGTGTCGATGGGCCTATCGCGGAAGGCTCAGGCTCCTGCGGCAGCCAATTCGGCACGCCGGTGGTGGACGATCCGTAGGACTTCCAATAGGACCTCCTCGAGTGACAGCCCATCGCTGTTCAGGATCACCGCATCGGCGGCGGGTCGAAGCCGTCCGACGGGACGGCTTTGGTCCTCTTCGTCACGGCGATTTTGTTGGGCGAGGACCGTATCGAGCGGGACGTAGCGTCCGACTTCGCCGAGTTGTTGCTGGCGACGGCGGGCCCGTTCCTCGGCCGAGGCAGTCAGGAAAATCTTGCATTCGGCTTCGGGAAAGACCTCGCTGCCCTGATCGCGGCCTTCGGTCACGATGTCGTGTCCGCGGGCATAGCGGCGTTGTTTCTCGGTCAGCAAAGCGCGGATCGACGGCAGGTCGGCGACATGCCGGATCACGTCGGTGACCGAGGGGGTGCGGATCAACTCGGTCACGTCGTCGCGATTGAGCCAGACCCGGCGGTTGCGAAAGGCGATCTCCGACCGCTGAGCCAATTTCAACATCGCCGCAGCGTCGTCCCAATCGATATCGGCACGGATCCCGGCGAGCGCCACGGCCCGATACATCGCTCCGGTATCGAGGAAATCGAATCCGAGCGAATCGGCGGCTTGGCGAGCGATACTGCTTTTCCCGGCACCTGCCGGCCCATCTATCGTGACGATCACGCGACAAAATTCTCATGACTGGTGAGGCGGGGCGGGGGACCGAGATTCGATCGCCTCCACCCGATTTCGAACACTTTCGATCGCGGCTACCAGGTCGGCAGGGAGGGGCTCTTCGGCCGTTGAATCGACACCGGCCGGGTCGCGATACCGCGTATCGTAAAACGCATCGGTAAGCAGACGCAACGGTCGTTTCAACGATGCGCCCTCGGGTTGCTCGAGCGATTTCGCCGCTTGCGAGGTAAGTTCCAACGGGGTTTGTCCCGGGGAGCGTTCGATGCCGACGCGGGCGAGCAACCGCAGGGTATCGGCAAAAAACGCGATTTGCGGCATTGCGGCCGGCCCGGTCGCCGCGCCGCGGCGGCGACGCCCAGGCCACCCGAAGCCGTGGTGATGCCGAGCCTGCAGCAGCAGATAGGCCAGCATGGCGAGGGCGAAAAAACCGAGTGCCGCGACCCAAGAAAACCCCGATCCGATCGCGAAACCGTCCCCATCGCCGCCGGAGCGGAGTTCGATCAGCTTTCGGTCGATCCAACGAAACATCGATTCGTACTGCGACGTGATCGCGCTCGGGCGGCCCGCGGATGTCGAATCTCGGGTGCCGGAGGCGGCGTTGCGATCGACGACATAATCGGCCCAGAAATGTTGGGCGAACTCGAAGACGTCGGTGACCCTTCCACCGGATGGCCGTTCGACTCCTCCGCCACCCGGGGTCGGGTCGAAGCGGACCCAGTAGCTATCCTCGCCCGGGAGTCGCCAGTCGTTCGCGGCGATCTCTCGGTCCGCGGTATCAACGGCTCGGCCGTTGGCGGCGAGGCCTGGTTCGCTGACGTTGACGACGGTGGCGGAATCGACGACCGCTTCGTCCGTCGGTTCGGCATGATCGCTGATCCGTTTGTCGGCCGGGATGAACCGCGCATCGATCAACGCTTCTACCCAAGCGTGGGCATGTAATTGTCTCGCCGCGTGGTAACCACCGAGCAAGTTGTATTCGTCCGTGCTGTAGCCGACGACCAAGCGGGCGGGAATTCCTTGGCTACGCAGCATCAGGACCATGGCGGAGGCGAAATGTTGGCAGTTCCCTCGGCGGTCGGTGTCGAGGAATTGTTCGAGCGGATCGATCCCGGGCCGCGTTTCACCGCTGAGGTCGAGGGTGTATTGGAAGCCGCCCCGATAGGTCAGGAAGTCTTCGATGCGGGTCGCCAATTCGAGCGGATCGGCGGTCGGTTCGGTCAGCAGGGTCGCCGCCAAACGTTTTGCGGACGGGATCCGGAAGGCGTCGTATTCAAGGCAGCTACGGACGTACCTCGCCGCGGCGTAGGCGTCCCGTGTGGCGGCCGTCGGGGGCGAATCCGAGTTCGGACCGGGCGGCCAGCGAGGGACATAACGTATCTGTTGGCCGTTGGAGAAGGCCGAACTGCCGAACGGGTAAGTGATCCGATTCGCGGCGGAAAGGCCGATACCCGGTCGGCGTTTGAGGATCCAGCGGTCTTCCTGGCTCACCACGGCCGGACCTGTCCCGAGTTGATGAAAGGGCGGGATCGCGAACAGAGCCGGTCCATTGGTCGGTTCGAGCGTGATCCGAACCCTGACATCATCGACGGGCAAGCCGTCGCGAAATATCGCCCCCGGGGCCGGCGGCAAGGGCGCAACCGCCGCAGCCGATTGGACGTCCAGAGCCGTCCATGATCCTTGGTTGCTGTAGTCGGTGTTGTATTTCTCGAGCACGGCACCGCGGAGGTACAGTGGGCCGTGGGTCATGTAGGGCTTTTCCGCCCCGCGATCGAATAACTCGATTCGCAATGCCAGCGAATCGCTCTGCAACATCCGCCCGATCTGTCCCAATCGGACGTTTTCACTGAACCCGACCAATACTTTACCGCCCGAGCCGCTGCGGGCCGCGGGATGAGTTCTCGGCAAACCATAGAAGAACAGCATCGCCAACAGCAGCACCGCCGGGGTGAGCACACAGGCGGTGACTGCTGGGAGAACCAGTCCCCATCGTTGAAACGATTGCGAGGAGCCCGGCGACCGCGTGCGAACGACCGCCAACGAAGGCTCGGGTGGCGGGCTGGAGTCAAGCGAAGCGGCCGGCAGCGTCTCTTCGCTGACGACGTAAGCCTGCAGTAGCGCCAAGCCGGCTGCGCCGATCACCCCCAACGGCAAGAGCAACAAACCGTAGATGAAGGCGTCATTGAAAATCGCCGCGACGATCAATTCGAGCAAGCAAAAAATCGCCAACTGTTCATAGATGCGGCGATTCTTTTGTTGCAGCATCAAAACGGCTTGGACCAACACCAGCAGCTCGGCGACCAACTCCATCTGCTTATCATCGGCCAAACCGAAACCGAGTTCGGTGAACTGTCCGATGCTGTAGAGCGCGATCGCGCCCAACGAGATGTAAGCGGCGGTCGGTGGGAGTGCGAACCAGCGGAGCAAGTCGACGAAGACCAGCCCGATGATCGCGAAGAAGCAGGCGATCACCGGCAGCATCTCGATATCGGGGTTGCCCGACAACGTGAGGCTGCTGAGGCAGGTGGCGATCGCGAAGTGGACGTTCAGTCGAGTCTTCAAACGGCTGGCTGTGGCGGGTCGGTTGCTCATTTCAGGCGATTCAAACGCTCTCCTGGCCAGCGGAATCGGTCGTCATAGGCTGTGGGGCTTCAGCCGACGACTGGGCGACCAGTTGCCCCAATGTCCCATCCGCGGCGCTCAGCCAGCGGCAGGAGGTGCTGGTCGAAAATGGCCGGAAGAGATCGTTCGGGGCGGCGGCAGACGGACGCGGGCTGAGCACGATCAGGTCACGAGGTTTGCCGCCGATTCGCAACACTTGACGGATCGCCTCTGCCAGATCGGGTGCATCGGTACCGGACAGTTCGGTCAATTGTCGTAGCATCGCTATGGTCTGTTCACGCCCTCCACCGCTGGCCTGGGAACGGGTTTGGCGGCCCGCCACGACCAGACCGATCCGGTTGGCCGGGGTCGGTCCCAATCGCATAACCAAGGTTGCAGCGGCCGAGATGACCCATTCCAGCGTTTCCTCGGCGGGCTCCATGGTGGGCTCGATCACGCCCCGCGGCTTGATACCGCTCGGCAAGTAGGCGTCGACCAAGACGCAGAGGTCAAAACGCCGTGTCTGTTCGTACTGACGGACCGCGGGTTCACCGATCCGCGCGGTTGTCCGCCAGTGGATCCAACGACGGCTATCGCCGTTTCGCCATCCTCGAATCCCGAAGAACTCGCCATCATGTCCGCCGTGGCGCCGGGCCGCGGTGGCGTTACCGCCGATGCGTGCCGGAAACTCGTTTCGCCAGCGATGACGCAGCGTTAAAAGGCGAGGGAAAACATACAAGCTCTGCGGCAGCGGTTCGGGACGACTGGCCAACATCAACCCCAGCGGCGCCCCGGTCGAAACCGTTGCCGGGCCGAAGTCGTAGCGTCCGCGACGAGTGATCAGACATTGATACGACGTCGTCAGGGTACTGCGACTTAGGATCACCCCAAGTCCACAACGGGCTGTCGTCATTCCCCTGACCTGCTCGACTCTCCAAGGCCGGAACCAAGATCGAACCCCGATCGTCGGTCGTTGGCCGATGGCGTCGTCGATGCGGACCAGCCAAGCCGGTAGCCAGCCCGACCGGTTCGTTACCAAAAAACGGATCGTGAACGGTTCGCCGGCGAACGCTTCATCGGGAAGGCGACGTTCCAGCTTGACGCCGAGGAGCGTTTGTCGTGACCAACGCCACTGGATCACCAATGCGGCGACAACCAATCCGGCCAACACCAACGGCAGGTTGTAGGCGCGAATCGCGCCGCCGACCATGGCGAAAACGGCGATGAAGGCGAATTGCCAGCCGAGCCGCGTCAAACGTACGTGGATCGAAGATCTGTGATCAGACACGTCTGCTCTCCGCGGTGAAATCGCCTTTCGTGCTGGTTCATACCGGAACGGCGATCTGCTGAACCAATTCCTCGATCCGATTCTCGACATGGTTGCGGCTGACGGTGCCGAGTACCGAGTCGGGCACGATCCGGTGTGCCAGGATCGACACCGACAACGTCTTGATGTCATCCGGTGTGACGTACGTGCGGCCGTCGGTAATCGCCCGAGCCTGGCAACCGCGGTAGAAGCTGAGGGCTCCCCGCGTGCTCACCCCGACCTGAATCCCGGCGGTCTGACGCGTGGTGTCGACCACTTCCAACAAATACTCGACCAACGACGGCTCGACCTCAACCTGCCTGACCATCTCTTGAGCGTGACGGATGTCGTCGATCGATGCGACCGGTTCGAGTCGGTCGACCGGCTCACCCAAACGGTGAGTTTGCAGCACATCACGCTCGACTTCGCGGGACGGATAGCCGATGCTGGTCCGCATCAGGAAGCGATCCATCTGGCTCTCGGGCAAGACGTACGTCCCGTCGAAATCGAACGGATTTTGCGTCGCCACGACGATGAACGGCTTGGGCAACGGATAGGTCGTCCCGTCGACCGATACCTGCCCCTCACTCATCGCTTCGAGCAGGGCGCTCTGTGTTCTCGGTGGAGCGCGATTGATCTCGTCGGCCAACACGACATTGGCGAATATCGGTCCGCGACTGAATTCGAACTCACGGGTGTCCGAGCGATAGATCATGCTGCCGGTGATGTCGCTGGGCAGCAAGTCGGGCGTGAATTGGAGCCGAGTGAAGACGCCATCGAGACTGCGGGCCAGCGCTTTCGCCGCCAGCGTCTTGCCGACGCCAGGGACGTCCTCCAGCAACACGTGATCGCCGGCGATCATGGCGATGACCAACGCCCGCACAACCTCGGGCTTGCCCAGCACGACCCGTCCGATGTTTTCCTGCAATGCCGAGGCGGTTTGAAAAGCTCGCTGCATCGGTTCTTTGAGTCGAAGGGATCACGAAGTCGAAAGGATTGCACTCGCGCCCCGAACACGGGTCCCGCAGTCTAAGATGACCGCAGATCCATTGCGAGCGGTGGGTTGAATGCTGGGAGAAAAACGGACGCCGGTTGTCGCACCGGGAAAATCTCTACGCCCCGTCGCTCGATCACCCTTCACTTTCTCGGTCGTGAACCCCCAGTGTGGCCCGGTTGAAACCTTCACTGCAAAGCACCTTTCGTTGTGAACACCCGGTCGCGATGGTCACCGGCAGTGGCGCCCCGCGAGTCGGACGTGTGATCGCCCGGCGGCTCGCCGAACTCGGCTGCCGCATCGCCGTCCATGCTAACCACAGCCGCGACGCCGCGGAGGAGGTCGTCGGGCGGCTTCGTCAGGACGGCCACGAGGCACTCGCGGTCGCCGCCGATCTGTGTGACGAGCGAGCGGTCGAGGCGATGGTTGACCACGTCGCGGAGGCCTTCGGTCGGATCGACATTTTGGTCAATTCGGCGGCGATCTGGGCCGCGACGCCGCTGGAACAGGTCACCGCCGATGAGATCCGGCGGTACTTCGACGTCAACGCAGTTGGGACCCTGATCTTGGCCCGGGCCGCCGGCCTGAAAATGGTCGATCAACCATCCGGCGGCGCGATCGTAAACCTCGGCGACTGGGCGACGACGCGCCCTTACCTCGACCACGCCGCTTACTTCCCCAGCAAAGGGGCTGTCGAAGCGATTACGCGGTCGCTGGCGGTTGAACTCGGGCATCGGAACCGCCACGTACGAGTCAATTGTGTCCAGCCGGGACCGGTCTTATTGGCCGCCGATGTCGATCCGGCGGTGGTCGCTCGGTTGACCGATAATGTGCTGTTAAAACGGTTGGGAACCGCTGAACAGGTCGCCCATGCGGTTCAGTTCCTGTGCGAGAACGAGTTCGTAACCGGGGTGATCCTCCCGGTCGACGGCGGCCGCAGCATCTACGCCGATGACGGTCTGCAGGCCGGACTCAACACGGGCTAAGGAACGACTTTGGGGTGCCTTGCGGGTTGCTCAACCGGGTATAATCGAAGGAGTGTCCCCAATCGCTTGCAAAACAAGGAAAGACCCGTGGATCATCAACACTCTTTTTTGCGGCCGCAGTTCTTAGGGGGTGGCCTCGCCGCGATGATTGTCGCCGGCTGCCTCGCGGCCACTGCGCTGTTGGCACCGTCTGCGCCGCGGTCGGCTCTGGCGAACGATACCCCGACCGCGTCTTCAAAATCCGAGGGAAATACAACCGTGGCGGAAACCAGCGAATCGAAGCAGGCCGTAGCGACCCTAGCCGGTGGCTGTTTTTGGTGTACCGAGGCGGTTTTTGAACGGATGGCCGGGGTCGACGATGTCGTTTCTGGCTACATCGGTGGTCGAGTCCCCAACCCGACTTATCAAGCGGTCTGTACCGGGCTGACCGGACACGCCGAAGCTGTCCAGATTCACTACGATCCTCAGGTGACGACTTTCGAGGAATTGTTGGAAGTCTTCTTCGCCACGCATGACCCAACGACGCTCAACCGACAGGGTGCCGAC
The DNA here is from genome assembly GCA_007127095.1 of Planctomycetaceae bacterium. Lineage (GTDB taxonomy): Bacteria > Planctomycetota > Planctomycetia > Pirellulales > Pirellulaceae > UBA6163. The sequence continues at coordinate 8,925 of SKZY01000036.1, forward strand.
GTCGGGACGCAGTATCGCAGCGCGATTTTCTTTCACGATGATCAGCAGAAGGCGATCGCGGAGGCCTATATCGAGCAACTCAACGCGTCACCGCCCTTTAAGCGGCGGAAGATCGTCACCACGCTCGAACCGCTGAGCGAGTTCTACGTCGCCGAGGAGTATCACCAGGATTACTTCCGACGCAATCCGGCGGCCGGATATTGCCAGGCGGTGGTGCGGCCCAAAGTGATGAAGTTCCAGCGAGCTTTTAAAGACAAGCTGAAGCAGGATTGATTGGTTCTGGCGATCGAAACGATGGCCAATCCGATTAGCGGAAATAGGTTTGGGTGATCGCCGCGCCGATCCGGTTCATGTCGCTCTGCAACGAATCGACAAACTCGTGCAATCCAAAGCGGACGATTTCGGTCGCTTCGGTTTCACGAAGTCGCTGTCGGACTTCGGCGACCAGGTTGGCCGCCACCGCGTGTCGTTCATCGGTCGCCCCGCGGGCGATCGCCGCGAGCGACCATTCGGTATTTTCGATGCAGAACAACACCGATCGCGGGAACTCGGGGTGCAGCAGGAAGAAATCGACAACCGACTCGCTGCGGATCATGTGGTGCTGTCGACGATAAGCTTCGAAACCGCTGATCGAGAACAGCAAGCTGGACCATTGCAGATCGTCGTGGGCGGTGCCGACCGAATCGACCGTCGGCAGCAGCGTGAAGTATTTGACATCGAGGATTCGGGACGACTTGTCAGCCCGCTCGAGTAACCGGCCCATGTTGGCGAAATGCCATGCCAAGTCATGCGACATGGTGGCGTCGAGGATTCCGGTTAACAGATGACAATGACGGCGGATCGAATCGAAAAAATCGGTCGGCGAGTCGAGGACCACGCCGGAACGGGCTTCCGCATTGACGTAGTGGTACAACGCGTTGATCTGTTCGAAAGCCTCCGAGGAGAGTGATTCTCGGACCGAGCGGGCGTTTTCCCGGGCGTTACGCAGCGTTGAGATGACCGAATTGGGGTAGCTCCGGTCGAACGCCATGAACCGGGTAACCGAATCGGCGTCGGCGATCTCGTAGTGCTTGTCAAAGACTTTTTCGTCGCCCGAGGCGTTGATCAGTGGCCGCCAAGGCTGGTCGACACCCATCGGTTGATCGAGGACCAGGTTGAGGTTGACCTCGATAAAGCGAGCCGTGTTTTCGGCCCGTTCGATGTATCGGGCCATCCAGTAGATCGATTCGGCGACTCGGGAAAGCATGGCAAGACGGCGTGAGAGGGCTGGGGAAGGACTGCGTCGTGACGACCGCGATGCGGCGGCGAATGTTATTCGTCGGTCTGGGTATCGACGTCACCGTGGCCCGGTTCGGCGGCGACCCAAGTGTCTTTGCTGCCACCGCCTTGGGAAGAATTGACCACCAAGGAGCCTTTCCGCAGAGCGACCCGGGTCAGCCCGCCGGGTAGTACCCAAATGTCTTTGCCGTGAAGGATGTAGGGCCGCAGGTCGACGTGCCGCCCCTGCAAGACGCCGTCGATCAAGGTCGGCATCCGCGACAGCGACAGTGTCGGCTGGGCGATGAAGTTTCTCGGGTCGTGTTTGATTTTCTCGGCGAACTCGGCGCGTTGCTCAGCGGTCGAATGCGGCCCGATCAACATCCCGTAGCCGCCTGATTCTCCGGCCGGTTTGACAACCAATTCGTCAAGATGATCGAGGACGTACTTGCGGTCCTCATCCCGCTGGCAGATGTAGGTCGGTACGTTCGGGAGGATCGGTTCCTCGTTGAGGTAGTAACGGATCATCTCAGGGACATAGGCGTAAACGACCTTGTCATCTGCCACGCCGGTACCGGGAGCGTTCGCTAGGGCGACATTGCCACGGCGATAGACGTCCATCAGCCCGGCCACGCCGAGGACCGATTGCTTGTTGAACACTTGGGGATCGATGAACGTGTCATCGACGCGACGATAGATCACATCGACCCGTTGCGGCCCCTCGATCGTCCGCATGTAGACGAAGCCGTCTTTGACCACCAGGTCACGACCTTCGACCAGTTCGACGCCCATCTGGTGCGCCAGGAATGAATGCTCGTAATAGGCAGAATTGTAGATCCCTGGGGTCAACACGACGACGGTCGGGTCGGCGACCCGGTCGCTGGCCAGGCTCTGCAGCGTCTCGTAGAGCCGCGACGGATAGTCGCTGACCGGACGTACCCGGCAGGACCCGAAGACCTGCGGGAAGTTCCGCTTCATCACCGCCCGGTTCTGCAAGACGTAGGAGACGCCCGAGGGGCAGCGCAGGTTGTCTTCCAGCACGAACACGGCGCCGTCGGCGTCGCGGATCAGATCGGTGCCAGTGACGTGACACCAAACGCCGCCGGGCGGTTTCAAGCCGACACAGGGCTGCAGGTAGGTCGACGCATTCTCGACTAAATCACGTGGTATCAGCCCCTCACGCAAGATCTCCTTGGCGTTGTACACATCGTCCAAGAACAGGTTCAGCGCCTTGATTCGCTGCTTCAAACCCGCCTCGACGTGCCTCCACATCATCCAACCGACTACCCGGGGGACGATGTCGAAGGGAAAGATCTTTTCGGTGCCGCTGGTATCTCCATAGACGGTGAATGTGATCCCCATCCGGTGCAGCGACCGTTCGATCGCCGCCTGTCGCCTCAGCAAATCGCCGCTCGGGAGGCGGTTGATGACCTCGACCAAGGGTGCCGCATCGGGCCGAGCTTGGTTGTCGGGTTCGATCAATTCGTCAAAAAAATCTCCGGGCTCATAGTCCGCGAAGGAGATCGGGTCAGAGACGGACACTGTGTTTGCTCGCTGATACAGATTACACGTTCTCACCACGTCGCACGGCGTCCCCCGCCAGCCGCGTAAGAACTCCGAAAAACCAGTTGGTGAGTGTTGCTGGGCCCGCCTGCCCAGGCGGCATCGTAGACGATGATAACGTCCGGTGTCGACCAGGTGTGCCGCCAGCACCTTCATCGTGGTCCGTCCGAACGGCACGGGAAGCCCACGATCGAGAACGTGTCAAATCGCGCCGCGATAGGGGTTGAACAACAGGTAGTTGAGGTGCCGATAGAGGTCGCTTGAGTGCAACAGTTCGTTGTGTTTTCCCTCGCCCGCCAGTTTGGAACCGTTCAGCAGGACGACCCGGTCGGTCGACCGCAAGGTCGGCAGACGGCGGGGTAGGACGATGATCAGCGACCTCTCGTCCGCCAACTTGCGGAGCGCCACCATGGCCCGATCACCCCCCAATTCTTCATCGGGCGGCGGGGGCTCTTGCACGACGATGATCGCCGGCTTGTGGAGCATCGCTCGGGCGATCCCGATCGCATACTTCTCCTCGGCCGTCAATCGGGAATCGTCGGCGGTTAACACCGTCTGCAGGCCATCTTCAAGTCGCGTCAGGAGGTTGTCGATTCCGAGTGATTGGGTCAGTGTGATTACGTCGCCGGAGTCGGTCGTTGCGCGTTCACCGAGCAGATTTTCGGCCAATGTCCCTTCGTGGATCGGACCGTCGGCCCCGATCCACAGGACGTTCTTGGCCAATGAACGGGGATGAATATCCTTCAGGTCGATGCCGTCGAAGGAGATCCGACCGCGGTTGGGGCGGCCGATCCCCAGCAACAATTCCGCTAATGCCAAGGGGCTGATCGGTTTGGTGCCCATCAACGCGACCAACTCACCCGGCTGTAGGGCTAAGCTGATCCCGCTGAGGATCGACTCGTCATCGGCGGAACGCAGTTCGACGTCTTGAAGGACGACCGAATCGCGGACCCCGGCTAAGCCGACCCGCTGCTCACTCGGCGGCGCGTCGTCGCGCACTTCAAGGAATTGATAGACAGCACGCGCCGCCTCATCGGCGACCGTCATGCCCGCTGCGGCTTGATTCAGACGCGTTGCCCCGGCGACCGCGCCGGCCAACGAGAGTCCCAATACCAACGCCGACGCGAGGCTGAGATGCGACGATTCGGCCAACAGGTTCACACCCAATCCGAGCACCAGCAACGAAACCACCAAGGCGATCGCGATCGCCATCAGCGGCATCAACCGTCGGTGGGAGGCCTGCCCGGCAGCGACCTGATGCATCAGGGCATCCAATTCGGCGGCGAATGCTTGATCGGCGACGCCACCGGTGTGCGTTTTTGCCAACAGCGGCGCTTGGTTGACCAAATCGACCAGCCGCCGTCGCGAACGTGGCAGTTCCCAAGTCGTCGTCTCGTCCTCCTGGCGGGCCTTGAGCGATTGGTAGAACTGCCACAACAACAGCCCCCCGATCACCGCCAGTGAGGCGAGCGGGATGTCGATGGTCAAAGCCACCACGACGCTTCCAGCGACCAGCAGGACGCTCCGTGGAATCGCTTGCCACCAGGCGACCAGACCGCGGGCCAGCTGGGGCAATCGCTGTTCGATCAACTCCAACGCCCGTTGACGTTGCGAAATCGCCCCTTCGATCTCAGCCCGGCGAAGCGATTGCCGCAACAGTTCACGATGCAACCGTGTCGCCACAGCACGACTGCGACGCTCACTACCGCTACGGTGCAACCAAGAGGTCAAGCCGAACAGGGCGGTCAGGACGAACGCGACCCCGGTGAGCCAACCGAGCTGCACCAATGGCGGACGCTCGATCAGTGCTCCCGGAACCGGGACGCTGAGGTAATTTCCCAAGCGGACCGGCGATTCGGTAAGTCCGTGGCGTTCCAGTAGGCTCGCGATCAGCCCCACCGTGACGATCAGACAAGGGATCAACAGGCCCGTGGTCACCGCGGCGACGAGCCAACCGAACGGTGTACCCGCCGCCGGCTCACGCCGCGCCGCGCCGAAAGTCTCTGCGAAAAACGACAACGTCAGACCCCCACCAAAAACGCACTGCCCGACTAGGACCGAGCGGAAAATTAAGTGTCAAATACCTTTTGTGCGAAGCACCCGCAGGGCGAGTTGCTCGCAAAAGGCGCCTGACACCCTTTCCCGCACATTGCTTAGCGACCTCCGATAGGCCGACGTCCCATGTTAACCCAAATGGCACAGACGGTCGGGTGATCGAGGCAAAACATCGATCGAGGTCGGTTCGACGGATTCCGTCGGTCGGATCAGTGAGTGATGGATCAGGCCGCGCGGCGATGCGATGGCGAGGCGTAAGCCCGCGGATAAGACGAATCGGTTGACAGCGGGATCGTCCGTCGCTGATCTTCGGGCTCGTACGATTGAGGCCCGCCTATCTGATCGCTTAGCGATCCGCGAACCGCCGCGCCGGGGCAGACCAACGACGCCAATTGACCGAGCGTCTCGCTGAACCCACCGCCGGAAAAGAGCCGCAGCGGTGACAATCCGGCCAACACCGTCCCCATCAAGCCGGTGAGTGCGGACCGCTGATCGATCCGATTCGACAACCCGCGAAGCGTACAGCCTCGGCGGAAGCCGGACGGTGGCGTCAGCGACGTCAGTTCGCCGAGCACCACCGATTCGTCGGCGATCTCGCATCGCCAACCGGCGGCGGTCAGGAGACGTGACCAAGCGAATTCGGCAGCGACCCAGTCGTCGGTCGGGAATCCACGTATGGCGTCGAGTAACGCTTCACGACGCCAGAACGAAGCCGTTAGATAGACGCCTCGGACCGAAGCCAATTGCCGACGACCGAGTCTTGTTTGACCCGCTGAATCGGGGCGAGAACCGGCAAAGCCGCTAGCGACCGGTGCCGAAACGTCGCGGCGCGAATCGCACCAACCCGCTGCGGCGACTTTCCCTGACGCATCTGAAATCGCCAGCGGAGCGACGATGGCGACATCATCGCTGGCGAAACGCTCGACCGCCGTGGCGGTCCAGTCGTATGTCGCCCGGACGCCGTTGCCGATGAAATGAACCACCTGGCCCGCTGCGGCTGCGGCACCCGTCGCCATCAGCGTCGGCAGGTCCGAGGAGTCCGCCGTCACGAAACGGACTTCGTCGGCGAGTTCAAACGGGTCTGCGTAGGTGCCATCATGCACCACACAAACCTCGCTGTTCGCCGGGCGATTCTCCAGTACCGAAACCAGGCTTTCCTCAAAAGCGACATCGTCGCCAAGGTGGGGAACCACGATCGAGATTCGCACGTTGGATTCTCTTGGTGACACGGTCGCTACCTTATCCGATCCGATGGCGGTGCCAGTCGACAAACCGCACCACCGTAGAGATCAGTTTCGGATTGATCGACGTCCCAAGTTTAGACCATCGTCTCCCGGATGCAGGAAACCTGCGACTCCGGCCGCTCACCCCTTAACAGGATTGCCTGAATTGCCCAGTCGCTAGCGTCGTGCGGTACGGCGGTCACAGCAGCGGCGAAACCAAGCGAACGCAGCTTTCGGCGAAGCGGATCGCGAATCGCGGGGCACTCGCTTGGTCGGCCGTCAGCAGATCACAATCGCGGACATATTCCTGTTGCAGGGCGATCAATTGACGGGTGAAGGTTTCGTCGTAGATCGCCAACATCAGTTCAAAGTTGAGTTCCAAGCTGCGGGGGTCGAGGTTCAGCGAACCGAAGAAACTGGTGTCGTGGTCGATCGTGATCGATTTGGTGTGCAGCATCCCGCGGTGATATTCGGCGACGGTCACCCCGGCGAGAGCGAGTTCGCGGAGGAACGGTCGGCCGGCGAACCGAACCAGCCAAGAGTCAACTCGTTTGGGGACGATCAGCGTGACTCGCACCCCGCGGCGGGCGGCGGAAATCAGCGCCCGCTGCAACGACTCGTCGGGAACGAAATACGGCGTCGTGATCATCAGGTCGTGATCGGCCATGTAGATCGCATTCAGCAGGATCTGGACGATCGCTTCGCTCTCGATCCCCGGCCCGGACGGTACCACCTGCACGGGGACGTGTCCCGCTACCGCCGGGATCGGGCGATCCGATTCCCAGCGATTGGCGATCGCATAGTCGGTCTGTTCAAAGTGCCAATCTTCGAAAAACACCATCGACAACGAATCGACCGCCGGGCCGACGACCCTGGCCATGGCATCGACCCATTCCCCGAAACCGGCCCCGTTGCGGAAGATTTTTGGGTCGGCGATGTTTTGGCTACCGACGTAGCCGATCCGGTCGTCGACGATCAGCGTCTTGCGATGCATTCGCAGGTCGAAGCGGTAGAACAATGCCCGCAACGGCCAGACCGGAAGGGCTCCGCGGACCTCGGCGCCGGCCGCTCGCAAGCGGGCGCATTGGTCGCTGCGGAGGAACCCACGGCTACCGACAGCATCGACCAGAATTTTGACCCGGATACCGCGTGACGCCGCCGCCGCGAGGCTGTCGCAGAAGGCGTCGGCTTGGCCACCGACTTCCCAGATATAGAACTCCATGTTGCACGACGACGTTGCCGCATCGATGTCGGCGATCATCGAAGCGAATATGGTCTCGGCCGAATCGAGCAATTCGAGCCGGTTGCCGCCGAGCGGACGTTCGCCCGAGGCGGCGGTGACGATCCGTGACAGTTGGGCCGGGTCGCTCAAGGGTTGTGGCCAGGCGTCATGGACCCAGGGGGTTTGCCGTGTTTCCCACGCCGAGTAGTGTTGTCGCATTTCCGCGGCCCATTTGGCGCGTCGGATGCCGAGCCAATTTTCGCCCAACACGAGGTAGACCGCTGGCCCGACAAACGGGAACAACAAGATGATCATCAACCAGGAAAGCGAGATTCCGATCGCTTGGCGCCGCATGACAACGTGGGTCGCAAAACCGATTCGGAGAAGCCAGTCGATCGTCAAGATCCAGGCGGCGGATTGCCACATCGTGTCAGAACGCGGTCGGAGTTAGGATGGTCGACGAGATGTCAGGGGGGAGCCCGCGGTGGGGCGAACGGCCGCGGCGAGGGAATCAGCCATGAAACTACGATTGCTGACGTACAACATCCACAAGGGGATCGGAGGCGTTGACCGGCGATACGAGTTGGCCCGGATCGTCGACACCGTCGGCCATTACGAACCCGACGTCGTGTTCTTGCAAGAAGTCGACGATGGCGTGCCCCGTTCGCGGTTCGACCGACAAGTCGACTCGCTCGGCGATTCGCTCGGCTTCGCCCATCGGGCGTTCCAGGCTAACGTAAAACTGACCCGCGGGCACTACGGGAATGCGATCCTTTCGCGGTTTCCGCTGCGACATGTTTGGGACATCGACTTGACGATCCCGCCGAAGAAACGTCGCCGAGCCCTGCTCGCTAAGGCGACGGTGCGGATCGACGATCGCGAGCGGGTGATCGTCCTGTCGAATCTGCACCTCGGCTTGGCCGGCTATGAACGGGTTGCCCAACTCAAACGGCTGTTCGCTAGTGACCCGCTGCGGAATGTTCGCCGTGACACGCCGACCCTGTTAGGCGGCGATCTGAACGACGTTTGGGGCACCTTGGCCAAAAAGATGCTGCTCCCAAATGGGTTTCAATCCGCCACCGGAAAGTCGAAAACCTTCCCCGCCTTTCGTCCGCTGCGAAGTCTCGACGGAATCTATTATCGCGGCACGCTGGGAATCGAGGGGGCGTTCGTCGGTCACATCGCGGTCGCCCGAAAAGCGTCCGATCACCTACCGTTGATCGCCGATTTCTCGATCCAGGGTTGATGCCCCATCCGTACACGAACCTCAGGCAGTCAATTCGGCGGTTCGGGTCCGCGGTGGGCCCGAGCGAAAACTGACGATCGCGACCACACCCAGTACCGTCGCACCGACCATGTCGACCAGCGAAAGTTGCGTGGGGCCGATCGAATTCTGATCGGGATAGAGCGAGCAGGCCGCTGCGGCGAACAACCACAGACGCAGCGGAATGCCGAGTGGTCCGAACAGGTACCCCGCCATCGCGGAGGCTAAGGCGACGATGCCGAGACAGGCCGCTCCGACCGCCAACAAGACGCTCAGCACTTCCGGCCGGCCCCCGTCGGCGGCCATCAGGCAGAGTTCCGGACGATAGACAAACATGAACGGTAGCGTGAACCCGACCAGCGAGAATCGGAACGCCGCGAATCCGGTCTGCATGACCCCCGAACCGGCGATCGACGCCGTCGCGTAAGCGGCCAGGGCGACCGGCGGTGTGACCATCGCCATCATGCCGAAGTAGAAGATAAACAGGTGCGCCGCCAAGATCGGTACGCCCAAAGCCGGGTCGGCAAAGACCGGGCCGATGACCGTCGCGAGCAGCAGGTAGGAGACGGCCGACGGGAGCCCCATGCCGAGGACGATCGAACATCCCATGATCGCCAACAAAGCCAGAAACAGGCTGTCACCGGCTAGCGGGATGATCGCTTGAGGGACGCCGGTCCCGATCCCGGTCCGCGAGACCAGGCCGATAATGATGCCGACACAGGCAGCCGCCATGATCAACGGGATCCCGCCCCGCCCCGAAGTCTGGAAGCCGACCAGGATCAAGCCACGCCAGGCACGGGCGGTGAGTCCGCAGAGCAACGAGAACGCCATCCCCCAGATCAACGCGTCGTGCCAGGTCGCCGCGAACGGGATTTGCCACCAGGCCAATAACGATCCGAGGCCCCAAACCGCCAATGCCATGATCCGCTGCGGCCAGGTCGCGACCGTTCGCGGGTTGACGATGATCATCGCCATCACGAAGGCCAACGAATAGGTCACCGAGCGGAACGGAGAATTGCCCATCAGCAGGAAGCCCATCAGGCTGCCGAGCGCTCCGAAAAATGTGAGTCCCTCGAGGCTGATGATCGCCGGCGGATGGCTCGGCGCGTCAGTCGCTTGATCTCGATTCTGCTCGATCGCCAACGCCTCGTCCGGAGTCGTGATGGCAGACAACACCTGCTCGACGCCGGGGACATCATCCCCGACCGGGGCCGCCTCTTGGGGCCGTGCGCTGAGTCGTTTGGCGTAAAAATGGACCAACAAGAAGATTGATAAGTAGTACAAGATTGCGGGGATCAAGGCGGCCTGGACGACTTCCAGATAGGTGACCGGAGGGGTCCGGTTGATGATTTCCAGCATCATGTACGCGCCCGCGCCCATCACCGGAGGCACGAGGGCGCCGCCCGAGGAAGCCGCTGCTTCGATCCCGGCGGCGACGTGCGGTTTGAACCCGATACTCCGCATCAGCGGGATTGTGAACGTCCCGGTCGTCGCCGCGTTGGCCACCGCACTGCCGGACAACGAACCCATCAGCCCGCTGGCCAGCACCGAGACCTTCGCCGGCCCACCGGCTCGCTTGCCGAACAGTCGCGTCGCCAGTGCGATGATGTATCCGGTGGCTCCACTGGCTTCCAAAAACGCCCCGAACAGAACGAACAGGAAGACATACTTGAACATCACCCCAAGCGCCGTACCGAACACGCCCTCGGTGCGGAGATAGGTCTGGCCGATCAGGTCTTGGACGTCTTGGCCACGATGTGGGAAAAGCCAATCGGGCAACTGCTGAGCGACCGATTGATGCGCGTAGAGCAGGAAGATCAAAGCCATGATCGGCAACGCCAGGCCGATCGATCGCCGGGTCGCTTCGAGCACCAAGAACAGACCGATGCCGCCGATCACCAAGTCGGTGCGGCGATAAATTCCGGCCCGCTGGCCGAGTTCCGAGCCGTAATACAACAGGTATCCGCAACAGATCACCGTCAGTAGGCAGAACACCCAATCGAGAATCGCCCAAGAGCGACTCCCTTTGACCCGTGGATGCAGCGGGAAGGTGAGGAAGCAGAGCACCAGCCCGAGGCCAGCAAACAGCGACAGCCCCTTGAGCGGCGAGAGCATCGAGAAGTTGGCTTCTAACAGCACATACAACGAGAGCAGACCGGCCAACGTCGGCAGCAGCCAACGACGGACCGGTGCGCTCAGCGCGTCACCGCCCTGCGGAGCAGCGTCACCGCCACGCGGATCAGTCATGGTTCACCGTATCGGACCAAACACCGAGCTCTTGGTAAAACCGGACGGCGCCCGGGTGGAACTCGGTCCCGTTGGCGACAGCGACCGTTTCCGGGGTGATCGCCTTGGCGGCGCGATGCCGCTCGGCGATCTGATCGCGATTCTCGTAAACCAACTTGACGAATTCGTAGACCACATCGTCATCGACACTGGCATGGGCGATCAGGTGAGCCGAGCCGACATTCAGCCCGTGAAAATCGTCGTCGATGCCGTCATATGTCCCGCCAACGAGCGTCGCTGGTTCGAAGAACGGATAGTCGGCGATCAGTTTTTCCTTGGCCGCGTCATCGAAAGGGATCAAGCGGGTCGGTTTCGCCTGAGCGACCTGCATCAACGCCGGGTTGGGGACACCGCCGCCGATCATGGCGGCGTCGACGGCACCGTCGCCGAGCAGGTCGACGGCACTCTGTTGGTTTCCATAACGCGGTTCAAGATCGGCGATCGATAAGCCGTGAGCCTCGAGGATCGGGTTCACGAAATACTCGAATCCCGCACCCTCCGGTCCCAGGAAAACACGCTTCCCTTTCAGATCGGCGATCGTGTTGATCCCCGAATCGGCCGGCGTGACGAACATCGCGATGTTGGGGAACAGGGTCATCACCGCCCGTGACTCGTGCTGCTGTTCCCAGGCCCCTTCCCCGCGGACGGCGAAGTAGGTGATCGACGAGTTCGACATCGCGAACTGCAACTTGCCTTGCGTCAGCAAGCGGATGTTTTCCATCGAACCGCCGGTCGCCTCAGCGCTGACCCGCCAGTTCAAGCCCTCCTGCTGATCGTTGACCACTTCGCAAACCGCACTGCCGACTTGGTAGAACGCCCCGCCGATCGGCGCTGTGCCGACGCTGATGAATTGACGCTGGCCCTCCCCGTCGCCTCGCTTACAGCCGCCGGCTAGCGGCAGCAACGCGATGAGAAAACCGAGCAGGAGATGGCGGCTGGCGGGCACGGATCGCAAGGGCACGGATCGCAAGGGCACAGATCGCATGGAGAACTCGGTCGAGGGGGGGAGGAAGGCGTGAAACCGGACGACAGCGACGCCGGCCATTTCGGTCGACACCCACGGGCTCTGCCTAAGAAACGCATATCAAACGAACCGCAGGCGAAACCGTGTGCGACCTTTCACGCCGCAAGCGTATCACGAACGCCGAGCCGCTCCAAGCATCGATCCGCTTTTCGATCTCCAGCACGGTGAGACGGATTCGCCGGAGACTGAACTTTCGGTTCACCACCGGTTTTGTCGCCAACCGCGGATCGCGATCCCGTCGGCGGAGATCGTCACTCGGATCGCTCCCTCGTTGGCCGTCACGTGGACCCCGGAGCCTCGAAGTCGCAGTACAGCTTCGACTTCGGGACGCTGCGCCCGCGAACCACCGCTGACGATCACTTCGCGTGGCCTCGCCCAATCGAGCATCAGGCGGTTGTCGAGTGTCAGGCTGCCATGGTGGGGAGCCATCAACACGCCGCCGACGGGCGGACGGGGAAGGTTGGTGACGACTTCCAGTCCGGGCGGTTCGAGATCGCCAGGCAA
>SKZY01000195.1 GCA_007127095.1 Planctomycetaceae bacterium
CTTTGTCCAGCGGCATCACGAAGTAATCGAGCATTGCGTGGTGGTTCGGACAGGCGCAGATCAGATTCGCCTTGTTGTTAGGCCTGTCGTGTCCGAGTGGCTTGATGGGGTGAGCTTCCGCCGCGTCGGACCGTCGTGCCCAAGCCGACAATCCAGCCCGTGCCGTAGCCTACCGGTCGCTCGTGGGACTCGGCGGCTTCACCGATCCCGGGATCGCAAGCATGGCCGGTCATGGCCGTGCAAATCAGTCGTTCCAGCCCACGTTCCGAGGTGTCAGTCTTCATCTCGTCCTTCCATCAAACAACCATCAAACAATCTCCTTTGGCGCAAACTATTGCTAGTTAATGACTTGCGGATGACGATCCGCTGAAAGACGCGACATGGCGGCCTTTGCATCAAGCGATTTCCCCGGCCCCGCTGACAAAGAAATCTTGGTGGAGTAGTGCATTAGCGACGAGTTCGCGTACTGCCAGCTCTGGGAACATCGACACGTTCTTCCGCAGCGACTGTCCGATGACCTCGTTGGCGGGCAGCAGCCCATGGATGTAGTTGATCAATTCCTCAAAGCCATGGGCGTACCCTTTGGCATGCTCTCGCTCCTTGAGCGTCTCCGTGCGGCCGTTGCCCCGGTACTGAATAACGCGAACGGCCCCCCGAGCCAAGCTGCACCGGAGGCTTTCATCTTTAGATATTGCTTGAGGTCGGTGATCATTGACCCGCCTCCGCTTCGTCGTCATGGAACAGGTTGATGTAGCGTTGGTACATAAACCGGCGGTTGCGCAACTGGCCGGTGATCTCGGTCAAGATCCCGATGTCGACGAACTTAGAAACCAGATCGTTAGCCGCTTGGTAGGTCGTGCCGATCAACTTCTGAGCTTCATTGACCGAGATGATCGGATGCTTGTAGAGGTGTTCCAGAACTCGGTACCCGTTTGCCGCGGTGCGTCCAAGATGCTCCGTAATTGCGTGGCGATGAGCTTCACGCAGCACGAGGATTTGACGAGCTGTTTCCGTCGCTTGTCCGCTCACCTCGATGACACCGCGGAGGAAAAATATGAGCCATTCCTCCCACGCCCCCCGGTCTCGCACGGCCTGCAGGTGCTCGTAGTACTGCTGTCGGTACCGTTTGAAGTAGTGCGACAGATAGAGCACCGGCTTCAGCAGCACGTCCTGTTCGCACAGCAAGAACGTGATCAGCAGACGCCCGACTCGCCCGTTGCCGTCGAGAAAGGGGTGGATCGTCTCGAATTGCACGTGGGCCAAGCCGATCTTCACCAACAGGGGCAACTGGGAGTCGCTGTGCAGGAAACGCTCCAGCTCCGACAGCATGGCCGCGACTTCGTGCGGCGGCGGAGGTACGAAGGTCGCTTCGTTGAGCGTGCATCCGCCGGGGCCGATCCAGTTTTGGCTGGTCCGCACTTCACCTGGTGTGAGGTGCGAACCACGCACCCCGTGCAACAGTTCCGCATGGATTTCCTTGATCAAGCGAAACGACACCGGCAGCTCCGGCAGCCGCACCAGGCCGTGGTTCATCGCTCGCACGTAATTGACCACTTCATCGACATCTTGGGGCCGGTCGGGAGCCAGGATTTTCGCTTCCGCAGCCAACACGTCCTGCAGCGAGCTTTGCGTCCCTTCGATCTGGCTCGATAGCACCGCCTCCTTGCGGACGTACATGTAAACGAACAGGTCGGGATGCGGCAGCGTCTGGATGGAGCCGTCCAAGCGGCCCAGGGCTCGGTCGGCACGGGACAGCAGCACTTGCAGCTCGCCGTCGATCCGCACCGGGGGGTCGGGAGGCAGCGGTTTTGGGACAAAAGCCCGATATCCCGTCGGCTGATTGACGTATCTGCCTGCCCTGGAAGAACTTGCGGATTGTCGTTCGCTTGGACTGCGGGTCATTGCGTTGTTCATCGCTTCAATTTCGAGCTTTCCATATTAATCGCAGCCTTGAATATGGCTCGGATTCCGCTCCAAATTCAAGGCTGCCTTGAATATGGAACCGGTTTGCGGCCATGTGGTGCTCTGCCTTGAATATGGCTTCGATCCCGCCGGTCTCTAACAACGGCACCGACTCGGCCGCTTCGTCACGCTGGACCAGGCAATCCCGGATCAGCCGCACCGCCTTGGCGGTCAAGCGAATCGATTACTCGGCTAACCGCAGCTCCAGGAAATGCGGGTACTTTGCAAAGTCGAAATGCGGCCTGTTGCCCAACTGGTCGGCTCAACATCAATCCGTTGGTTGGTTCAGCGTGGTGCGTCTCGGTACTCGGTTTTCGCCGCAGCGAGTGGATCGATGGTCAGGTTCGTAAAGCGGGCTTCGCTGTCGACCACACGCAGGCCGATCGAACCGCTGCGATACGAGTCGTCCGTGGCCTTCAACACAGTCTGACCATTGAGTGACAGGGTGATACGGTCGCCCGCGGCGGTGACGCCGAGGCGGTTGACCCGGGTGGGGTCGAGGTCGACCGGGGCGCGGGCGAGTTCGGTCCAGGCGCGACCGTCGGTACTGCCGAAGATCGCCAATCCGCTGCGGGGGATCAGTCCGGCGAAGTAGCCGCACTGGGCGTCGTAGCCGATCGCCGCGGCGGTGGTTCGGAACAACAGACCGGCGTCGCGGGATTGCTGAGCGCCGAGGAAGTCGATGTCGACTTCGGCGTGAAAGTCGTCGGGAATCGGCCCGTCGAGAACCATTTTTTCACCGCTCCGGAAAGCGTTGATCGGCGATTCGGGAACGGTTCCCAATTCGAGGCCATCCGGGGAAGCTTCCAAAAGCTGGTGATGTCCGTAGTAGTCCCAGCCTGTCGGCCGTGGCCCGAGCAGCGAAAATCGCAGCGGCAAATCGTATCGTCGAACCGTTTCGCCCGCCGGTCGCGTCAACAGTTCGCCGGCGGCGACGGGGCTGCCGAAGCGTGGCTCGCCGCTGGGGGCGAAGTCCATCGGTTGCACGTGAATGACCCGACGCCAGCCAGGATCCCGGTCTCGCTTGGCGTGATAAACGTGCCAGTGTTCCGAACCGTCGGGCGATCGGACGAAACAAGAATGCCCGACGCCATAGGTTTGCTCATCGCCGACGAACCAAGGTTGCGGCATTTTCTGCCAAGCACCCGCGGCGGCGGGGTCTTTACCGACCAGTTCGAGCAAACCGAGCTTATACGTCGGCAGCCACGACGCCCCACACGAATACGTTAAAAAGACGCGGTCGCCATGGCGAATGACCTGGGGCGCTTCGTTCAAACCACGGCCGCGACCGTCGGGCTCGGTCATTTCCCAGTGATGATCGTCGTTTTCAACGATTTTTACCCGCCTGCCGGCGAGTTCGGTCGGCGACTGCATCGGGGCGATGTAGAGGTATTGGCGGTCGGACCCGGGCCGATCCCACCCCGACCAGATCGCATAGCGTTTGCCGGCGTGTTCCAAGACGGTCATGTCAATCGCCCAGACGTTCGGCGAGCGTCCGTCAACGCCGTCCCCCGTCGCCAGCGGACCGTGTAGCCGATAGGGGCCGAGTGGATCATCTCCAGCCGACTCGAGGACGTAGGCCAGATGGTTTTCGTTGTGTCCGTCGCTAGCCGCAAAATAGACGTACCACCGGTCGTCGAGCCGGTGGAGTTCGGGGGCCCAAATCTGTTGCGACGTGGGGCCGGATTCGGGGGCTCGCCAGACGATTTGTGGCTCGCCGAGCGATGTGAGTCGATCGCTGCTGTGGACGGCGATCGCCCGGTTGCCCACGGAGAAGCACCAGAGGTATCGATCGTGTGGGTCGTCACGGATGACCCACGGGTCGGCCCCTTCCCCGATCGGATTGACGAAGCGGTCGTCGGCCTTGTCCGAGGCGGTCGCGGTACGCGTTGCGAACGGTACCGAACCGGAACCGAATCCGCACAGCAGAGCGACCGTCCAGAGAAAGCGTTGGTGTGGTGGAAGTCGCATGCGATCGGCCTAGGAGTAGCAGGGGGAGGTCGGTGGATCGGTCCGGCGCTCCGGGTGTTTTTTTGCTTAACTTAGCTTAGCTCAGCCCTATCCTCCGACCAGATATCGCCATCCTACAACCGCTACGGTTGGCCGATCGTGGGGCCGGCTTCGAATCCTTGACGGTACTCGCTCGTTCCGGTGATTCGTGGGGCGATCGGTGGTGTCGCCGGCGGGCGGTGTGGCGATGGGAGCCATTGCATTAGCCAGGCCGATTGCCCCGACGCCGGCAATAATTCTCGTCCGTCCTGCCAGAACGTGCGGACCAGCGATGCCCAACTCTGCGGCTCACCACGACTGCTGACGATCCCGCGACCGCTGCTGGCCAGCACAACACCGGGTTCCAGGAACTCGAATCCACGTTGTTGGTGGCAGATTCCCGCTAGCGATAATTGGGGGCCGAAGAGATCGAATCGCAGGGCGATCCGGTCGTAGGCGACATCGCGGCCGTCGTCATGGTCTGCCGGGTCGACGTCGAACCCGAGCTGTGAGTCGGCGGAACGGAGCAGCGACCAGCCGACATAGCCTTGTTGTGAGAGCAGTGTCCCGGATACGTCGACCACCTTGCCGGGTTCGATCTGACACCGTTCGAAGCGGACTGCGGCCCGGCCCGTCAGTCGGTGAGGGACGTTGTGCATCAATTCGCTCAATTCGACATTGTCAAACCGTGAGCCGCCGAGGTCGATCGACCAGCCGTCGCGGTCAACCTGCCATCTCAGTGTGCCGGTGAAGGTGGCGTCGGTGCCGAGGTTCTTCATCGCCGGCAAGTGGTCCGCGAGCGCCGCGCAAGGGAGCGGGATGTCACCGGTTTGGAGCGTCCAGTCGGTGGCAGCGACGTGACCACCGCGGTCGCGGACGACCGAGATATGGACCGGTGCATCGTCACGGCGTGAGGCCGGCACGCACTGGATCATCACCTCAACCCGGCGATCCAATGGTCGCAACCAGGTGTCGACGTCTCGCAGCGTGACCGCCCCGGCGCGGCTGTGGATCGTCAGGTCGTCAGCCGCCATTCGGACCGCGGTTGCCGTCAACTCGGGTTGGCAGAGAAAACGGTCGTGGACGACCCGCCAAACATAGCGAAGATGCTCGGAATGAATCTCGGGTTGAGATAGCCGGATCGCGTTTTTGGCATCGCCACGCGTCCAGGTGACCAGTCGTACTTGGGCGACTTCGGCACCCGTCTCTGGTTCGAGCAAGCGGACACCGACGAGCCGGATCGTCTTGGGGGCCGGATACTCAACCGCTTCGATCGTGACCGTCACTCCCAATCGTGACGAGAGGTCGCGTTCCAGCCCAGCGCGCCGGTGATCGGCATACCAGGGAGTGCAGGAGACGACCACCAACAGGGTGGTCAGCAGCGTCGGCATCGCGCAGCCGAAAACGAACAGCATTCGCGCCACAGCTCGCCGTGTTCGTTCGTGCATGGTCACCCTTCCTTGAGGCCATTCATTATCACCGGCTGGAGGCCACTACGGCCCGGTCGCGCCGGCAGTATCGCGGCGATCGTCAGCTGCCGCCGGTCGATTCGATCGGCGGTTGGTCCCGCCGCGCCAATTGTTGAAACAGGTCGTACCGCGCCTTCATTTCGATCAGGCTATCGCCGCCAAACTTCTCCACCAGGGCCGCCGCGACCTCGAAGGCGACGACCGCTTCGATGATCACCCCGGCGGCTGGCACGGCGCAGACGTCACTCCGTTCGTACTGCGCCCGATGCGGCTGTTTGGTTTCCCAGTTGATCGATTCGAGCGGTTTTCGCAGCGTCGCGATCGGTTTTTTGGCGGCGCGAACGACCAGCGGTTGACCGTTGGTCATTCCCGCCTCGAGCCCGCCGGCGTTGTTGCTCGGTCGGATATAGCCCAACGACGCTTCGCCGGCCCGGGCCGGGTCGAACGTGATCGGGTCGTGGACCTGGCTGCCGGGCAAGCGGGCGGCTTCGAAACCCAAGCCGATCTCGACCCCCTTGATCGCTTGGACGGCCATCACCGCTTGAGCGATCCTGCCGTCGAGTTTGCGGTCCCACTGGGCGTGGGTGCCGAGGCCGAACGGCAGCCCTTCGACGCGGACCTCGAGTACGCCGCCGAGCGTATCGCCTCGCTCACCCGCGTCGTCGATCAGGTCGATGAACTCTTGGTTGCGTTCGGGGGCTAGGCAGTAGATCACCGAATCGTCACGGAGTTTGCGATGGGTCGCAACATCGCCTGAAGGCGTGGTGATTTTGACTCCGCCGAGTTCGGTGACGTAGCCGATCGTGTCGATCCCGAACTGTGCCAACAACTGCTTGGCCAGCATGCCCGCGGCGACTCGGACGGCGGTTTCGCGAGCCGACGCCCTTTCCAGAACCCCCCGGATGCTGCCCAGATACTTGATCGCGCCGGTCATGTCGCCATGGCCGGGGCGAGGGCGTTCGAGATCTTTGAGGCGTTCGAGTTTATAGTCGCGGTTGATCACCTGCAGCGCGATCGGGCTGCCGAGCGTTTTTCCCTGCCAGACGCCTGAGAGGACATCGACCGCGTCGGTCTCGAGTTGTTGCCGTTTGCCGCGGCCGTAACCGCCTTGACGGCGGGCCAGTTCGACATTGATCGCCTGCTCGTCGACTTCCATTCCGGCCGGAAACCCGTCGACCAAGGCCAACAGAGCTTTACCGTGAGATTCTCCGGCGGTCCAATATCGCAGCATGACAGGCGGTCGGTTCGGGCTGGAGTGCGTGGCGAGCGGCCCCGGGGTCGAAGCCGCTGTGGCGAATCTTAGTTTCCTTCTTTTTTTGCCGATAGGGCGTTTGGGTAATCCGGGGCGTGTGGAGACTCATTTCTCGCCAATGGTTTCTCTCGGCGCTGGTCGTCAGCCTGGCGATCGGATTCGGGTTAACCGATGTGGTCAGGCCGTTAGCCGAGCTCGCTCCGTTACGTTCATCGATCACCGCCGCGGTGTTGTTTCTGATGGGGCTGACACTGAACGCCAGTTCGGTCGCTCGCAGTGTCCGCCAGCCGGGGCCAGTCCTATTAGCGATTCTGGTCAACACACTCGTCGTGCCGCTGTTGGCCCTGCCGTCATTGTGGCTGTTCTCAGCCGATATCGCCGGCGGACTGATCGTGACTTCGCTCGTCCCCTGCACACTCGCTTCGGCCGCGGTCTGGACTCGCAAGGCGGGGGGTGACGATGCGATCGCGATGGTCGTCTCCGTGACGACAAATCTGGCTTGTTTCTTGGTCGCGCCGCTCGGTCTATGGATCTTGCTGGGGGCCGTCACCGACGTCTCCGCGGTCGATCAGATCGCCAGCTTGCTGGCCTGGGTCGTCTTGCCACTGGTGATTGGCCAATTGTTCCGCCGGTTTTGGTTGGCAGCTTGGGTGACCAAGCGGCAATCTAAACTGTCGACGCTGGCTCAGTGCGGGATTTTGGTGATGGTCTGCTTCGGTTCGGTCGCTTCGGCCGATCGGATGGCGAGCGACCGTTCTCAGTCGGCCGGGATATCGCCTGAGGCGACGGAGTCCGACGAGTTCAGGGAGTCGGCGGCAGCGACCCGTTCCACTGGGGTGAGGCGATGGTTTGGGGCTGGGGAGTTAGTCGCGGCCGGCGGGGTGGCGATTTTGATTCACTGCGTGGCCTTCGCCGTGGCGGTCGCATCGGCCCGGCGGATCGGCTTTTTGCCGCCGACTCAGATCGCGGTCGGCATCGCTGGCAGCCAAAAAACGCTGATGGTCGGACTGCAGATCGCCCTGGATTGTGGCGTCAGCGTATTGCCGATGATCATTTACCACGTCGGCCAACTGGTGATCGACACCTTCATCGTCCAGAATTGGGCCGCTCGAAACCGCGAATCCGTCGACGGGAAGCCTTGAATAAACCGAGGCAATCTGCTTAGACTGCGTTCCCGCGCGGTGTACCAGGCCACCGGCACCCCTTCGCAATCGACCCCATGTGACATCCATGAAAGACGGCATTCATCCCAAATATCAAGTCACGACCGTTACTTGCGGTTGTGGCGCCACGTTCGAGACCCGGAGTGTTCGCCCGGAATTGAAGCTCGACATCTGCAGCCAATGCCACCCGTTTTACACTGGCAAGCTGAAGTTTGTGGATACGGCCGGTCGGATCGACAAGTTCCAGAAGAAGTTCGCCGCGGGGACCTACGCGAGCCTGCAGAGCAAGCCGGCCAAGAAGAAGGCGGTCAAGAAATAGCGGGACGAGCCTGGATCTTTTCTCAGGCCCCTTTTTCCCCGCGATGATCGCATGAGCGGCTCGATACGCCAAATCCTGGAACAAAAGTACGCCCGGTTCGAACAACTCGAACGCGAGATGTCGGATCCGTCCGTACTCGCCGACGGTAACCGGATGGGCGCTGTCGCGCGGGAGCACGGTGGGCTGGCCAAGTTGGCTTATCGCTATCGCGACTTCAAGAAGCTGACCGAGGACATCAGCGGCTGCCAAGAGATGGCAGAGGCGGCCGAGGACGCCGAAGAACGCGACTTCGCCGAGGCGGAACTGGTCGCACTGCGAAAGCAACGCGAGCAGGCTTGGGAAGATTTGCTGTCGATGACCGTCGGCGGCGAGGATTCTCACCGTACCCGCTGCATCATGGAAATCCGCGCCGGAACCGGTGGCGATGAAGCGGCGCTGTTCGCCCGTGACCTGTTCGAAATGTATCGCCGCTATGCCGATTCGAAGGGTTGGCGAACCGAGATCATGGACCACAGCGCCACGGAGATGGGCGGGTTCAAAGAGATCACACTGACCTTCGAAGGCGAAAACGTCTATCGCGACTTGCAATACGAGAGCGGCGGCCACCGCGTCCAGCGGGTACCCGAAACCGAGACCCAAGGCCGCATTCATACCTCCGCCGCGACGGTCGCGGTGATGCCCGAACCGGAAGACGTCGAGGTTAATCTCAAATCGGACGACTACCGGGTCGACAAGTTCTGCGCTTCAGGCCCCGGCGGCCAACACGTCAATAAGACCGAGTCGGCGATCCGGCTGACGCACCACGAAACCGGGATTGTCGTCCAGTGCCAGGACGAAAAGAGCCAGCACAAAAACCTGGCCAAGGCGCTGAGAGTGCTGAAAACCCGGATCTACGAAAAGAAACGTGAAGAAGAATCGGCGAAGCGGGCCGAAACCCGCCAGGGCTTGATCGGTTCCGGCGACCGCAGCCAGCGAATCCGCACTTACAACTTCCCACAAAATCGGTTGACCGATCACCGGATCAACCTGACGCTTTACAAACTCGATCAGATTATTACCGGCAACGTCGCCCCGGTCACCGAGGCGCTGATCGAGTATGACCGCGATCAGCTCCGCGGCGAGATGGAAGAGTTCTAACGGCGACCGCAAGCCGGTTCGGTTGCCGTGACCGTCATTTCGTGACCACCCAGATATTTCGGAAGACGACCGGGTCGCCGTGGTCTTGCAGAAATAGCGATTCGTCGCCGGGCCCCTCGGGTCGGAAGCCGGGCGTTCCGCTGGGCAACTCCAGGTCGTCGTGAATCAACACGCCGTTGTGGCGAATCGTCACCCGAGCGTTTTGCGTTTTCTGGTCGCCGTCATAACGCGCCGCGGTGAAATCGATGTCGTAGGTCTGCCAAGCCAGCGGCGGAAAGCACATGTTCACCGCCGGTTCGGCGATCGTGTAGATTCCGCCGCACTCGTTGTTCTTGCCTTCCAGTCCGAACGAATCGAGCACCTGCAATTCATAACGGCCCTGAATGTAGACGCCGCTGTTGCCGCGGGCCTGACCACGATCGTGCGGCATGAACGGGGTCCGGAACTCGACGTGCAGCGAGTGGTCGCCGAACTTCTCACGAGTGACCGCATTGGTGGCCCCCAGCCATTTTTCATCAACCAATTTTGCCGATTCCCAAGCGTCGACCGAACTGCCGTCGAACAGCACCGTCGCGCCGGCCGGCGGCTCTTTGCCCAACGTCGGGCTCTCGCGCTCGACTTTTTCCAGCGTCGCCAGGGTGTTGCCGTCCACGATCACCGCTAACTTGCCGTCAGCGATTTCCAACGTCGCTCGCTCGGCATCAAAAACCGCCCGGTTGCCGGACCCATCCTCGATTGCTCCCTGGTAGGTCTGCGTTTCATCGCCGCGGCTCCAACCGTCACCCGGCAAGCCGCCCTTGAAGCCGTTCAGTTGAAACTTACCGTCGCCCAACGCGATCACTTGGGCTCCCCACGTCTCCTCGCGGTCCTCGCCGATGATTTCGCCGCGGTACTCGCCTTGGATCTGAAAGTCAGCACCGGCGGCTTGCGGGTCGGTGTAGGCCGGCCCCTTCGCAAACGCCGCAGGCGTGGTTGTCGGCAGCAACCCGACCAGTGGCATCGCGGCCATCAGCAAGCCCCAGGCCGGAGCGCTGCGGAGAACGGATCTGACACGATTCGGAAAGGTGTGGACAAGGCTGCGCATCGGTCGGCTCGGCGTTTCGGGTTTGCGGCGGGATCTGGCGCCCACGGCGGGTCTGACAATCGGAATGACGACCGTAATTCTGATTGTTGCCCTCGGTTGATACAAGCCTCGTTACAGTGGCAGTTCCGCCTCGACGCTGCGCGCCCCGTCGCTGCCGTAGCAGATCAGACTTTTTTGTTCGAAATCGGCGATCGCGGTCAGCTTGACGCTCCGTGGGCCGTGAAGGCAAAAGTAGAACCCACACGTTTTGCCTCCCCGGACGACCTTCCGCTCGGTCATCGGGAATTGGTCGACCTCCAACATGCCGATTTCGCACAACGTTTCCTGCACGCTCTTTCGCAGGGCCATCAAATCGAAACTGACGGGTAGCAAGGCGATCATCGTGGGATGGTGTCTCCTGAAGGGAACTTCCAGCTGGGACGCTCAGCAATTTCCGCGAAAAAAGTGTCGGGCACTTACTTTTTCCACTCGACCCTCAGCGTTGGAGCTTGCGGCCGAATCGAACCATCGACTGACATGGCGAGATATCGGGCCGCGGCCTGCCGTCAGATGAATCCGCAAGAAAGATTACAGTCGCTGGCGTCATCCCGCCGGCGGACCGTGACCAATTTACCGGTCAGCGAGTCTTTTTCGGGGGGCGAAAGGTTAGCGAGCCATCGGTCTAGTCGCCGGCTTGCGGAATCAACCACTCGGCGGCTTCCGTCAGCGGTTTCGCTCCGTCGCGGCCCGGATCAGTCTTGCCTCGTAGGCGTCGACCATCGGTTCCCAACCGAATCGCTGGATGACGCTGCGAGCCTGGTCACCCAAGCGACCACGAAGGTCGGAGTCGGCGAGGCAGGACGCGATGGCGGCGGCGAGCGCGGCGACATCATCAGCGGGCACCAGCAACCCGTCCTGGCCATCGCGGATGATCGCGGCGGGGCCGCTGGGGCAATCGAAAGCGATACAGGCCCGACCGGCTGCCATGGCTTCCAACAACGCCGAAGGAAATCCCTCGTACCGGCTTGGCAGGACGAATAATTCGGCGACCGCCAAGGCGGGCCAAATCGGACGCGTCCAGCCAGGAAACCTGACGCGGCCAGCGAGCCCCAGTCGATCCCGCTGATGATGCAAATCGTCGCTGAGGCTTCCCTCGCCATGAATCGAGAGCTCCCAATCGGGAAACCGGTCGGCGATCAAGGCAAACGCGTCGAGTAATCGGTCAAACCCCTTCTCGGACTCCAATCGTCCCACCGCGATCAGCCGTTTCTGGACACCCGGATCAGCGGCTGACAAAGGCGATACGTCATGTGTTTCCGGTGGCGGCTCGACGGCCGAGGGAATGACGGTCGCTGGCTGACGCAGCCAGGCGGCTACCGTGTTGGCCGCAGCTGGGGTCAACACGATCACGTCGGCCGCATGGCGGTAGAGACGCCGCCGGAGCCACTCCCAGGTCGCCGGCATCCGCTGCGATGCCGGATCGCTCCGTTCGCTGACGATGACCGGGATGCGTGTGGCCAACATCGCCAGCAAAGTCAGAACGTTGGTGCGGTCAC
This sequence comes from Planctomycetaceae bacterium, assembly GCA_007127095.1. GTDB lineage: Bacteria > Planctomycetota > Planctomycetia > Pirellulales > Pirellulaceae > UBA6163. The sequence continues at coordinate 11,911 of SKZY01000195.1, forward strand.
AAAAACTGAGCACCACATCGGGCCGGGTGGCCCGGATCGCAGCCCGTAGACGTCGCAGTCGACTCAGGTTGTTGCCGACTGCCGCGATTCGGCTATGGCTAGGACGCAGCAAACCGAGATTGACTCGATGCACCGTGGCGTCGACGGTGTGGCGGTCGCCCTGACCATCGCCCATCGTGATCAGGCTGACGTGATGGCCTCGTCGGCTCAGCCGCGAGGCCAGCGCCGCCATCACCCGTTCGGCCCCGCCACCGTCGAGTGAGTGGATGACACAAGCGATGCGAATGCCGCGGGTCGCGGCCACATCGACAGGTGTAGACGATCTCATATGATTTGCAGGAGTATTGATGAGTCGCGGTCCGTCGGGGGTGAGGAGATCATGATCGGCAACGGAATCTTCATCGCCAACCTGGTCAGCACGCTCTTTTTGGTCGGGCTGATCTGGACGATTCAGATTGTTCATTATCGTCTCTTCGATCGGGTCGGCGAACAACAGTTCGTCCGCTACGAGAGCGACCACAGCCGGCTGATCACACCACTCGTCGGCCCCATGATGTTGGTCGAACTGGCGACCGCCTCGTTGCTGGTGCTCGGTCTGGCACCACCTTGGGTTCCGCGGTCGGCGGCTGCCGTCGGGCTGGTAGCCGTGGTGCTGATCTGGCTCTCAACGGCCTTGTTGCAGGTTCCCTGTCACAGCCGGCTGATGCAGGGCTTCGATCGCGAGACATATTTGTTTCTGGTCCGATCGAATTGGATCCGTACGGCCTTATGGACCGGTCGCGGGGCTTGGCTCACTTATTTGCTCTGGCGTGGCCTACAGTCGTTGGGGCCCAGTCCGCTAGAATCTTGACCGTCAGAACCTCGAACGTTCGGGCTCTGGCTGTTTCAGTTTTGAGTCGCCCTCTTTCCGGCCGTCACCGCAACCGGCGTGGCGGACCGAGCTTGCCGCCGCAATGCCGGTTTCCCTCAACCGATCCCATCATGTCCAGTACGGTCTCTCCTCCTCCGGTCGTCGGCGTCATCATGGGCAGCCGCAACGATTGGGAAACGATGAAGCACGCCTCGGAAATGCTCGAATCGCTCGGCATCATCCACGAAAAACGGGTCGTTTCAGCCCACCGCACGCCACAGCAGATGATGCAGTACGCGTCGTCGGCGTCTCACCGCGGGTTGCGAGTGATCATCGCCGGTGCCGGAGGAGCGGCCCACCTGCCGGGAATGGTCGCTAGCGAAACGGCCTTGCCGGTAATCGGGGTTCCGGTGCAGAGCCGAGCTTTGCAGGGGCTCGATTCGTTGTTGTCGATCGTCCAGATGCCCGGTGGCGTTCCGGTGGCGACGATGTCGATCGGTGCTGCGGGGGCGAAGAACGCCGCACTGCTCGCCGCCCGGATATTGGCGTTGACCGACGATTCGCTCCGCGCGCGATTGCATCAATTCGTGAGTCAGCAAACCGACGATATCCTCGCCACATCCGAACTATGAGCCCTCGTCCCGATCCCACGACGTCTGCCGTGGCACCTGCAGGCGATCCGATATCCGCCCAGGCCGCCCAAGCCGCTGATCGAGCATCGTCGCGGAACCACCCGTCTCCACTCGACATCGCCACTTCCGTATCAGATCCGTCCGCGTCACGACGTGTCGGGCCGGGCAGTGTGATCGGGATGCTGGGCGGTGGCCAGTTGGGGCGGATGTTCGCGATCGCCGCGGCGCAACTCGGCTACCGCGTCGTCGTACTGGGCGATTCGCCCGATTGTCCGGCCGCGACGGTCGCCGAAGCGACCTTGGCCGGCTCGCTGACCGACCCGCGGTTATTGGACGAATTGGCGGCGCGGTGTGATGTGGTGACTTTGGAGTTCGAGAATATCCCGGTCGCTTCGGTCGAACGTCTGGCCGGTTCGGTCAATGTCTTTCCGGCGGCTGAAGTCTTGCGGGTGGCCCAGGACCGCGGGATCGAGAAGCAGACCTTGTCGCGGGCCGGGTTGCCGGTCACCCCGTTCCAACTCGTTCACGACCGCGCCGACGTCGAGCAGGCGGTGCAGCGATTGGGGCTGCCGCTGGTGCTGAAAACGACGCGAGACGGTTACGACGGCAAGGGGCAATGGAAAATCGGTTCGGCCGAAGAATTGTCCGCTTGGCTCGCCGGGGGCGACACGGCGGCGAGCGATCCGTTCGAGCGACCGTTGATCGCCGAGGCTTGGGTCGAGCACCAATGCGAGGTCTCGGTGATCATCGCCCGTTCGGTCGTAACCGGTGGCGATCCGACCGATACCGGCGCCGGTCAGCGGGTGGCCTGTTATCCGGTGTTCGAAAACCGGCACCGCAACCATATCCTCGACGTCACGTTCTGTCCCGCGGCGATCGACCCCGAAACGGCGCGGCGGGCGACCGAGATGGCGACCACCGCCGCCGCCGCACTGGGGCTGATCGGACTGATCTGCATCGAGTTTTTCGTCGATTCACGGGGCGAACTGATGATCAATGAGATCGCTCCGCGACCACATAATTCGGGTCACCTGACGATCGAGGCGTGTCAGACTAGCCAATTCGAGCAACAGTTACGGGCCGTCTGCGGGTTGCCGCTGGGCAGCACCGAATTGACCGTTCCCGCTGCGGCGATGGTCAATCTGATGGGTGAGTTATGGTCTGACGGCGAGCCCGATTGGGACGCGATCCTGGCACTGCCGGCGACCCATCTGCACCTTTATGACAAACGAGCTGCCAAACCGGGACGCAAAATGGGCCACATCACGCTGACCGGTGACCCCGCCGAACTCCCCGCCCGGATCGAGCGAATCCGACAGATCCTGAGCTGAGGACCGCGGTACACAAGGCCGGAGGCCGACACACTGCATGGTTGTGGGTCCGTTGGCCTTACGGCCATAGCAGGGTGTCTCTCGGCCTCCGGCCTGGAAATCGGCCGGAAAAGAAGTGTCAGACACTCATTTTTTGCTCGATCCTTATCGATTTCTGCTTTTGGGTGGCGCGTCGATTGGGATCAGCGGAAAGGTCTCCGACGCGACGCGATGCTGGCTCATCAAACTGGCCATCCGCTCGACGATGTCGGGATGTTGGTCGGCCACGTCATGCTGTTCCCCGATGTCGGTGGCCAGATCGTAGAGTTCGATCTCGAGATTGCCACGGTTCATGTTCTGGCGAATCGCTTTCCAGTCGCCGACCCGGATCGATTGTTGGCCGCCATAACCGGGGAACTCTCGGTACAGGAAAGTCCGGGATGCTTGCCGTTCGCCCTGCAAGACCGACACTAGACTGAGGCCGTCGACGTCCGTCGGGATGGCCTCCCGCCCACCGGTCACGTCGAGGATGGTCGGCAACCAATCCTCAAACCCGCTGACGTAGTCGATCGTGGTCCCGGCGGTAACCTGGCCTGGCCAACGGACGATCGTCGGGACGCGGACACCGCCCTCATAGAGCGACCCTTTCAGTCCTCGCAGTTCGCCAACGCTGTTGAAAAACTCATAGTCGACCTCTTCCTGAAGATGCGTCGTCCCGTTGTCCGAGGTGAAGATAACCAGCGTGTTATCGCTCAATTCGAGTTCGTCCAACAGAGCCAGGACGTTCCCGACGTAGCGATCCAAACGGCTGATCATCGCCGCGTAGGCGGCTCTGGGGGTGAAGTGAGGCGTGTAACCGCGCCCCGACTCCCGCGTGAAGGGCGGGTCCTGCCAACCGAGGTCGTGATACGGCTTCAAGTCTTCATCCGGCACGTGCAAGGCGACATGTGGAATGACCGATGGGTAGTACAGAAAGAAAGGACGCTCGTGGTGCTCCCGGATGAACTCCAATGCCGCGGCATTGATCCGGTCGGGGGCATAGTCTTGACCTTTGAAGCGGTCATAGCTCCGCGGGTCGCTCGGGTCATCCCCTTCGCGAAGCGGGGCATGGCCCGGGATCGCCGGACGATTTGCCAACGCTACCCGACGGGCGTCACTCCACAAATAATCGGGATAATAGCTATGCGCATGCGACTGGCAGTAATAGCCGTAAAAACGGTCGACCCCCTGTTTCATCGGCTCGCCCGATGATTCCGGGCCGCCAAGCCCCCACTTGCCGAAGACGCCGGTGGTATAGCCGTGGTCTTGCATCAGCCCGGTCAGCGTGATCGCATCGCCGGCGAGTGGCCACTGCCCTTCGGGCGGGGTCGCGCGATTGTCGCGAATCGCGGCGTTTCCGGGGTGTTTTCCGGTCATCAACACACATCGCGACGGGGCACAAACCGCATTGCCCGAGTAGTGTTGAGTCAGGCGAGCCCCTTGCCGTGCCAGGGCATCGAGCCGCGGTGTACGGATCTTTTGCTGGCCGAAACACCCCAACTCGCGGTAGCCGAGGTCGTCGGCGACGATCAAGACCACGTTCGGCGGGCGTTCGGTCTCGGACTGCGCGTGGCTCTCAGTTGCCGACGCGAACATCAGCCACGATACGAAGGAACAGACGACAGCGAGTCGGATCGCAGAGTTTTTCATTGCCAGACCTGATGGGAAATGTGTTTTTGCCGATTGTCATGGTTACTCGATCGGCACGATCGGCAGGCGGATTCGGCTGGGGCGGGAAGCGTCGTGAAAGATCGTTTGCGTCGCGATGTGCTGAAGTCGATGACGGTTCAGCGGTTCGCCCGTGTTCGGGTTGACGTCAAACCGCGGGAAGTTCGAACTCGCAATGTCGACCCGAATCCGATGCCCGCGTTTGAAGACGTTGGAGGTCGGGTAGAGCTTGATCGTGTATTCGAGCGGCTGGCCCGGTTCCAGCATCTTTTCCGCTCGCAACGATTCGCGAAAACGGCCTCGGATGATTCCGTCACCGATGTTCAGGTCGAATCCGCCCGGCCAGGTTTCCGAAGGCGGATAAACGTCGATCAGTTTGGCGGTGAAGTCGGTATCGAGTGCGTCGGTGGAGGCGAACAAGCGGACTTCGATCTCACCCGTAACCTCGACGTCTTCGGGCAGCGGTTCGGTTTGAAAGACGACAACGTCGCGACGGGCCGATAGCGGGATCGGGTCGGGGAAGTTCCAGACATGGGGGCCGCCTTTCTGGTCCCAGGCGCCCTGCAAGAGGATGTCGTTGTGGGAAGAGATATTGCCACCGATCGTCGGTACAGGATCGCTGGGGTCGGCACGGAACGAGGTCGACGCCTCCGTTTCGCTCGCTGGATCCGTCGACAATCCGCCGTCAGCATGCAGATAAAAGTCGGTCGTGATCGCGCGGGCCAAGGGCCATTCCTGCTCGTCTCGCCAGTAGCCGCCGTGTTGTAGTCGGCCGCGGGCATCCTTGCCGCCGTCACCCGTGCCCATCACGAAAATTCGTACCGGCGTTTTGAACGGCGCGGCTTTGCCGACCGAGTTGTCGATCCCTTTGAGCCAATGGTCGTACCATTCCTTGCGCCAGGCCCACTGGTCGGCGATCGCCGCGTCGCGTCCGAAATTGACTTGGCCGTGGGCGAAAGACGCCTGTTGGCCGTGAATCCAGGGCCCCATGATCAGGTAGACCGGTCCCTTGATCGTCTTGCTGAGCGCCATGAAGTTCGCCGTGTTGTTGCCGGCCCAAGAATCGTACCAGCCGGAGACGAGGTACACGGGGATGTCCTTATACCGTTCGGGGTAATCGACGATATTGTTCTGCTCCCAAAACTCATCGTTCGCCCCACGTTCCATCGCTTCGATCAACCAATCTTCGTATTCGGGCGATAGTTTCAGCGGCGTCATGCCACGACGGGTCGGCATATTCCGTAGGTAGTTGAAACGTTGGTCCGCCATCTCTTGCAACACGGCCCGAGTGCCAGTGGTCTCTGCGGCACGGCTGCCGCGACCGGCGTTTAGAAAGATCCAATTCCAAAACCGCAATTCGAACGCGCCGGCGTTGCGGAGACTTTGTCGGCCCAGGTTCGACATCGCATCGACCGGGATCACGGTCGCCAATTCCTTGGCCCCCGCGATCGCCATCGCGTGTTGTGTGCCACCCACATACGAAGTGCCGATCATGCCGATCTTGCCGTTCGACCACGGCTGTTGGCCGATCCAGCTGGCGCAGTCGACTCCGTCCGGGCCGTCGTCGGTCAGCATGTGCCAGGTCCCCTCGGACTGGTAGCGACCGCGGGTATCTTGAGCGACAAAAACGTAGCCGTTAGTGGCGTAGTACTCACCCGCTTTGGCCGCACCGTCCTTGTTGTACGGGAGTCGAGTCAGAATCACTGGCAGTGGTTCGTCGACCGTTTGGCCGTCGACTTGGGGACGGTAGATGTCGGTTGCCAGACGCACGCCATCGCGCATCGCAACCATCACATTTTTCTCAACGACGAAATCATCGGCGCGAAGCGATGCAGTCGCCGTTCCGACCGCTGCGGCGATGCAGACCGCGACGATCAGGTGCAGTGGAAACAACGCCAGCGGTCGCCGTGAACGCGTTCGCGATGCGGCCTGGGACGACCACGGTTCGGTGCGGGTGGCGATTGCCGTGGCGACAGCAGCGGTTGGGCGTACGAACGGTCGGTCCGACACGATGCGGGGACTCATGGTGGTCTGGCTCCGGTGGAATCGAACAAGCGGTGAGTTCGAACCAGGTTACCATCTCGGCTTGCCGGATGACGCCGCGGTAGATGAATCCCGCAAGCGAATCCCGTTTGCTTGGCGACTGCGTGACAGATACCCTGACGCTGCGAATCGAACGCATGGAGACTGGCGGCGTTGGTCCGTCTCCTCGGTCACGAATCGGTTGCTAAGCCATGAGCTGGAAATGATGTCGAAACCTAATTTTCACCATCGCGGACGTGCCGCGATCGCCCGCTTCTTGTCGGCGGCACTGATCCTACTGGCTGCTGGGCAAGTGGGTTTTTCGCAAGATCCCGAGTCTCGCCAGCGGCCCGCTGCTGGTCGTGGTGGTTTCGGCGGACCGATCGAACTGGGACCGGATGACATTGCGACCTACGACGCGCCGCCCGAAGGTTTCAAGACCGAACGCGACGACGTGCCGCATGGCCGGTTGGAGATGATCGAGTACGAATCGACGACCGTCGGTACGACGCGAAAGATGCAGGTCTACAGCCCTCCGGGGTACACCACAGATAAGAAATATCCGGTGCTCTACCTGCTGCACGGCATCGGCGGCGACGAAACCGAGTGGCAACGATTCGCTTCGCCGAACGTGATCCTCGACAACCTGATTGCCGACGGCAAAGCCGAGCCGATGATCGTGGTGATGCCCAACGGTCGCGCCCAGCCGAACGATCGCGCCGAGGGGAATGTGATGGCGAGTGCTCCGGCATTCGCCGTCTTTGAAAAAGACTTATTGAACGATGTCATCCCGGCGATCGAATCGCGGTACTCGGTCGACTCCAGCCGTGAGCGACGTGGAATCGCCGGTCTGTCGATGGGTGGCGGCCAGGCGTTCAACTTCGGACTCGGCAACCTCGATACCTTTGCCTGGGTCGGACCGTTCTCCGCGGCGCCGAACACCAAGCCGGCCGACGAACTGATCCCTGACGTTGAAGCTGCGAAAGAACAGCTCCGTTTGCTTTGGATTTCTTGTGGCAATCGAGACGGGTTGATTCGTATCAGCCAGAACGTCCAGCGGTTTCTCAAACAGAATGAAATCGCCCATGTCTGGCATGTCGACGGACATGGCCACGATCCCCAGCATTGGAGTAGCAGTCTGTATTGGTTCTTACAGAGCGTCTTTCAGGACGAGTAGTAACCGCAGCGGCTTGAAAGCGTTGGTCTTCAATTTCCGCTGTTTACAACCTCTGAGCCGTCGCAGTTGGCCGGAGTTTCTTTCGCCGGGTGTACCAGCTCGGCGTACTCCTTGGCCAAATCGGACACCGCGTCGTCGCTGTTGTCGACCTGTAGTTCGAGCCATAGGCCGGGGTCGGCATCACGGGCGATTCGCAAACCGGCGGCAAGTCGGCCGCGATGGTCACCGCCGGCACGATCCGCGGCGGTCAACGCCGCCATCAGTCGATCGGCCAGACTGCCGTCGGTTTCTTCATAAACCCGAGCCATTTCCGTGACGACTTCACGACCGACCAACGTGTTGCCTTGGCAGCAATAAAACCGCCCGGTCATTGCGGCCCAATAACGGCTTGACCGCGGCGCGGCTGTCGGGTTGTGTACCGCCGCCCGGCCCTGCATGTCGATCACGGCCAATTGCCGTAATTCACGGTCGGGATCGTCACGCAGCAAGTCGGCGATTACCTGATCCGGGGCCGTGCCTTGGGCCAATGATTCAAGCGCTGTCGGCCCCCAGGACGGAACGTGATGGTGTTGGGTACAAATCCCTCCGGCGTCACCGCGGACGAAGCCGACGACTTTACCGACCGCCGGGTACTTGCTCGCCACAGCCATTCCGACCGTGCCCGTCTCGGGATCGACCGCCAGGATCGAAAAGGTAGCCGAGAGTTCGCTCGGTTCGGCCGCGACAGTTGCACGATAACCGACCACAGCGTTCGCCCAGCCGACCCAGAGCAAGATTACGGCGAGTTGCAGAAACGGCTTCACGGTTTGGCTCCGAAATCGGCAGGAACGCTGCTGCGTTAGCTTGCTCGCTGACGACGATTCGAGACTTGGTGACTATTCGTGACGCAGGGCATCGATCGGATTCATCTTGGCGGCTCGGATCGCAGGATAGAGCCCGCTGACCAAACCGACGGCGACAGCGATTCCGACGGCCAGGGGAATCGTCGCATAAACGATCGACGGTTCGGCTTGGCGGATCGCTTCGGGCAACGACGCGAACTTTTCGGGCGAAGTGGTCGCTAGGGTGTAGAGCAAGGCGTGGTACATCGGCGGGCCGAGGAAGCCGAGCAAGATCCCCAGGAACGCGCCGGCAAAACTGAGCACGATCGTTTCGACCAAAAATTGGCGGACGATATCGTTCCGTTTGGCACCCAGGGCTCGCCGAATCCCGATTTCGCGAGTCCGTTCGGTGACGCTGGCCAGCATGATATTCATGATGCCGATGCCGCCGACCACCAAGGAGATGCAGGCGATCAAGACACCGATCCCGAGAAACATCATTCGCAGGTTGCGGGCTTGTTCGAGCAGTTCCAGCGGGACGACGACCGCCACGTCTTGCATCGAAGCGTGGCGAGGCAGCACCAATGATTCGACCATCGCGGCCGTCTTGCGGACTTCCTCCACGCTGGCTACCTGCAGGGTGATCTGATTCAGTTCGATGATTTCGATTTCGAATTGGCCGCTGCGGCGGGTAACGACGGTATCGCCGATCCGTTTTCGCATCGTCGAAATCGGGATATAGACGTCACTGGAAAAGTCTTGCGAATCGAGTGATCCGCCGATCGC
>SKZY01000281.1 GCA_007127095.1 Planctomycetaceae bacterium
CGTAGTCTTACCGGCCGAGCTATCCGCAGTTCCGTCTTGCGAGAACGCTTGTTGCAATTCACCCAAGCACTCCTGGTGGTCCTTCTCCAGCATCGCGGCGAACTTCTTGACATCATCGCTGCTCGCGTTTTCCTGTGCATAACGTGCAACCAGGACTTGCTCACGATTCATGATCGCCAGGCACTCGGCAAAGGCTCGATCCTTCGACTGCGCGTCGTGCGCACTCGATTGACCGGCTGTACTCCGCTGAGCCGAATCACGTTGTGCTGAGCCGGGTTGACCTGAGTCACGCTGAGCCGAATCACGTTGACCTGACTCACGTTGAGCCGAGTCACGTTGCGCCGAGTCGCGCTGAGCGGGGTTTCGCTCCGTCGATCGTTCGGGATTCGACTGATCCTGAGCGGTCTCAGCTTGGATCGCCTGGTTTTGGCCCGATGATGGTTGCTGAGCAACGAGTGGGCTGCCGATAAACAACGGTGCGAGCGTTGCGATGGTAAATCGGTTGAACTTCATTTTAGTTTCCTAAACTTTCATAAACAAATTGGTTTCAGAATGGGTTCGCACGGACACCCCGATTGATAACCCATCTTACGAATGGTCCCGATCAGAAGTCTGGTCAGGGTTAGTGACTGGGATCTAGCCGTATGGCGTTCAGGCGAAAGCGGGCTTTTCGCATTCGACAGCGACCACTTTGGTCTCATCGTCCTCACACATGGTCATCCGGACCGTCGTTCCCTGACAGAGGTCGGAAACCTCGCCCGGGTCGCCATTGCAAGTTACGTCGACATCCTTCGCCAGGGTGTAACATTGATCGTCGCCTTCGCTGCAGGCACAAGTCAGTTTGTCACCCTCGACCTTAACAACGATCCCGTCACAACAACTGGAGGAGCGTTTACGGTGCTGGTCTGTTTTCATCCCAATCCCTTTCTCACTAAGAAAACGACGCAGCTCACATACTTTGACGCTCGAATGAGCATCCCACTAAGTCGTGATCACTTGCGCCGTAGTGAGGAGTGTTGCGTTGGCGGCAGACGGGGAATATCGAGCGAGACACGAAAGCGATGTAGCGGATTCAACCACGATCGGATTCGAACAGGCTTCTGTTGACGTAGCTGAAATCGACTCGGCCGTTCCGATTCGAAGCGAAAGCGTCTTCGTCGGATGCAAAGCCCATGCTGTCGAGCAGATCGGTGAGACTTAAAAATTCGTGTGTCTGGACCAGTGCGGTCATCCGTGCATCGATCCTGCGGTATTCCCAGAAAATCCGCCGCCCGTTAACACTGGCGAACAAAATGACCGGAACGCTGCTCAGTTTCGTGTCCTTGCTCATCACATCCATCACCCCGTCGCTGCCGCCCCAGAGGATATGAAAATCCATGATCACCAAATCGGGAACATAGTCGGAAAGGGCCATGATGCAGTCGATCCCATCCTTGGTGATCTCCAGTCGATAGCCACATCCGGCCAAGATCGAGAAAATTCCACATGCCGTACTGACATCATCGCCGGCTACCATGACTCGCATTTTTCGCTCCATTTCCAACCACGTACTGACACGCCACATGTGGGCGTCGTCTGAGAGCATTCAGTTTGCGCACGTTCCGTCGACTAGATAATCAGACGTCGAGCCATTCGTGTATGGCGGAATCCGCCATTTCGTCGCGATAGCCCTGCTCTGCATAGCGATCACGGACGGCCGGTGGTAGACTATTCACGTTAGTAATGTGCGAAAGAGAGCTGTCTGGCAGCCATTTCCCACTCGCTGAAAATTGGGCCATCGGGTAGGACTTCCAAGTAGACAGCGGGCAGTGAACAGCCGGCAAGGACAGTGGGCAGATCGAGAAGCATGAAAAAACGTTCGAAAAGTATTGGGGCAGCCGAAGGTGCTCGCGTCGACCGCATTTCGACCCCGGATGATACTGCGGCGAAGAAGTCTGCCGCCAAGATCTCCGAGAATGATCACAAGGGCGATTCGCAAGCCACCTTTCCGATTGTCGGAATTGTCGCCTCGGCGGGTGGATTGGACGCCTTCAAAAAGTTTTTCTCCAAGCTTCCCGCTGAGAGCGGGATGGCGTTCGTTTTGATTCCACATCTTGATCCGTCGCACAAAAGCTTGATGGTCGAGTTGCTGAGCAAGCTGACTTCGCTCCCGGTGGTCGAGGCCGAGGACGGGATGGTCGTTCAGAAAAACAGCACGTACATCATCCCCCCGAACAAGTTCTTGTCGATTTCGGAAGGGGCTTTGCGGCTGAGCGCCCCACCGAAGCACCGTGCGTGGCAGACGTCGATCGATTTCTTTCTGCGGTCGTTGGCTCGAGACCAAGGGGAGCGGGCGATCGGCATAGTCTTGTCAGGCACCGGCAGTCATGGCGCGTTGGGGGTACGCGAGATCAAACTCGCCGGTGGAATGGTGATGGCCCAAAAGCCCGACACGGCGGAATACGGGCAGATGCCGCAGAGTGCTATCGACACCGGAGTGATCGATTGTGTGCTGCCGCCCGCCGAGATGCCCGCGGAGCTGGTGAACTACGTCGAACAGCCTTACTTGAGCGATTCGGACCGAGCCGAATCCACACCACAGCAGTCGACCGATCTGCTGATTCAGATCTTGAATCTGGTTCAAACGAGAACGAAATACGATTTTTGCTCCTACCGCAAGCCGATGGTATTGCGGCGGATCCAAAGGCGGATGGGTTTAGCGCATATCGTCGACATGAAGGAGTATCTCGAGTTTCTACAGCAACACTCCGACGAGGTGACAGCACTCCATAAAGACTTGTTGATCAGCGTTACTACGTTCTTTCGCGACCCTGACGCCTATCGCACGTTACAGCAAGAAATCATCCCGACCTTGCTCGCCCGGCAATCGATCGACTTGCCACTCCGTGTTTGGGTTCCGGGCTGCGCGACGGGCGAAGAAGCCTATTCGATTGCAATACTGTTGTTCGAAGCGATTGCCGAAGAGAAGGCAGCAGCGATCGGCTCCGGCCCGTCACCGGACGGTTCCGACCCGCAGGGCGACCATCCACTGGGGATTACCGATCGTGCGACCATTCAGATTTTTGCCAGCGATATCGATGCGGATGCGATCGAGGTCGCGAGGGCCGGCATCTATCCGGCCAGTATCGCCGACGATGTATCGCAAGAACGCCTGGAACGATTTTTCGTTACGGTCGATGACAATCATTTTCAAATCAACAAAGCGGTTCGCGAATCGGTCGTTTTTTCTCGCCAAAACCTGATCGGCGACGCGCCGTTTTCCAAGCTCAACCTGGTTTCGTGTCGCAACCTCTTGATCTACCTGGAACCGGAGCTGCAGCGGAAGGTGATCACGCTGTTTCACTTTGCACTGGAACCGGACGGCTATTTGATGCTCGGCCCATCCGAAACGGTCGGTAGGTTGTCCGAATTGTTTGAGACCATATCGAAGAATTGGCGGATTTATCGCCGGAGCGAGTCGACCAAACGCGAACTGATCCACATCCCGCTGAGCAGCAGCGATGGTCGACGTCACCATTCATCGCACAGCCGTCGATTGACGGCCCCGGCCAAGAGTTTCAAAGACTTAACCGAACAGCTGATTCTTCGAGAATACGCTCCGGCAGCGGCCTTGATCAATCGCAACTTTGAGGTTCTGTACGTAACCGGCCCACTGGTTAATTACTTGGAGTTTCCCAGGGGAGAATTGACCAAAGAGTTATTCGCGATGGCGAGGCCGGGTTTGCGTACGAAACTTCGTTCCGCCTGCACCAGTGCCGCCCGGGACCGAACGACCGTAGTCGACACCAAAGCCCGCGTGAAGCGAGACGCGCAGTATACCCGCTGCTCGATCACGGTACGCCCGTTGACCGAGCCAAAGGAAGCCGAAGGCTTGATCCTGGTCATCTTTCAAGATTGCCCTGCGACGGGAAAGCTCGGAGAGCCGGCGGATCGTGCGGACAGGACGGGCGATCCGGACGCGGCCTGGGAGGACGAATCGCGGCTAAGCCGGCAACTCGAGTATGAGCTGAAATCGCTCAGCGAAGAGCTGCAGAGCACGATCGAAGAGAAAGAAAGTTCGAACGAAGAGCTGAAGACCTCGAATGAAGAGATCATGTCAGTGAACGAGGAACTGCAATCGGTCAACGAGGAACTGGAAACATCGAAAGAGGAATTGCAGTCGCTGAACGAGGAATTAAATAGCGTAAACTCGCAACTCCACGAGAACGTTACCGAGTTGAGCAAGTCTACGGACGACCTATTAAACTTAATGTCGAGCACGGAGATCGCCACGATCTTTCTAGACAAAGAACTAAACATCAAGCGATTCACTCCGCCGACGAAATCGTTATTGAATTTACTCGCCTCGGACGTCGGTCGACCGTTTCAGGATATCGCTCTCAAGTTCGTTGACGATCGCTTGCTGTCCGAATGCCAGCAGGTCCTGAACGAACTGAACCCTGTCGAACGGGAGATCGAGACCGACGATTCCCGCTATTTTCTTCGTCGGATCCTTCCCTATCGGACGACCGACCATGTTCTCGGTGGCGTCGTTATCACGTTCGTCGACCTGACCCAGCGAAAGCAGTTTGAAGCCGCTCAACGCGAGGCTGACTCGCGTCATTTCGAGGAATTGCACGAAACCGCCGAGCGACTGCAAGCTATCTTGGACACGGCTGCCGATGCGATCGTCACGTTCGATCCGGCCGGAAAGATCGATAGCGTGAATGCGATGACCGAGTCGCTATTCGGCTATCAGCGTGACGAAGTTATTGGCGAAAGTATCGCCTTGTTGATACCGTCGCTATCTGCTCGTTCGGAGCGCAACGAAATGGCCGGCGAAATCAAGAATGCGATCGAACGCCGCGTCGGGAAGCTTCACGAAGCCGTCGCGAAGCGTAAAGACGGGTCACTTTTTCCGGTCGATCTGGCGATCAACCGAGTCGACCATCTGGAACTGTATACCGGAATTCTTCGAGACATATCTCACCAAAAGCAACTGCAGACGCATGTCCTCGAAATCGCGGCCGATGAACAGCGTCGAATCGGCCAAGAGTTACACGACGGTACTCAACAGGAGTTGACTGGCCTGTCGTTATTCGCGGGCACCCTATGCAATTACCTTGAACACGCTGAATCGGACAGCACTGCCGCGCGAGCCGAATGGAAACTTTCGAATACGGATTATCTGCAGATCAAGAAAACAGCGGCCAAACTTTCACAGGGATTGACGGAAGCCAACCAGCATGTTCGTACGCTCTCTCACGGGATCATGCCGGTTCAGATCGATGCCGAAGGACTCCGTTCGGCACTCACCGAACTGGCAACCGACACCAGTGAGCAACAGAAAATCCGTTGTCGCTTCGAGTTTGTAGGATCCGGTTTTCTCGCGAACAATTCGATCGCGACTCAACTCTATCGCATCGCCCAGGAATCGCTGAGCAACGCAATCAAGCATGGCCAGGCTGACGATGTCTTGATCACACTTTCACAGCATTCTGAGAATATCGTCTTGGAAGTACAAGACAACGGAGTCGGATTTGACCCCCAAGCGACGTCTCGCCCCGCCTCGGGAAGCGACGGATTCGGATTGCGAATCATGGAATACCGAGCCAGCATGCTGGGCGGCGACCTGCGGGTCGATAGAAGTGATCAGACCGGCACTATCGTTCGCTGTACAGTCCCCGTTACCGGCGTACTGCAATGAGTCGGTTGAAACTGCGTTTGAGGATCATGGTCGTCGATGACCATCCGATGATGAGAGATGGGCTCGTGATGCGGATTTCGTCACAATCCGACATGGAGGTTTGTGGAGAAGCGGAGTCGGAAGACGGGGCAGTGGAACTGGCGAAACAGGTTTGTCCTGATTTGGCATTGATTGATATCTCGTTAAAAAGCGGCGATGGAATCGAGTTGATCAAGCGGCTCCGAATGCTCAATTCGTCGACCAAGATGCTGGTCGTTTCGGCTTTCCAAGAATCGCTGTATGCCGAACGAGCGATGCGAGCCGGCGCACTCGGATATCTGAACAAACAGGAATCGAATGAGAAGCTGATCGAGGCGATCAGGGCCGTATGCCACGGCGAGCGTTATGTCAGTTCAGATATCACACAGCGGCTGGTCTCGCAGGCATTGGGTAAGCGAAGCGAAACACAAAACCCGATCGAACTGCTGACCGATCGGGAATTAGAGGTTTTTAAACTGATCGGACTGGGGCACTCAACGAGTTCGATCGCCAACAAGCTTTTCCTGAGCACACACACGATCGACACACACCGAGAAAACATCAAGCGAAAGCTCGGTTGCAAGAACGGGGCCGACTTGATTCGCCAAGCGATTCAATCGATGTTGGAAAGTGGCTGATCGTCGATGACTGTGACCTCGCCGCTTTCCAGAAGTCATCGTCTTTGCCGTTCTTTTGGCTGCCGCAATCGACGTCGCACTCGGCTGTTGCCGTCCAATGACACATTGGAGAGATCGCGTTTTCAACGCAATGGTGTGAGCCATGCGGCCTTGCGAGTGCAGGGTGGTGGTTGTTCTTGAGGCACTGCGGGCGACCCTCTCCTCGCTTACGCTCGCCCCTCCCAAGGGAGGGTGTCTTTTGTTTGGCTGGCCGGGGCATTTTTTTCTGCGGCGCGTGGGGGCTGGTGGTATACTCCGGACGGAACCAGCCGATCGTGACGGACGGAGAACAAGCCGTGAGTCAAACTAATCAGCCGGAAACGGCTCAACGCAGGTTGGAA
>SKZY01000446.1 GCA_007127095.1 Planctomycetaceae bacterium
GTCAGCACCGAATCCGATTTTGTTCGACGAAGGATGACTGGGCTACGGTGCGGTCGCAGGAATTGCTACCGTCGTCGTATCCGACGGCATTTCGAGGGCCAATTCGGGAGCCGCTGCGGAAGGTTGCCGGCTGAGCAGTTCCGTCAACTGAAAGGAATAGTAGGGTTGCTCTGCGGCGGGGCTGCCATCATCGCCGGCATTGGCGACCCAAAAGCGCGACGATGCCGGTTCGAACAAGACGTTGTGCAAGTTCGACCTCATCGCCACCGGACGATCCATCAGACTCAGAGCTGATTCAGCGGTGAAGCTGCCGAGGCCATCGCGGGTCCGGCGAACCAGTTCGTGATAGCGGTCGCCGGCGCTGAGCAGGGCGCATTGCGGGACCGCGTGGGGGAGCAGCGGATGGGCTTCACCGGCACGGATGACATCGAGTTGTTGCCAGGTGGCGGCGATTCCGACCGATTCCCCGCTCTTACCATCGGCGATCACATAGTAATATTCGCAGGTCCGCGGGTTGTCGCGAAACACCGCGACCGCTTGGTCGAGCGTCTCGGTCGTTTCGATCACCTCTCGCATCAATTGGGCCATCGGTACACCGAGCCAATTCCCCAGCCCGCCACCACCCATTTCGCCGATCGAAATTTGCCGGTTGTTCATTCCGGTGACGCTGCCGATGAATCCCGAGTAGGCGATATTGACGAACGGGATCCCGCCATCGGGCTCGGCGACGATGATCACGGCGTGACGTTGCAACCCCCAATCGATGGCGTAGTCGAGTACGCGTCCGTGGTAGAGCGTCCCGTCGGCGGTGGCATCCCCGGCGATCGCGAACCCACTGCAATGAAACAGTTCGGGGATGAAGTTCGCCGCGCGAATGTCATCTGGGGCGAGTCCAGCGCCGGCCGCCAGCCCGGCCATCTCGATGAGATACTTTTCCGGGACGAACGGTTTTTGGGCACGGATGATCGTTTCGATCACATCTCGCGGTTTGAGGCTGATTCCCGCGATTTCGACCAACGCTTGTTCGCCCTTGTCCTGCAGCAGCGTTTCCATGTTTTGACGAACGCTCTGACGCAGCAGCGCCCCATGTTGGTACCCCATTTCGTAAGGCGTGCCTTTGAGATGCAGTACCGGGTAGCCGTTGATGATTTCCAGCCAACCTTGGCCGCAGGTAGCGACCGTGGTCGCATCGGCGACGCCGATGCAATCGACGATGTTTCGCGGTGCCGTCGTCGCGGCATCTTCACCCCAGGCGGTCGGCTTTACCGACAGCACGACCAAAGCGAGCAGCAGCCATAGAGGACGCAGCTTGAGAGCTGGAAGCCGCCGCCAAACGCTCAAACGAAAATCGCTACGCATCATCAACCACCTTAGAAATGGAAAAGCCGAGGAGACCAGACAGCATTTAATCCGATTGAACGCTACGTTGCACGCTCAATCCAGGGGAGGTGCATGCGATTGCGTCAAAATCCCGCGACCGCGTCATACCAAGATGTCGGAGACGACATGACCGTGGACGTCGGTGAGACGAAAATCACGGCCTTGGAACCGGTAGGTCAACCGCTCGTGATCGAACCCCAACAGGTGCAGGATCGTCGCGTGAAGGTCATGGACGTGGACCTTACCGTCGACAACACCGAACCCGAGTTCGTCGGTGGCCCCATGGATATAGCCCGGTTTTACGCCGCCGCCGGCGAGCCACATCGTGAAAGCGTCGACATGGTGGTCGCGTCCGACGTTTTCACGGACTTCACCCATCGGCGTGCGGCCGAACTCGCCACCGAAAATCACCAGGGTGTCGTCGAGCAGGCCGCGACGTTTCAGGTCGAGTACCAGCGCGGCGGCAGGTCCGTCGACTTCGCGGCAGACTTCGGGCAAGTGTTTGTCAAGGTTCTCGGTCGGGCCGCCGTGGTGATCCCAATTGGTGTGATAGAGTTGGACGAAGCGGACACCACGCTCGACCAATCGTCTGGCGAGCAGGCAATTGTTGGCGAACGACGGTTTGCCAGGCTCCACGCCGTAAAGGGCGAGCGTTTCGGGCGATTCACGATCGATTTCCATTAACTCTCGAGCACTGGTCTGCATCCGAAACGCCATTTCGTAGGCGTTGATCCGGGTCAGAATCTCGGGGTCACCCGATTGATCGAGCCGGGCATGATTGAGCTCCGCGACGGCATCGTAAAACTTCCGTTCGCTGCTTCGAGAAATCCCAGCCGGGCTGCGGAGGTGCAGGATCGGGTCGCCTTGGCCGCGGAACGGTACCCCTTGATACGACGTCGGCAGGAACCCACTGCTCCACAGCGAAGCGCCGGCACGGGGACCGCGGGGGCCTGATTGGAGGACGACGAAACCGGGCAGGTCAGTCGATTCGCTGCCCAAACCGTAGGTCGCCCAAGAGCCGAGTGCCGGTCGTCCGGGGGCCTGAAAACCGCTGTTCATGAACAGCTTGGCCGGGCCATGGTTGAACACATCCGTCGTCATCCCCCGCAGCCAGCAGACTTCATCGACGATCTTGCGATGTTCGGGCAGCAATTCACTCAGTTCCATCCCGCACTCACCGTAGCGGCCGAACCCGAGTTGCGTGCCCAGCAGCGTCTCGTTTCCCTTGAGGAACGCGAAACGCTTGCCGGCCATCAGGCTTTCCGGCGGCGTTTTCCCGCTCAATTGCCGCAGCTTCGGCTTGTCCTCGAACATGTCCAATTGACTCGGACCGCCGGCCATGAACAGGAAAATCACGTTCTTGGCCTTGGCGGGAAAATGTCCCGGACGCGGGGCCATCGGTGCGGCCGGATCGATCGCCCGCAAGGCGGCTCGGGCTGGGGAACGCGACACGTCTTGATCGGCCAAGCCGTCGCGACTGAGCAAGCTGGTCAACGCGATCGAACCGAGTCCGACGCCGCAATTTTGAAAGAAATGGCGGCGGGTGTCAGCCCGGAGTTGTTGGCGAGCGGTTTCCGAAAGCGGATCAGTCATGGTTATGTGCTATTCGCGAGTGATGAAATTGTCGGTGTTGAAGAGCGTCCGACAGACCGCCACCAAGGCGGCCGCGTGTCGCTCGGATTCGCCGATCGATTCTTTCGCCAATGCCTCAGCGAAGCTCCCCAACCAAGCCGCGACCTCGCTCGCGTTGTCACCGCGAAACGACTCGACGAGTCGGTCATGGAATCGGACCAAAATCTCCACTTCAGTCGCTGCAGGGGATCGAGATAGGGCGTATTGGAAGGCGAGCTGAATCTGGTCCGCGGTGTCCGCGGTTGACGATTCACGCCGTACCCGCTGCGCCATCGCGCGGGCGAGTTCCACGAAGACTTCATCGTTGGCGACGGTCAGCGCCTGTAGCGGCGTATTGGAACGATCTCGTCGAGTACACACCGTTTGGAAATCGGGGGCGTCAAAGGTTGTGAACAACGGATGCGGGGCACTGCGAAAGAATTCGGTATACATCGCCCGCCGAAAGCGGTCGCCGTCGGTGTCGGCGACCCATCGCTTGGCGGCTTGGGTGAAGGCATAAACCCCATCGGGCTGAGGCGGATGGACACTCGGGCCGCCAATCGTACGGTCGAGTTTGCCGCTGGCGGTGAGCGCTGCGTCACGGACCAGTTCGGCTTCAACCCGGATCCGGTTTTGCCTCGCCAGCAGCCGATTGCGGGCGTCGATTTCGACCAGGTCGTCACGATGCTGGGATGATTGTCGGTAGGTTTGGCTGGTGACGATCAAACGATGCAGCGACTTCATCGAAAGCCCGCTTAGCCGCCACTGGGCGGCGAGCCAATCGAGCAGGTCGGGGTGTGAAGGGGGTGTCCCTTGGGTGCCGAAATCTTCTTCGGTTTCGACCAAACCGCGACCGAAGTACCGCATCCAAACTCGATTGATCGTCACTCGCGGCGTCAACGGGTTGGCGGGATCGACCAACCAGTTGGCCAAATCGAGGCGATTCCGTTGCGGATCGGCGGGCAGCGGCGGGGCGACCGCGGCAATCCCGCCCGGATCGAGCGGCCCGACCGATTCATCGGGGCGGAGGAAATCGCCGCGGATACTGATGAACGTCGATCTCGGTTGGTCACGATCGGCCATCACCATCACTTTGGCCGATTCGGTTTCGGTCGCCCACTGCGAGTGATCGGGAAAGGCGGTGGCGAGCGCGTCGGTAACCCGCTTTTTGTCGGCGGCCGAACGCCGTGATTCACGGACTTGCAGGGCCTTGATCAAGGCTTCGTCGGGCCGCTGTTGGATATCCGCCGGAGCCCGCTCAGTGACATCGATCGCGAACCGACCGACCAGATAATCACGATTGAGTTGATGATGGAGTTCAATCGAGTTGTCGGCGGCCGGATCGAGTTCGACCGGCGGATCGAAGACGAACACGGCTTCGTGATCAGCGTTCATGACCGCACCATCACCGGCCGAGACATTGATCGCCCAACCGCTGTCGGACTTGCCATCGATCGCCGCGGTGACCGGGTATCCCGATTGAGAATGGTCCGCCACAGCGGCGCTCGGTCGCACGATCCGGTCGCCGACCTGGAGGTTGAAACCGGTCAGTACAAAGTTGCCGTTGCTCGCCCGTCCGGGACCGCGTTTGGGCAACGAATCATCGGCCAACACTCGCAGACGAATCGCGGCGATCGGTGTTCCCGCAGCGATCACGCTGTCGGCCAGCGGAAGAAGATAGCTGGCGTTGGGCGCGGGCGATCCGCTGACCAATAACGACCCGTCGTCGCGCGGTTCGAGGCGGGCGTCGCCGTCGACTGAGGGCATCTGCGCAGCGGACTCTCGGTTCGATCGCCAGTCGAGAGGATGCCAGATGGTGACCTGGTCCGACGCTTCATCGGCACGACGCTGTTGCTCCTGAAGACGCCGCAGCAAGGTTTGCTCCCGTTCGCTACGCCGCTCGCGGCGGAGGCGATCGATCGGCGGTTCGGCGATTCCGAACATCTCTCCACGGGTCACCGAGACGGTCGCACCGACGTTGTTCACGTCGGTACCCGAGTTGAAGAACGCCGCCAACTGATAGTACTCACGATCGGTGATCGGATCGAACTTGTGAGTATGGCACTGGGCACAGCCGACTGTCAGCCCCAACCAGACAGCGCCGGTCGTATTGACGCGATCGACGACGGCCTCGTGGCGAAACTGCTCGGGGTCAGAGCCGCCTTCCTGATTGATAAGGGTGTTGCGGTGGAAGCCCGAGGCGACTCGCTGTGACTTGGTGGCGTCTGGCAGCAGATCGCCCGCCAACTGCTCAATCGTGAATCGGTCGAACGGCAAGTCCGCTTGGATCGCATCGATCACCCAGTCGCGGTAGGGCCACATCGCTCGTTGGCTATCGATCGAATAGCCGTGCGAATCGGCGTAACGGGCTTGATCAAGCCAATGCCTTCCCCAGCGTTCACCGAAGTGGGGTGATGCGAGCAGCGAATCGACCAACCGTTCGTAGGCGTCGGGTCGGCGATCTGCCTCGAAGCGTGAAACCTCATCGGGAGTCGGCAGCAAGCCGGTCAGATCGAGTGAAAGGCGGCGGATCAGCGTCGCGCGATCGGCCTCCGGTGAAGGCGTGACCCCGGCCGACTCGAGTCGGGCGAGGACAAAGCGGTCGATCGGGTTGCTCGGCCACGTGTCGTCACTCACCCGCGGCGGCGACGATTGTCGTAGCGGCGCGAACGCCCAATGCGGCTCGTAGAGAGCGCCGGCAGCGATCCACCTTGCTAGCAAATCGACCTCATCAGCGGTCAACCGTCCGTGCTTGCTGTGAGGTGGCGGCATGACCAGATCGTCGTCCGACTCGATCACTCGCTCGATGATCAAGCTCGCATCGGGGTCACCCGGTACGATCGCTAGGTAATCGATAGCCGCCTCACGATCATCCAGCCGCAGGCCAGCCTCGCGGTGCTTTTCGTCGGGACCGTGGCAGTAAAAACAGCGATCCGACAGCAGGGGACGGATCTGTTCGTTAAAACTGATCGGTGCGATGGCAGCATCGGGCGATTCCGCCTGAACCGCGGCGGGCGAAACGAAGCCGACAAGCCACACACCAAGCCACGCGACGAAACCGTGCTTCAGCACCGT
Source organism: Planctomycetaceae bacterium (assembly GCA_007127095.1). Taxonomy (GTDB): domain Bacteria; phylum Planctomycetota; class Planctomycetia; order Pirellulales; family Pirellulaceae; genus UBA6163. The sequence goes on from SKZY01000446.1 coordinate 6,067, forward strand.
TGATGTCGGATTCAAAAAAGCTCGGCGAAGGGTCTCGAGGCCGCTGGGCATGGGCATTTATCGTTTGTGGCGGGTACACGAATCGCCGGTGAACGGCGAGGTTCGGTTCCAGGAAGTTCGATACAAAGGGAAACAGGAACACGACCCGACAATGACCCAATTGACCAAACCGGCGGGGTCAACCGAGTCGACGGGTGTAAAGCCACCATTCTAACGTGATTACGCCCAGAACACACACCAGCAGGAGTCGCCAGTACTCGTTTCGGCGATACTCGGTGGACGAAACCGCCTCCACCGAATCGAAGGAGACCGAGACACTTTCGGCAGCGGCGATGTCGCTCTCGCGGCGGTCGAACAGATTCACGGCGAAACGGTCCTGCGGCCGCTGCGTTCCGTCATCGACCTCGTAGAAGCCGGCGTGGTCGGTCTGCGAAAACGTGACGGTGGTGGCCAGGCTGGGCGTGAGTGTCTGATTGAAGCCGTCGGGGCCATCGATTTCGATCGGGCGACGTTGATCGGCGCGAAGCGTGACCGATTCACCCGGCCGATAGGTCGCCAACGAGGATCCCTGCGCCGCGCCGGCAAGGTGTCTGAGCAGGTTCAGAACGAATACCGGCCACGATCGCTGAACGTGCCAGTCGGTGTTGAAAGTCGCTCCTTCCTCGTCGTTGTCGCTGATGATTTCGAACCCCAGCACGAGATCTTGGTAGCCGTCGCGCGAGGCGAGCGAAAGCAGTGGGCCCGCTTCGCTGACCAGCAGATCGAGCGCCCCGGTCGGTGGCTTCAAAACGCGGCCTTCGGCGATCAGTAGCGAGAAGAGTTCCAGGAATCGCATGATCGGGTGGCCGCGATCGATATCGACCAGCAACACCCGCGTCGTCGGGTCACCTCGCTGCCATTCGGATGGTGGGATCGAGCCGATAAAAAACGTATTCGTCAGCGGCATCTCGGTCGGCGCGCAGCGGTCAAAGATGATCAAGTCGTCACGACCGGCCGCCGCCCGACCGGGATAGGCTTCCCCGCTGAGGTAATCCGGCGTGACGAACTCGACCTCGCACATGCCGCTCGCCGGTCCCGTGGTCAATGCCAAGTCGAGTGGCGGGTTGCCGGGTGTGACGACCAGCACTTGAACCAATCTCGACGGTGCGATGCCCGAGTGGGCGACGTTGTCGATGGCTAGGTCATCGTCGGCATCGAGTCGCAATTCGAGGCGGTCGGCTTGGTCGACTTCCAGGACGAACGTCAAACCGGTCTCCTCGCCTGGGGCCAACGAGAGTCGTTCGGCATCGAGGAATTCGTCGGCCAGACTCAACGTCGCCGTCGTCTCCGCCGCGACCGAACCGAGGTTCGCGACGGTGGCGAAGGCCTGAACCTCGGCTGGCGATTCCGGATTGCGTTCCACGGCAAAGGCGAGGATCGCCAGATTGTTTGGCGATTCGCTGCCGACGCGGATGTAATTGGGCCGCAAATTTCCGAGCTCAAAATCTTGAACAGCGCCGAATCCGCCGTCGCTGTAGACGAGCAGGTCGGCTGGCAGCGGGTCGGCGGCGGCAAGGTCGTTGGCGTCTTCGAACTGACCGGTCCGGTTGGGGTTGGCGAGCCCATCAGCGGCCCGCAGCGCTTCGGCGATATCGGTCGGCCGCGAGGTCACTTCGGCCCGTTGCAAGGCTTCTCGCAGCCGGCGGCGGTCTGCCGTGAACGATTGCAACACATCGGCCCGGTCGCTGAACGTGATCAGCATCGCCATATCGTTGTCGGACATCGCGTCGATCGATTCACCGATCAGCCGGCGAGCCTGCTCGAAGCGGTTAGCATCCGGCGAAACGTCGGTCGCTTGCATGCTGGCCGAGGCGTCGAGCAGGAAGATTTGACGACCGCTGGACGCCGTCTGATCACGCAATCCGGGTCGCAGTAGCGCCAATGCGGCCAGTGCCACGGCCAGCAATTGCAAAAACAGCAGCAGGTTCCGCCGCAACCGCTGCAGCAGACTGTTGACGTGCAGGTCCTCGATCGTTTTGGCCCACAGGAAAGTGCTCGGCACCCGCACGCTTTGGCGACGTAATTTGAGAAAGTAGAGCAGTACGATCCCGACCGGCACGGCCGCCAAGACAGCCCATTGCCAAGCGACCAGACTCGGCAGCAGGCTCATCGCAACACACCCCGGCGCAGCAGGTACTTCGTGATCAGCTCTTCGACCGGCATGTCATTGCGAGCCATCAAATACGTGATGTTGCGGCGGCCACAAAACTGGCGGGTCGATTCGATGAAAGTCGAGACCGTTTGGCGGTACCGCTGCAATGCGAAGTCGTTCAATGTCACTTCGGCCGCTTCGTTGTCTTCGGCGTCGACCAATCGCAGGTCGCCTCGCAGCTCCGGTTCCAACTCTTCAGCGGCCAGCAGATGGATCACGACGACATCCATCCGGCGGCCGATCAGCATCCGCAGTGCCGATTCGTATCCCTGTTTGTCCATCAAATCGCTGATCAGGACGACGACGCCGGTACCGACCCGCAACGCGAAATCACGGATGCCGTCGTGCAGCGATACGTCCTGACCGCTGGGGATCGAGTCGAGATAGGCGAGCATCTGCCAGAGATTGCTGCGGCCACGCAGCGGCGGCGCTTTTGCACCGAGCGGGCCGAGGGCCGCGACGCGAACCCGGTCGCCGTGGCAGAGTCCGACATAGCCCAACGCCGCGGCGATCTGCTTGGCGACGTGCAACTTCGTCGGACTGCCGAAATTCATCGATTCGCTGGCATCGATCAGGGCGTGAAAATGAAGGTCTTCCTCTTCCAAAAAGAGTTTTAAAAACAGCTGATCAAGCCGGGCGTAGAGATTCCAATCGATCAGCCGTAGGTCATCGCCGGCGACATAATTGCGGAAATCGGCGAACTCGACGCTCTCGCCCTTCCGCTTGCTGCGGCGTTCCCCCTTCATCCGTCCGCGAAAAATCTTTCGCGAAACCAATTCCAGGCGTTCGAGTTTCCCCAACAGGGTCGGTGTCAGCAGTTCGGCGGCGGTTGGCATAACGCAGTTTACCACTTGCGGCGAGTCATTTGTCAGCGCCGATCGGTGCGGCGACGAATCGTCGAATACGGCGCAGGACTGATCTTGAGCCAAAATTCGAATTTTGTTTAAAAGCTTTCCGTTGACCCTGTCTTTCCCGCCATGCCTCGGATCAAGGATGATCACCGCCATGAACCGTTCTTTCCTCTCCCCGTCATTGGCGATCGTATTGCTGACGGCCTCTTGGATGGGGCCCAACGTCAAAGCGGCTGAACCGTCGACCGGTGGTACGCCGAGCAATTCGGTCGTCGCGGTCGTCAACGCCGACCCGATCACCGCCGACCAATTGGCCGATGAGTCGGTCCGGCGGTACGGTCCCGACATGCTCGACAATATGATTAATCGGCACCTGATCCTGCAGGCCTGCAAAGAGGCCGGGATCGAGGTTACCAATGCCGACGTCAGTGGAGAGATCCAGCGGATCGCGGCGAAGTTCAATCTGCCGATCGATCAGTACTTGAAATTATTGCAGGACGAGCGGGATATTTCGCCCGATCAATACGCTCGCGAAGTGATCTGGCCAATGATGGCTCTGCGGCGGTTGGTAGCCGACCAGGTCAAGGTCAGCGACGAAGAGTTCAATCAAGCCTACCTGTCGCAATATGGTGAAGCGGTCAAGTGCCGGATGATCATGGTCGCCGACCGGAAATTAGCCGATTCACTGCGAGAGCGAGCCGTGGCGGCTCCCGACCAGTTCGGCGAATTGGCGAAGGAGTTCAGTGAAGACGAGGCGAGCGCCAGCGTCCGTGGCTTGATTCCACCGATCCGTCGCCACACCGGAGACACGCGGTTGGAGGAGATCGCTTTCTCGACCCCCGAAAACGGTGTTTCGCCGGTGTTGGAACTCGGCGACCAATGGATCATCCTGCAACCGGTCCGCCGGCTGCCCGCGGCCAACCCGAATGCCCAAACGATGCCGGCGATCCGCGAGCAAATCGTCGATTCGATCCGCGATGTCAAGGTTCGCGAGGCGGCCAGCGGAATGTTTGGAGAGCTGCAACGGCAGGCCCAGGTGGTCAAGTTCTTGGGCGACAGCGAAGCGATGAAGCAAAACCCGGGCGTCGCCGCGATCGTCAACGGCCAGAAGGTGACGATCGCCCAGGTCGCTAACGAGTGCGTCAAACGCCACGGTTCGATCGTCTTGGACGGAGAAATCAACCGTAAATTGTTGACTCAGGCATTGGCCAAGGCGAAGCAACAGGTCACCCGAGCCGACCTCGATGCCGAAGTCGCTCGCGCCGCGGTCGCGTATGGCCATGTCGGTCCCAACGGTGAGCCCGATATCGAAGCGTGGATCGCCTCGGTGCTGGAGGAAGGCGTCGCCACCCGTGAACTCTACTACCGCGACTCGGTCTGGCCGAGCGTTGCGTTGGCCAAGTTGATCGAAGGCCAAGTGACGGTCACCGAAAACGATCTCCGCGAGGGTTTCGAATCGAATTATGGCCCTCGCGTCGAGATCCTGGCGATCGTGCTGTCGGACCAACGGACCGCCCAAAAGGTTTGGGACATGGCCCGCAACAACCCGACCGACGAGTTTTTCGGCGAATTGGCCGAACAGTACAGCGTTGAACCGGTATCGCAAAGCAACTTCGGCAAGGTGCCGCCACTGCGGAAGCATGGTGGTCAGCCGGCGTTGGAAAAAGAAGCCTTTTCGCTCAAACCGGGCGAACTCAGCGGGATTGTGGCGACGGGAGAAAAGTACGTGATCCTGCGATGCCAGGGGATGACCGAGCCGGTCGTCAGCGACTTTTCGGCCGTCCGAGAAGAGCTGCAGTTGATGTTGCAGGAAAAGAAAAGTCGTCAAGCGATGGCCAAGATGTTTGACCAATTGAAAGACTCCGCCAAAATCGACAACTTCTTCGAAATCGCCAAGAAGACGACCAAGATCGCGACCGCTCCGGCGGCTAAGTCGGAACGATAGCGGCGAGTTTGTTCGGACGGTTTTTTGTCGCGGCGAACCCCTAGCCGTCGCGGGTTGTCCTCGGTGACAATAATCGGGGTGTAAACGCGCATCGCGGTTTGGCGGTTTTGGCAACCGTCGGCCGCGATTCGCCGTTTGGCGGCACCGATCGAGGGTGTTACGTCGCTTGCCCTCCCCCGTTTCATTCCTCCCATTCGAACCGCAGCCGAGCGAACTCACGCGATGAGCGAAAGTTTTAACCTAGATGGTCCAGCCATCGATGCCCCGATCGACGACCCTCCGCCGCGGCCGTTCGAGGTCAAGTTCGCCGATCGAGTCGATCGCCTACCTCCCTACATGTTCGGGCGGATCAACAACGCGCTGTACCAGAAGCGACGGGCCGGCAGCGACGTGATCGATTTGGGGATGGGTAACCCGTCCGACCCGCCGAACGAAGTCGTGATCCAAAAATTGGTCGACGCGGCTTCGGATGAACGCAATCACGGTTACAGCAAGTCGAACGGATTGCTGAATTTGCGGCGGGAAGTAACGCACAAGTATTCCCGCAAGTACGGCGTTTCGCTCGACGCCGACCACGAGGTGATCGCTTGCTTGGGAAGCAAGGAAGGTTTTTCGCACATGTGTCTGGCGTTGATGGGGCCGGGTGACACCGCGATGATCCCTGCGCCGTATTTCCCGATCCACATGTATGGCGTGATCTTGGCTTCGGGTAATGTCGTCTCGCTCGACGTCGCTGACCCCGACCGGTTCCTCGCCAATGTCGCGTTCACCTGTGAGAACATGACGCCGCGGCCGAAGCTGCTGATCATCAATTACCCCCACAACCCCTCCGCGGCAACGATCGAACTCGACTTCTTCGTCGAGGTCGTACGGCTGGCAAAGCGGTACGGATTTTTGGTAATCCACGACTTCGCCTATGCCGATGTCGGTTTCGACGGCTACCTTCCGCCGAGTTTTCTCTCCGCTCGCGGCGCCAAGGATGTCGGCGTCGAGTTTACGACGATGAGCAAGGGCTACAACATGGCCGGCTGGCGGGTTGGGTTCTGTGCCGGCAATGCCGAAATGATCCGCGGTCTTGGCACGATCAAGGGCTACTACGATTACGGGATGTTTCAGGCGATCCAGATCGCCGCGATCGTCGCGCTCCGAGAAACCGAACCGGCGGTGGAAAGCCAATCTTTGATCTACGCCGGTCGCCGTGACGCCTTGGTCAGTGGCCTCAAGCGACTCGGTTGGAACGTCGAACCGCCGCGTGCCGGAATGTTCGTTTGGGCGGAGGTCCCCGAGCCCTGGCGGTCCTCGATGAGCACGATGGATTTCGCGATGAAATTGCTCGAGGAAGGCGATGTCGCCGTCAGTCCTGGCAGCGGTTTTGGCCCGGCCGGCGAAGGCTTTCTGAGGCTCGCGTTGGTCGAGAACGAACAGCGATTGCGGCAAGCCGTGCGGCAAATCGCCCGCTGTCTGAACCGGAACCCGATCAGCGTCGCCGGCGATTGACCGTCACCCGGCGGTCCGCCGCAATCCGAACTCGTTCGTACCGCATGCCGATCGTCCATCCGCTGCCGTCCGGCTTTTCTGTCGTCCAGGCTTTCAATCGTCTGTCGCACCTGCCGGGCTGTCTCTGGCTCGATGCCGCGGCGCCCGGCCCTTCGCTCTCTCCAGCACCCGGCACGGTCGGCCGTTACAGCTTCCTCTGTGCCGACCCCGTCGCCACGATCCGCTGTCGCCTCGGTGATCGCGATCCTTGGCCCGAGCTACGTCAGTGGGCAAAACGATTACCCGCCGACCGCCGCGTTGATTTGCCGCCGTTCCAGGGAGGGATCGCCGGATTGTGGGGATACGAAGCGGCGAACTGGTTGGAACCGGTTGGCCATGCTGCCGGCGACGATTTGCCGACGCCGGCGGTCAGCGTCGGTCTCTACGACTGGGTCATCGCGCATGATTCCTTAACCGGGGCGAGCTGGCTGATCAGCCAGGGCTTTCGCGACGATCGCTTCGTCACCGATCTGCCGTTCGCCGAGCAGCGACGCGATCACGTTCTGAAGTTGTTGGATACGCCTTGCGGTGATCAGCCTTCCGCGGCCGGCGTCGTCACGCAGCTGGCGCCTCAGAAAAGTACCCCGCGGGCTGGCGTGACGAGCAATTTCACGTCGCAGCAGTTTCGCGCGGCGATCGACGAGATCATCGCCCGAATCTGGCGCGGCGATTCGTTCCAGGTCAACTTGGCCCAGCGCTTGTTGGTCGCGGCGACGATGCCGTCTCCGTCGCTCTACCTCCGGCTGCGACAGGCCAACCCCGCTCCGTTGGCGGGCTACTACGACGGCGGCGACTTTCAGGTGCTCAGCTCGTCGCCCGAGGGGTTTTTGCGAATCCGTGACCGTAGTATTGAGACGCGACCGATCAAGGGAACGGTAGCCCGCACAGGTGACCCCCAAGCCGACCATCGGGCCGCCGAGTGGTTGGTCGCCAGCGATAAAGATAACGCCGAAAACGTGATGATCGTCGATCTGATGCGGAACGATTTGTCGCGGGTCTGTGATGACGCCAGTGTCGTAGTGCCGCAGTTGTGCCAGGTCGAACGATACGCGTTTGTCCAGCACCTGGTCAGCGTCGTCCGCGGTCGATTACGCGACGGACTCACCGCCATCGATGCCTTGGCCGCATGTTTTCCAGGCGGTTCGGTCACTGGGGCGCCTAAAATCGAAGCGATGCGAACGATCGCCGAACTCGAGCCTCACCGTCGTGGCCCCTACTGCGGATCGCTGGGTTACGTCTCCTGCGGGGGTGACGCGGAGTTCAATATCCTGATCCGAACGCTGACCGCGACCGGCGGTTGGTGGCAGCTCCCCGTCGGCGGCGGGATCACGGCACGCAGCCATAGTGGCGAAGAGGAACGAGAAACCTGGGTCAAGGCCGAGGGTATGCTGCGGGCCATCCCGGGCGTTATCATGCCGTCATGATCCTGCTGCTCGACAATCACGACTCCTTCGTCCACAACCTGGCTCGGTATATCCGTTTGGCCGGTGAATCGACCCTTGTGATCCGCAGCGACGCGATCGACGCCGCGGGCTGTCGGGCGTTGAACCCCACGGCGATCGTGCTCTCGCCCGGGCCGCATCGCCCCGAAAATGCCGGCTGTTGCGTCGAAGTGGTCCGACGGCTCGCCACGGAACTGCCGATCCTGGGCGTTTGTCTCGGCCACCAAGCGATCGGCTACGCGTTTGGGGCTGAGGTCGTCCGTTCGGAGCCTATGCACGGCCGCGCCAGTGAACTGGAGCATGACGGTCAAGGGTTATTCGCCGGTTGCCCGAACCCGCTGCGAGTCGGGCGGTATCACTCGCTCGCGATCGCCGCTGCGACGTTGCCAAGCGAACTTTGCGTGACCGCGTCGACACGGGAAGCAGAGGGGCGGCCAGCCACGATCATGGCGATCCGTCACCGGACGTTGCCGGTGTGCGGGGTTCAGTTCCATCCCGAGTCGGTGTTGACGGATGCCGGTGACCGCTTGATCGGCAACTTTGTCGCCTGGGCTTGCCAGCGACGGAAATCAGCTCCTCTGACGAATCAGATTGACGATCAAGGTGGTGGGCAGTCCGCCCAGCAGGTGGCCGGGCCACTGCGGGCCGCCGAATCGACAGTTGAACAACCGCTCGGACCGCCCCCGTCTCAGCCCCAACTCGTGCCGTGATCCTCGAAGCGATCGTCACCACCAGCGATGCGGCGGGCGTCGTCAACGTAGCGCCGATGGGCCCCGAAGTCGCTGATGAAGCGTGCTCGCGATTCACGCTGAAGCCGTTCCACACTTCGCGGACTTACGCCAACCTACGAGACACCGGCGTGGCGGTGATTCATATCAGTGACGACGTCGAACTACTCACTGCGGCGGCGACCGGGACGGTCGATGGCGAGGGACTCGTCGAGCCGTTGCTCGGCCGTTGGGTCAAGTTGATCGATTGTTGTCGCTGGTTCGCCGTGGAGGTAGAAAGTTGGAGCGACGACGCACTTCGTCCTCGGGCCGAGTGTCGCGTGTCGCATCACGGCGAACAGCGGCCGATGTTCGGCTTCAACCGTGGCAAACACGCGGTGCTTGAAGCAGCGATCCTGACGACCCGTTTGCACTTGTTGGGGCAGGCCGAGGTTCGCCGCCAAATGCAAGAACTCTACCCGTTGGTCGAGAAAACCGGTGGGCTGGCGGAGCGGCGGGCGTGGCGTCGATTGGAGCTGACGGTCGATGATGAATGACTCCGGCGGCGTCAGTGTCACGACCGGCGCCCGGTTGCATTTCGGACTTTTCGATACCCGACCACCGTTCGGCGGCATCGGCTTGATGATCGATCGGCCCGAGACCCGTGTGGTCATCGAACCGGCGGACGAGTTTTCTCCGGGACCATTGCAGGGCGATCGACTGACCGAGATCGCACGACGCTTCGGCCAACGGTTTCCCGACCTGGTCGCAGCGGACGGCTTGCCGCCCTGTGGCGTACGCGTCGTTGCGGCAGCCCCGGCTCATTGCGGTCTCGGCTCGGGGACTCAGTTGGCATTAGCGACCGCCGCAGGATTGGCTCGGTACTTCGGTCTCGAACTGACCCCCGGGGAGATCGCCGCCCGATTGGCCGGTCGCGGCTGTCGCTCGGGAATCGGCAGTATCGGTTTTTTCTCCGGCGGGCTGATCCTCGAAACGGGCACTCCGATCGGCTCGATCGCGATCGAGGCGATCGCCGGTTCCATCGCGCCGGACGCCGCAGGCGACAGCGTTGTCGATGTCGATGTCGCTGCGGATGGGGTCTCACGCTGTGAACTGCCGAGCGATTGGCGGGTCTTGTTGATACGCCCGCTCGTCTCGGTTCGGCCGATCTGTGGTGAAGCCGAGGGGAACGCATTCGCGGCGTTGCCGGCCGCACCGCCAGCTGTCCGTAGCTCTTTGGCGAGTTTGGCCAATGGGGTGTTGACGGCCGGACGAGCTGGCGATTTTGAGGCGTTTAGTAGGCGGTTAACCGAATTCAATCGCCGTAGCGGTGGGCTGTTCGGATGTCAGCAGGGCGGTTGTTATAACGGTCCCGAAGTAACCCGATTGGTCGAAACCGTGATCCGTCGAGGCGGAACCGGCGTCGGGCAAAGTTCGTGGGGCCCGACGGTGTTCGCCTTCAGTCGCTCACCCGAGGAAGCCGCCTCGTTGCAGCAAACTCTCACCGGCGACGCCTTGGTCACGATCGCCCGGCCTCGGTCCGAGCCCGCGGAGGCCGTCACCGCTTCGGGCAGTGGCGATTGATCAGCCCCCACACCCAGGAATACGACTTGCTTTACGATACCCACGCCCATCTGACCGACTCGGCCTACGCCGCCACATTGCCACGACTGCTTGAAGATGCCCGGCTGGCCGGCTTGGTAGCGATCAACGTAATCGGGTTCGATGCCGCCACCAGTCGCCAGGCCTGTCGATTGGCCGATTCGCATCCCGGATTTCTCTACGCCACGGTCGGCATTCAACCGAACAGCGCCGCGGCCGCGGCCGCTGACGATTGGGACAGCATCGTCAAACTGGCGACCGATCCGACGGTTCGAGGAATCGGAGAAACCGGCCTCGATCGCTACTGGGACGACACGCCTTGGGAGGTCCAGCAAGATTACTTCGAGCGACATATCGTGTTGGCTCGCCGCCATGATTTGCCGTTGGTGATTCATATGCGGGAGTGCGGTCAGGAGATCGTCTCGCAATTGACTCCGCACGCGGCAGGCGGGCCGATCCGCGGCGTGATGCATTCGTTCACCGGCGATTGGTCATTGTGCAAGCAATGTCTCGATCTGGGGTTGATGATCAGCTTTGCCGGGATGGTGACATTCAAGAAGTCGGGCGACTTACGGGAGGTCGCTGCCAAGGTGCCGTTGGAATCGCTGCTGGTCGAAACCGACAGCCCATACCTCAGTCCCGAACCGCTACGTGGTCGCCGGCCCAACGAGCCGGCCCGTGTCAGCCACACCGCCGCCGTGATCGCCGCCAGTCGCGGCATGTCACCAGCCGAGTTCGGAGAAGCGACAACGGCCAACGCCAAACGCCTCTTCGGAGTCGACTGATGAATCGATCAGCCATAACCTTCGATATTGACACGATTCGCGCCAAGATAAGTCTCCTTGGAATGGTCCCGCCAGCAGCAGGACACATTCAAAGGGGACGCGGCGCGTCTCGAGGTCGACGCCTCCTTTCGGGCTTCAACACGCAGCGATTGAATGAAGATGGGCTGCGGTTCCGCTCGGTGTAAGCACTGCCGCTGGTTGACTTGTCCGACACCAACTCGCCTCCCCATTCTCTCCAAGGTTTCTCGCCGGGCGCGAGCCGGCTGATCGCAGCCCAGCGGTTATCACACTCAGCGAAGCCTCGCTGACTATTCGATTTTGGTATCATGCAGAAGATTGTACGTTCAGCCCGAAACTTTTAATTCCGAAAGCCGCGAAGCCGGCGATAGGCTTTAGCCTGGGCTGTAGCGATGACGAGCTCGGCGAGTCGAGCGGAACCCGGGGTTTCCGAGCACGCCAGCGCCGGCGACGAGCGATCGATTCTCAAACCCAATAGAACCCGCCGAGTCGCAATCCAACGGATGCGGGTTGCCCGGTCGCGCCAGCAGCGTCGTCGGTTTGCCGGTTGCAACTCGATTGAATCGAGCGAAGTGGTAAATCGTTTGCCCGTCGCCGATCGCCATGGTTCTTAGCCCCAGGGTTGCGCTTGGCTCGCAAAGCGAGCCTGCGCTTACCCGGGGCTACTGCCTGTCGCCAGCTTCGCGGCTCTTTTCCGCGACAAACGTTACCGGATCTTGCAGAATGTGTTTGGCACAATGGTTGTAGCCGACTGATTGCACCATCACCGCGGCGACGCTGATGCTCGAAGGGGGGCGCCGACTTGCGGAGCATTCAAACGCTGCTCGGTCACGAGAGCCTGAACACAACGCAAATCTACATGCACATCACGATCGAGCGCCTACGTGAAGTGCATGAGAAAACACATCCCGGCTACCGCGATCGGTCCGCCGAGCAACCTGAGAGCAGTGCATCATCCGGCGAGAAAACCGCTCCCAAGGGCTCAAAAGACGAGCAATCGCAACCCTGATCGCCTAGAATGGCGGCATGGTCGCCATCGTCGAACCCAGACGCCCAACCCGCCGAGCCCACGCACGACAGTGCGTCGGCTCATGCGCCCGCGACAAAAACCCCGATCCTGGCACTGTTCGCAACCAACAGTACAGCGTCACCGCTTTGACCGACGGCGGCACAATCACCGAGCGGTATAGTTACACCGCCTACGGCCAGCCGACATTCTTCGACGGTAGCGGCACGGCGATCTCTGCCTCGGCTGAAGACAATCGGTACACGTATACCGGGAGAGAGTGGGACGGCGACTTGAACCTCTACCACTACCGAGCCTGCATGTACGACGCCGTAAGTGGACGGTTCCTGGGTCGCGATCCAATTGGGTTCGAGGGAAGCCCTTGGCTACTCTACGCGTGCGTCTCGGGGCAGCCGGCGATTTTCCTAGATCCATCTGGCGAAATCATTCATGCGGTTGGATGTGCTGCGGCATGTGGATTATGGCTCTGGTGTGCAACAAATGATGTCCCACCTGGAAGGATAAAGATAGCCTTTGATATCGCCAACGCAATCTGCCTCAGTGTTTGTGTTCCGCCGGTCCCTAAATGCTTGAAATTGGTTAGATTGCCGAAGATTCGAATCCCAAGGCTCCCACGCCCAGGAGTTCGTCCTGCGCCACGTCCTGCGCGGCCGCGTGTAAACCCTCGCGGTCTAGAGCGTCTCCCTCCACGTAGCGGCATAACCTATGTAGCTCGGTCTAGTTCTGTTCCAGATGTTCTTCGTGACCACAGAGATTCTTCAAGGTCTTACTTGTCGGGCATCTGGTTCAGAATCGATCTGGCAGCGATATCCCGCCATGAATACAAACACTGGAATTGTCGTGAAGGTAAGCTTTGGCCTAGGTCACTTAAAGCGTCGGCTAGGCTCGCTCAAGTTAAGGCACGCTAACTCTCAGATAGAGCGCATCGTCAACGATAGGCCATGCCTTTCGGAAATACTTAGCTGCCCACATCAAAAGAAATTGAGGCGGGGGATTCGCGGGTTATTTGCATATGGATGGCCGCTTCGAGTTATATCCTGGGATCCGACCTCTCCGGAACACGAAAGTGAGGTGGTTTTTTGGGCTTACATTGTCTCATGCGTTCGGGTCACAGAGCAAACTGTCGAGAGCAAGGAAGACTTATGCGGAAGCCTAGTGTTTGAATTAATGAACGCAAGAACTCCTCCACCGCTCGGCAGAATCATACTATGTATACTCGGCATGTTCAGCCGGCATGAACTTGCGATAGAGCTTACGAAGGCTGAGCGATGCGCCGCGCGGAAGACAAGGGAGTTCTTCCAGAAGCACCACGACTTCTGTGTCCCCAAAGGAGGCTGGCTTGCTTACGTGCTTTCTGGCGAAGCGGAAATTGTTTGTGGATATCACAACGGAATGACAACCAACCAGTGCAGATGTAATTACGAAGTATTCAAGCAGTATTGCGATCAAATCGTCCTGCTAGGACGATTAGGGGTACTCGGCGTCTTGACGCTCCTGTTCGTTGTTTATTTTTGCAGGCTATGACCGCGCGGACGGGAAAAGATGTCAGTTACCGAAAAGTCAACGTAGGTAAAGTGTTTCCGGCCTTTTTGATATCGTATTTTTGGCCGAATTGTGACGGCAGGGATTTTTAGTTCTTCTGAGGGGTGCGCGGCCGAGTTGTTGCGAATTCTGGAGAGCCTCCGCGGCGGTCGATCGGTTTTTGATCGTATCGCCCCCCGGGTGTGGATGATTTTGAGATCGTGTCTACGATCTCGCCTGTGCCCAGCCCCCCCTCTTCCCACACACATTCCCCCGAAGCGTTAACGACCGATCGCTCCGGCCGGATCGACTCTTCAGCGCATGAAAGATGCGAACGCTCTGATCGGGCGGTCGCATTCAGAGTCGCTTTGAAGATGTTTGTCCCGGCACCGCTGGGCGCAGCGGCTTAGCTTACGGTGGTTGCGATGAACTCGATGCGACCGCTGGCTCAGCTCGCCGTCGGGATGCGAGTTTTCGAGATAGACGCTTGATGCGGATCGGGCGGTTGCCGAATCGGCTTGGCCAGCCGATTTCAGGCATCTGCCGCCTCCCTTTCGCGGGGTGGCCTATCCTCTGGGTGGCACGCCCGGAGTCCTTGGTGATGGGCGTGAGTGCTACGAACGCGGTTGGCGTTGCACGGGCGGTTTGCAACTCGTTGGCTCGCCCAGCAGTGCTCTGGCGTTCTCAATGCTACTCACGCCCTTCGTACCTCAGGGACGTGCCACCCGATGTGCCTCAGGGAGGTTCCACCTGATGTACCCCAGGGACGTGCCACCCGATGTACGTCAGGGACGTGCCACCCGATGCCCAAGTGTTTGGTAAAGCCGAGATTAATCCGCCGCCGGGCGCTCCAGTAACATCGACTCGACCAGTTGTGGCTGGGTGTCGCGCAGGTTCACGCCTGGGCGCTAATTGACAGCCAGCAGCGCGGTCATCATCTGCATCAGTAGCGATTCGCCATCGCGGCGTAGGCCCAGCAGAATCTCCGCAACGATCTTCAGCAGTAACAACGTTCGAATATCACCGAGCCACTCCCGTTTCGTGGTCTTACCCGAACAGCCGAGCGGCCGAATAATCCGATCCCGCCGAGTCGCAATCCAACGAATGCCGGCTCCCAGTCGCCGGTCACGCCAGCAGCGTCGTCGGTGCTGCCGGTTGCGACTCGGTTGAATCGAGCGAAGTGGTAAATCGTTTGCTCGTCGCCGATCGTCATGGTTCTTTTCCCCCCGGGTTACGCTTGGCTCGCAAAGCGACCCGGCGCTCACCCGGGGCTACTTCCGGTCGCCAGCTTCGCGGCTCGGAGAGATGAGGAGACGGTGGCGGTTTTGGTCGACCCCCGGGGTCTGACCCGCGGTGTTCGATTTTGGTTTCAGGCATCGATCATTTCCGCAATGAACGTCGAGGTCAAGATTTCTGTTTCCAAATGCCGCGAAGCGGCCATCTGCA
>SKZY01000468.1 GCA_007127095.1 Planctomycetaceae bacterium
AAGCGGTTATCGTTGCTGAAAATTCCGGGCACGTGAGTGTGCCCTTGAAAGCAAACGTGGGTGATCAGCGAAAACAGTTTCTCCATCTTCCGCGGATTTTGGGTGTCTTCCGGAAAGACGTATTCGGTCGTCGGCCCGCGTGGCGACCCATGAACGAATAACACGCCTTCCCGCTGTACCACTCGCGGCATCTTACAGATGAACTCCAATCGACGACGAGGTACTGCGGGATCGTCGCCGAGATGGAGTTGTTCTCGTGTCCAAAAAATCGCCTGTTCGGCCGTGTTGTTGAATCCCTCGGGGTCGAAGATCGCGCTGCTGTCGTGATTGCCCAAGACGGTGAAGACGAACTTCATCGACTCATCGAGGCACTGACAGGGCCGCGGACCATAGCCGACCACGTCACCCAAACAGACGATCTCGTCGACGCCTTGGGAGCGAACATCCTCCAGCACAGCTTCGAGCGCTGCCAGGTTCGCGTGGATGTCGCTGAGGATCGCCGTGCGGGTCAAACGAGAGGACTCCTTAAGTCACGTGCCGCGAGCTATTCGATCAGTTGCCGGCGTACTCGGCACCGAAAAATTCCTTGCTCTCACTGACGCCAGGCTTGATAGTTCGATTGCCCTCTTTCCAATCGGCCGGACAGACTTCGCCGTTCTTTTCGAAGTACTGCAACGCCTTGACCATCCGCAATGCCTCGTCGACGCTGCGTCCCAACGGCAGATCGTTGACGACTTGGTGTCGGACGATCCCCTGCTGATCGATCAGGAACAAACCTCGCAACGCCACTCCACCGTCGAGCAACACGTCGTAATCGCGAGCGATCTGCTTGTTCAAATCGGCGACCAGCGGATAACCGATCTCGCCGATGCCGCCTTGCGACCGCGGTGAGTTTCGCCAAGCCAGGTGAGAGAAATGGCTGTCGACCGACGCGCCGATGACCTGCACACCGAGCGCCTCGAACTCTGCGACTCGGTCGCTGAAGGCGATGATCTCGGTCGGGCAGACGAAGGTGAAGTCGAGCGGATAGAAAAACAGCAATACGAACTTGCCGCGGTAATCCGACAGCGAGAAATCGTCCTTAAACGACCCGTCGGGCATGACGGCGGTGCATTTGAATTCGGGGGCTTGCTGGGTTACAAGGACGGCCATGAATGCTGACTCCGGGTTAGGGTCTGGGTAACTCCACGCATCGACGCGTCGGGTATCGTCACGCAATCGACTGTCGCGCTCAAGGGGTAACCGGTCAAAACCGGGTTGACCAACCGCCGCAGGCCGCGACGGCTAGTCCGCCGGCGATACTCGTACTTCGATCGTCCCCCGGTTGTCATCCAAATCGCCGGGTGCCTCGTTGATTTTCAGCAACAGCCAACTGTCGACCGCCGCGGTCAATTTCGCTCGATCTGCGATCCCAACGACCTCCAACGGCGATTGGTTCGGCAGGTCGCCGTCGACCCGTAGCGGCAAAAAGCAGCCGATCAATTGGCCGAGCGGTCGGCCTCGGTAGTACTGAATGGTGACACCTTCGGGACCCGATTTCCAAGCCGTGTCGGATTCGCCATCGGCCGGTTGGCGGACCGTGTAGAAACCGTTCGCCGTCACCTCGACCGATTCCCCGGCGACGACCCGGATCGGTGCGGCTTGCCAGCCCCGCGCGGTGTCGAGTCCGATCGCCACGCCGGCTGACGTCAGCGTTTCAAACTCATTCGGTAACTCGACCCGATGGCGGACCGGGTCGAAGCCATAATCGATGTCCTGTGTCAACAACCTCCAACGAGCGGTCAAGACTGGCCAGCGGTCACGCAACCCGTCATAGAAGATACGGGTGAATTGCGGCGAGCTGTCAGCGGCGCGGGTGGCCGATTCGCGGAACGGTTCGCGATACTCGGAATACATTTCCAACAAGGTCACGACCAGCCAACTCCACGCGTATGCCTCGACCTGCCGATGCGCCGTCTCACCGAAACGCATCACGGTCTCGATCCGCGGTACCCGTTGCTGCTGCCTGGCTGTCGCGATCATGTCGATCCGTCCCCATCCGGCGGACGCTTCCGGATCGGCCGGCACCACACCGGATCGTAACCGGTCGGCTGCGCCACCACGGTTGGTGCGGTCAGCACCATCGGCATCCGCTTTATCGCCGACCGAGTAGCCCCGCGGCCAGTGGTGCGTACTGAGGTACTCCGCGACCCCTTCCATGAACCACGGCGGTCCGCAACCGCCGAACAGGTGCGAACTGAAGGCATGCACGCCCTCATGCAACAACAGGTGCCGGGTATAATACTCGGTCGGTTGGTCGAACACCCAAACCCGGTTGCCCGATTGAAATCCGAAACGAAAATCCGGCAAACTCTCCGGCAGGTGTCCCGCGGCCACAAACGGTTCCTTAGCCGACATCAAGTAGGCGGTCACCCGCCAATTGCCCCAGCCACCATCATCGTGGCCGAAGTATTCGGCCCATTGTGGAACCGCGGCGTCAAAGGCGGCGATCAAGTCGCTAAGCTGATCGGAATCCGGCAGATCGGTGACCAAGCGAATGTGTCGCCCATCGCGGACCACCCACGATGCCGCTGAGACCGTCCCGGCGGTCATCCAGCAGCAGGCGATGACCCACCCGAACCGAACCCAACCGCTGACGTTGAATGATTGATTTCGCATTACTCCAGTCTAAGCCACGCTCGCCGAAACGACAGCCAGGCCAGCCCGATCGCTCACCCCAGCTTTCGTGTTGGCCATGGCGTCTGGCGTCAGGACGGCGGGCGGTCTTGGCGTACGCGACGGCTATCTTGGGGTGTTTGTGCGGCGGTTGTGGGACGCCCGTCGAAGGCGAAGTCGTCGCTTACACGGCTCTCGACCGCGAATTTTCCGCCCCGATCTTTTCGGCGTTCCATCGTCACCACGACGCGACCATCCGACCGGTGGTCAAGTTCGCGCCGAGATCGGCTCAGGAAATCAGCCTAGTCGATCAGATCATCGCCGAGCGTGATCGACCGGTCGCCGACGTATTCTGGAACGACGAACTGCTGCAGACGATACGGCTCCAGCGAATGGGGCTGCTGGAGCCGCGCGACTGGCGACTCGAACCCGGCTACCCGGCCGAAATGATGGCTAAGGACGGCAGTTGGTGTGGTTTCGCCGCCCGGGGGCGGGTGCTGGTGATCAATCGTGATCGGCTGCCCGATTCCGCGGCTTACCCTGACAGCGTCGACGATTTGGTCGATCCGCAGTGGCGGGATCGTGGTGCGATTGCTAGGCCGCTGTCAGGTACCACGGCGACCCACGCCGCCGTGATCTGGCAGTCCAAGGGTCCTGAAGCGGCACGCCGCTGGTTCCGCCAGGTCGCCGAAAACGCTGTCGTGCTGGCGGACAACCGAGCGGTCGCACGGGCGGTCGCCAAGGGCCAAGTGGCTTGGGGGTTGACCGACACCGACGAAGCGATCGCCATCCGAGACGAGCGACGCTCAGTCGAAATCGTCTTCCCCGATCAAGCGACCGACCGACCGGGGACGCTCAGGATCCCCAATACATTGTCGATCTTGAGAGGCAGCCCGCATCCGGTCGCGGCGGCCAGGCTGGTCGATTTCCTGCTAACCGCCGAAATCGAAGACCGTCTGGCGATGGGCGATAGCGCCCAACTGCCGATCTCCAGGAACGCGCAACACCGGCCACGGGTGCTGCCCGCAAACCCCATCCGCTGGATGCAGGTCGACTTTGAAGTCGCGGCCGAGCGGTGGGATGAAATCGCGGCCGAACTGACCGAGATCTTTCGTTAGACGATCGTGGGTGGAAGAGCAGACGCACAGGTTGCTCCCCTGCCGACGTCGCATCAAGCCTTATTGATCGGCAAACGGACTTCGTAACGGGTCTTGCCGTTCACCTTTTGAGGCAACGTTTTAACCTGGCACTCGGCTTTGCAATCGGCCATGGTCATCGAAAACGGCACCCAGGCCGAACCGTCATACGCGAACGTATTGGATTCGGGATCTTCCATCACGATGAACGGCTTGCCGTACTCGACCGGCGCCTTGCGTTCGTAGACCGGGACTTCACGTACCGCCGGACCACGTCCATCACGGTTGGCCTTGCGCTTAACCCGTTTACCACCAAATTGATTGTTTCTCGCCATACTCGTTGGTCCTTTTGATAGGTATCCGGGCCGAAGCATCGACCGGGAAAACACGTAACAACCAACTCGAGACGGGATGGTCGCTGCTGTGGATTCAAAGAAAACGGCCGACCACCGGATCGGTTGTCGGCCAAAAAAAATGCCCTCAGCCGCTATCGCAAGCCGAGGGCACCCTTATTTCATGCGTGAGATACCGTGCATCACAGCATCTCGGGGGCGGCCGATCGGGTGATCAGTTACGGTAACCGCCACCGCCACCGCCTCGGTAACCGCCGCCACCGCCACCGCCTCGGTATCCACCGCCACCGCCGCCGCCACGGTTTTCTCGCGGCTTGGCTTCGTTAACCGTCAACGGACGTCCGTCGTGCTCACGGTCGTTCAGGCCTTGAATCGCCGAATTGGCGCCATTGTCTTCTTGCATTTCGACAAACCCGAAGCCCTTGCTCCGGCCGGTGTCACGATCCTGAATCACTTCGGCACTACGGACTTCGCCGAATTCCGAAAACAGTTGTTCCAAACCGGAACTCGTCACGTTGTAACTGAGGTTACCGACGTACAGTTTCTTACCCACTTTACCGACTCCAAAATACAAACTTCTCGACCTTGATTGTTTCATAAGCTTCCAGGTCGTTGAGGAAGCTCGGTCACCTCGTAGTGACCTTCCAGCGGCAGAGACGAGAAAGGAAGGGTCGGCCTTAAGAAAAAATCCGTCCACGCATTCAGCATCTGTCGAACCAGAAGCGGGATCTTATCAGAAACCCGCCTGCGGACGCAGGGCTAAACCGCCAATAATGTCAAAACAATCCGGCTCGGGCGTCGTGTCCGGGTGGGCACGATCACACCGACGCACATGTTTCAGTCAGACTCCCACGGTTTTAGCGTGAATCGCCCCAAATGGATGCCGTTCGCTTCGTCGTAAGCGAAGGTCCCCGTCGGCGCAAAGTACTTGCGGAACTCATCGAACGGCGGCAATTCGTTCCGCCGCAACAGTTCGGCGAGCCCCCGGGCGACCGGGTTCGACTCGCCGCGACCGCGGAGAAAGGCTTGCGATTGGTCCGCTTTGGCCAATTCGTAGACCTGCCGGAGTACTTCGGCCGAACGAGTGAACGACAGCATGAAGGGTTTGTCGCCTGCGAGTTCCCCACCGAGTTCGCTAGCCAATAAGTCGTACTCGGCCAGGCCGGAAAGTCGCGGCATGGCACCATCACGGGCTCGGATCGCCCGTTCGATGAACTCGCGACTGTCGCCGGTCAACAACCAATCGCCAACGATCGCGGCGCACGGCGTGGGACGTCTCAACCCATCGGGAAGAGGCCGGTCGCGTCCCGTCGCGAACAGAAATAGCGGAGTGGCTCCGATCGATTCCTCGCGGATCACCGCCGGGAAAGCCTTCTGCAATTCTCCGATCGTTCGCATCGCCGAACTCGGGTCTTTCAGCTTGACGGCGTTGATCGATGTCGAACTGTTGATCCTCACCGGCGGCTGCAGCCAACGGATCATCACGATTCGGTCATCGACCGCTTCGATGATCGAACGGCGAAACTCACCACCGACCCGCTTTCGGTAGGGCTCCTCGATCAGTCGATCAAGCGCCCCTTCGCCCTGGAAACGATCGAGGATTCGCCCCAATCCGTCGTATGTCGGCCCGACCCGCCAACCGATCGAGCGGTAACTTGTCACGTCGTCGGGTACCCAAGACGGCGGGTTGGTATCGCCGGCCTGGGGCCGTAGCACCGAGAAGATGCCATCGCGTGGCGGGTCGATCAGAATGTGGGCGTGGGCGATGTCGGCAAAGACATCTCCGCCATGAAACGTGCTCGCCCCCAGCCCGCGGATTTTCCCGATGCCGAGTTCTTGCAACACCTGCCAGGCGATCGCCTGAGCGACGCCGGCTGAGGGCAGCGTCTGACGCAGGAATCGGTAGGGGTCGGCGAAGAACGTGATCTGAGGGCGGGTATCGGCCGCCCCGATACAGCGTCCCATGACCGCGGCGAAGTCGGTCGATTCGGCCAACGTCCGACCGTTGGCACGACCGTCCCAGCGGGCCAAGGCGTCGCTGGCGACAGCGGGCCCGAAGCCGATCACCGTGGCCCCGTCGCGGTGAAAGTATTCCAACACCGATTTGCCGGTATCCGGCGTTACGAATCGCTCGACCCGCGTTCCGCTGACGGTTTCCGCACGTGCCACTGCCCCGCTGCGGATGACCTGTTGCTCGACGAACTCCAGCACCCGCGTCAGGCTTTCGTGGTCTTCACCGGTCTCGATGATCAACAACCATCCTATCCCCGGCTCATTGCCGCGCTGCTTTTCCAGTCGGGCGCGAATCGCCTCGGGCGAATCGTCCTTCGCCGCTTGGCCGGTGGCTTCCACCGAGGGCGGTCCGGTGGCGACCAACCCAACCGCGAATTGCCCATGGGGGATCTCGATCAGTTCTTCCAACGAAATGCCGAGATCGGAGGCGAGTTCCGCAAAAATCTCCGCCGCGGTGGAGTAAAGGTCGCCGACGAACGGACGGAGCTTCGGATCGGCAAGCATCTGCCCGACCGAACTGTCCGCCAGGTCTTGCTTCAATTGATC
>SKZY01000426.1 GCA_007127095.1 Planctomycetaceae bacterium
GCGGCCCTGGATGGATGGCGCGGAATGGTTCGGAGCTCCGTTCACGGAGAGCCAAGTTTTAGCGATCCCGTCGGTTTCGTCAAGGGTCATCGCGGTCGCTCGATCGCCTCCGACGATCGCCCCGTGCGAGGGACGCAAAACTTCGGCGTTTCGGGGTGTTGTGCCCGTCGAGGGGATTCAGCAAACGGGCAAATTTGGGATATTCGTCGGGCGCTGGTCGCCGCTGCGGCGGCCAGCCTGGGGTTTCCCCTACCAAACCGCTCCCATCCGCCGCTGAGGATAGCTGACATCATGCCTTCGGTATTAGCGATCGCCGCCCACCACGATGACATCGAGTTCGTCATGGCCGGTACCCTGTTGAGACTCCGCGAATCGGGCTGGGATCTGCACTACATGAACCTGGCGGACGGCTGCCGGGGGACGACGACGATGGACCGCGCCAGCTGTGCGGCGGTTCGCTTGGAAGAAGCTCGCACGGCGGCGGGGATTCTGGGGGCGACGTTTTACCCGCCGATCTGCCCCGACATGGAAATCGCCTACACGACCGAGTTGCTCCGCAAGGTCGCCGCGGTGGTCCGCCAGGCTCGGCCCTCGATCGTGCTGACCCATTCGCCGGTCGATTACATGGAGGATCACGAAAACGCTTGCCGTTTGGCGGTCTCGGCTGCCTTCACACACGGGATGCCGAACTTCGAGAGCGATCCGCCGGTCGACGTTTACATGGATCCGGTGACGGTTTATCACGCCCAACCGGTCGGTAATGCGACACCACTGGGCGAACGGGTCTGGCCGGGAATCTACATCGACATCGGTGACGTGATGGAGAAAAAAGCGGAAGCGTTGGCGGCTCACGTGAGCCAAAAACGGTGGCTCGACGAAAGCCAGGGAATGGATTCCTACATTCAAACGATGCGCGACGGGTCGGCGGTCGTCGGCGAAATGTCGGGCGAATACGCATACGCCGAGGGGTGGCGACGGCGGGAACATTGGGGTTTCTGTGGCCCCGATGACGACCCTCTGTCCGCTGCCCTCGTCGGCCGCTGCGGCAAGCGAGCATCGTAAAAAGAACAGGATCGTGAGTTGCCACCCGGTCGGGTCAGAACGGGTTACCGTCGGCCGTCGGCCGGAATTGGCGGACATCGATCCGTCCGCGGATCGTGTCATGGGGGGCTGCCGCGGAGGGATCGCCTCGGCTCAACCGCCGCAGAAACCCCTGCCTGTCGCTGACCGAGAGCAGTTTCCCGGCTGCCTGCAGTTCGGCCAGCAATTCATCACTGAGAGGGTTGCCGACGACATCGATCGCGACTCGCGGGCGGGCGTCGACGATCGCACGGATATCGGGGTCCTTGAGCCCGCAATTGCGGAGTCCTAGATAACTGAGGCTGTGCCCAACACCGCTCGCCAAAAAACGCCGCATCGGCGGCGTCAGCCGGCAATCGGAGAGGTCGAGTCGGTCGAGCATTCCGCGGGCGGAGATTCCGACGAGCGTTTCGGTTTCGAGCCCGACCCCGGCAACCTCCAGTTCGATCAGTTGAGGCACTTCGACCAGCCACCTCAGGTCGCGCGCGTCGATGTCGACATGGTTGAGGGCCAAACGCTGGAGATTATTGCGTGACCGCAATAGTGGCAACGATCCGGAACTGATCGCGGTATGACTCAGATCGATCTCACTGAGATGGTTCAGATCGAACCAGGTTTTCGTCAACGAATCATCGACATCGCAGCCCGGTAATAGCAACGCCGTCAGTTTTTCCAGACGTCCGATCCGATGGAGTGCCTGCCGTGACACGTTGGCGTGGGCGAGCGTCAGGTGCTCGAGTCGCAAACAGTGCCAGATATCGCGGCAGAGATCATCGTCGACCCGTTCGCCACCGAGGGCACAGAACCGCAAGTTGCGGAAACCGGACAGCGAACCCCCGGGTGGGACCGGACCGTTGACGGAGAGCCCGCGGAGACTGTAACCGTCGCGGATCACGAGTTCCTCGATGCGGTTTCCGAAAATCAACTCGTCAGCCAGGTTGGGTGATCCGGCGACCCGGACGATCGACACCCCAGGCATCGGTGTGGCGACGAAGTCGACCAGTGATTCGCGGTTGAGCACCTGATAGCGACGAAACGATTCGCCGTCGATGATCAATTGTTCAAGCCTCGGCACCGCGGCCAGAATGTCGGCGGCTTGTTGGTCATCGACCGGACATGCACGGGCATCGAGCGAACGGAGATTCGGTAGCCTGGCAAGTGCTTTCAATTGTTCGCAGTCGACACCGGTGTTCGCCAACGCCAGCTCACGGATCCCAGAATTGCCCAACAGGGGAGTCAGGTCGACACCATCGAGCGGAAGATTGGAGAGTTTGATGCGGGGTGGCCCGTGACTTTCGCCCAGCCGACGAATCAATTGCGACAGGTTGGTCCGGCGGTCGGCGGCGCGGATCGTCGTGGCGGAATGACCTGACGAATCGACTACCAATTCGGTCAAGCTGGGCGTCGCCTCGATCTCAATGTCCCGCAACTCCAGCCCGAAACAGGCTAATCGCCACAAGCTGGGAACGTCGAACACCCGCAAGCGATCGACCCAGATATGGGAGACGTGACGAGTCGGATTGAGCATCGTCAAGTGATCGTCCGTTTCGTCGACCCGTAGCTCCTTCAACGAAGGCAGGTCGACGAGCCGCAGGTCGAGCTTTTGGGTGCTGACCAAGTTGAAGGTCCGCAGTTTCGGTAGCGATTCGAGCGAGATACTCAATACGTCTGGGTTCGTGATGCCATGGTTTTGAGCGATCGACAGATACTCGAGTCGATCGCAATCATGGAATTCGATCCGGTCGGATCCGGACCTCGGCCCCGAGAGCCGAATGTCGCGGAGCGGCTTACCGCAGAGCACCGACGTCAACGCCGCCAAGCTGACATCGCTGTGCGTCAGGTTGATCGACTCCAACTCGGACAACCGCTCGATCGCGGTGACACCCTGATCCAATCCTTGGCAGCTGACCAATTCGAGCCGGCGGAGTCGTTTTTGGGCCGAGACGAATCGCCAAGCAGCGGCATCCAACGAGCAGTTCCAGACCGCCAACCGCGTCAATCGCGGCTGTGAGACCAACGGAGCGAGCGTTTCGGACGGTGGAAAGTGTCGGCGAAAGCCCAAGGCGACCAGGGTGGGAACCGTCGACAGTTCACCGACCAACGCATCGCTCGGTTGCCAGAAATGGGCACCTCGGATGCGCGAAAATCCCTGCAGCAGCACCGTCGGAACGATACGCTTGAGTCGATTCGGGACGACCGCCGAGCGATAGACGACCGCCTGTCCCGCCAACCGTTCGGCGAGCAATCGGTCTTGCCGCCAGTTGTAGGCGGTCAACGATACAAAAATGATCCCGCCGACGATCAGGATCGCTTGCGGTAATCGTCGACCGAGACGGCAGGCTCCGCCCATGATCGCCGCCACGACCAGTGCGAAGGCGACGTTGATGGTCAACGCGGCCGTCGACCACCGCCGCGAGACCGTCGCGTTCTTCGAGTGCACGGCGGGGACGTTGTTCAGCAGCTCGTCGTTGGTCAGCAATCCGTTGTTGTCGGCATCCTGATCGGCGTCTGGGTCGGTGTCGCCGACGCACGTTTCGACAGTCAAAAACCGCAGCGGCCAACCGGCCAAAACCTGAGCACCATCAGCGAGGCCGTAACCCGCTATCATCGGGCCGATTTCGTCGGTATAGCCGCTGACTTCCGGCGGCAGTTCGACATACCGCCACGGCAGGTTCAGCAGAACGAAGCCGAACAAAACCGCCAGGAACCACTGCTGGGGCGGGGTCGGGTGCCAATCGTGAACGCTTTCCACCAGGCCTCCCGAAAAGGGTGTCGCACTGCTGACGTCGCTACCTACGTACCTCTATGGTACCGAGCTTTGAGCTGCCGGTGAGCAACGGGGCGACCCCATTGGCAACCGATTTAGGAAGCGCCTTGGGCGTAGGCACCACCACTCCGCAACTGATGCAAAACTGAATCGCTTCGTCGATCGTCAGATCGAGGTCGATCGCTTCGCTCCGTCGGACCGTGACCGTGAAGCCGGTCATCGGCATCGGCGAGGTCGGCATCAGGACGCTCAACACCGGTTCACCGGCCGCCTTGGCGACACCCGGTATCCCGTTGCCGGTAACAAAACCGATCGACCAAATCCCTTCTCGTGGATACTCGATCGCGACCACCCGGTTGAACTCGATCTCGCGTTCGCTGAAAGCGAAATCGGTAACCTGCTTGACCGAGCCATAAACCTTGTTGACCAACGGGATCCGATCAATTCCGGCTTCGATGCTGTTGACGAACCAGCGACCGATGCCGTGGGCGAAGACCTTACCGAGAAAATAGAGCACCGCGAGGAACAGTACCAAAAACAGCGGCAGGACAAACGAACGCGGCAAGTACCGCAATTCGACGTAGCGGTGCCAGTACGCGTTGGCCGTCGCCGGAGCGCTTTGATAGGGGCCGACCCGGTCGAGGTTATTATCAACGAAAGCGACGACGTACTGCGGCAAAAACTTCCGCCGGGTGGGATCGGGGACATACCGACGCCCTTTAAACTCGAATCCCTCGACCAAGTTATCCGCGGTCAAATCGATCGGGGCGGCCGAGCGATCGAGTTTGAGTTCACCGTTGGTCAACGGCAGGTAACCGTTGATCCGCCGCGCCTGCAAATTGTCGGGATCGACTTTCCAGGTGTCGCTGATCGCGAGCACGACCACATAGCGAACCCCGGTCTCCATCGGCCGCAAGATGTAGCTCTCGATCGCGTTCCAGGCCCAAATCAACACCACGACCGTCAGCAACGGTGGCAAGACGACCCCGAGACCACGAAGGATCGCGCGGCGGAATGCTGAGGGACGCGGCGGCGTCGGCGGATCGGTAGGAACGTCTTCGGACGGGATCATTCAACAGTTGTGGGGGTTCGGGGATCAGTCAGTGCCGGACGGCCCTGGCGACAACCGCCAAATGGACGCTTTCGGCTCCGGCCTGTTTAAGAACTCGCGCCACCTCCGATGCCGTCGCGCCGGTGGTCAGTACATCGTCGACCAACAAAACGCGGCGATCGCGAAGTTCCGCAGATCTCTTGTCAGCATAGCCGCTTTTAACGGCAAACGCACCTCGAACATTCTCACGTCGCCGCTCATCGGGCAAGAGCGATTGCTTGCCGACCCAGCGCGTTGTTCGCAACAGACCGGCGACCGGCACCCCGAGCCGACGGGCGACACCGGCCGCGATCCGTTCGCTTCCCGACGCCCCGCCACGGGTCAACCTACGCAGTAAGTGTGAGGGAACGAAAGTCACCAGGTCGGGGGCGACAAAGGCTTGCTCAGTACTGATTCGTTCTGCCAGACGGCTTGCCAAGGCCGCCGCTAAAGCGACGGTTCCGGCCCGCTTGGTCGCGACAACCGCCTCGCGGACCGCCCCCTGATAGACCGCCAACACAGCGACCGAGTCAAAATCGAATTGCCGATCGGCGCATTCCCCGCAGTGTTCTGGCGGATGAGCCGTGTCCTCCAGCGGTAGTGGACGCGGTAATCCACAGCGGCGACAGGCGACTGCCAGAGGCGGCCAAGCGTCGACTAAGATTCGCTGGCAGCGACGGCAGAGTTCGACTCCATCGACCTCATCGCCGCAAAACGCACAGAGCGGAGGTAGGATCAAGTCGAGCCAGACCCGACGAGTGGGGGGCGCGACGAGCATTCATTCGCCACCAAAGCTGAGGGATTGACGAGTTGATTTCCCAGCTGGACACTTTGGCCTAACGCGCCGTCCAACCGCCGTCGACCACCAGCATGCTGCCGGTCGTGTATCCGGCAGCATCGCTGGCGAGGTAGATCGCCGCTCCTTGGATCTCGGCCAATTCGCCCCAGCGGCCCAAAGCGACGGCGCCGACGATGAACTTCAACGCCTCTTCGGAGTCGGCGATCGGTTCGTTCATCGGGGTCAAAAATGGGCCTGGGCAGATCGCGTTGACACGGATCGGCGTATCGGCCAACTCGAGTGCCAGGGCTCGGGTCATCTGGACCACGGCGCCCTTGCTCGACGTGTAAGGCGTACGGTTTGCCAGCCCGACGATGCCGAGCGTGCTGGCGAGGTTGACGATCCTACCGGCGGGACTTTGCCGCAGCAACGGCAGGGCAGCCTTGGTGACGATCCAGACCGCTTCGACATTGACCTGCTGGACGCGACGGAACTCTGCCAACGAGAGCGATTCGATCGAGCCGCGGATATTGATCCCGGCGTTATTGATCAGGATATCGAGCCGCCCGAATCGCTGCTCGACTTGTTGAAGCAGCTCATCGACCTGGTCGGGTTGGGCGACATCGGCAGCCAGCCCGAGTCCGCTGACGCCATATTGCTCTGCCAATTCAGCCGCAACCTGCTGAGCCGCCTCGCCGTCACGGCCACAGATCACGACGTCTGCCCCGGCTGAGGCGAGGCCAGCGGCCATGGCGTGCCCCAATCCCTTACTGCCACCGGTGACCAGGGCCACTCGGCCCGTGAGATCGAACAGGCGAATGCCCGGCAACCGCTGATCGTTCTTCAGATCCGTCATGGGTCGATTCCTTGCAGGTCATCTCGGCGGTGTGGCGTTAACGTCACAGCGACCACTGCCGAGCGGGTATCGGTCAGGAGCCGAACGGGTCGCCGCCGAA
>SKZY01000145.1 GCA_007127095.1 Planctomycetaceae bacterium
ATTGTGGTTCCGAATGTCGAGGGTTCGAGTCCCTTCATCCACCCTGCAAGAAACCCCGAAAAACCGCGTGTTTTCCGGGGTTTTTTCGTGTTTTGTCCACCTCGGAGAAGTCGGATGAACGGTTCACGGCTGATCGATGCCTACCGCCGCAATGGCGTGGTTCGCTGTCACGGCTTGTTGGATCCGGCCGAGGTCATTGAACTTCGAGCTGCGTTCGAGACGTATCAGTCGCGAGCACTCGCCGAGCTTCCCGAGGCGGATTACACGCTGGAGCCTGATCAGCTTAGCGTTCGCAACTTTTGGCGGATGCAGGATCACGATCCATTTTTCCGAGCGTTTGCCGAGCGTCCGGTGCTGGTCGACTTGGTGGAACCGCTCGTAAACGGTGCCCCGGTGCTGGTTGGCGTCGAGACTTTCAACAAGCCGGCTCGGGTCGGATCGCCTGTCCCGCCGCATCAAGACAATGCTTATTTCTGCCAAACGCCGCCCGACGTCTTGACCGTCTGGATAGCCCTCGATCCGGCGACGGCAGAAAACGGTGCCGTCGAGTATTCGCTCGGTTCGCAGCACGAGTATCTGCCGCATGCAGCGTCGGGCGTCAAAGGCAACTCGTTCGGGCTGGCCGATGAATCGGTCGTGGATCGTTTTCCCCAGTTTCTTGGTACCGTCGATCCGGGGGACGCTTTGATCCATCATTGCCAAACGATTCACCGCAGCCAACCGAACCGCTCAGCTCACTCGCGGTTGAGTCTTGTGATCGTCTACCGAGGTGGCCATACCGTTTCGGATCAGACAATGCAGGTTGCCTACCAGGATGCTCTGGCCACGGCGCCACAGAACGCCTGAACGTTATCGATCAGTCCAACATTTCGGCCAAGAATCTGAAGCGACTGCAGGCTCTCGAAGCCGAAACGCTCTTGGTGTTGGCGAATCTTGCAATTGCGACAAAGTCGTCTGCTCCGGCAATGACTCCACCGATCATCATGAAAAGCACGTTGACCAGTGGGTAAACTGGTTCACCTCGACGTGGGTCGGTAACATTTCCAAGATGATGAACCAACGAGGCGGAGCGTTCCATCGGAATTTCCCAGGGCGAGGGGTTCGCCTGGCCGCCGTGATTCAACAGCCCAAAGTGGCATTTGGATCGCATTCACCTCCATATCTGCCACCATCGCTTTCTAGTTGTTGGTGCTGCCTTTAAGCTCTGCTGCTGTTCGAACCCCTGTTGTTGAGCATCGCGTAAGATCGCCTCAACAGCCCTCTTTATAGGTTCCCCACCTTCCTCGTAGATCTGCATGACCGCTGAAGGCGGTAGTCCGGCGGTGTCGCCCTTGTATAGCGAAATCACCTTGTATGTTGCGGCAATCACGAGAACTATCTCTGGCGGTGTCATTTGATACTCCGCCGGAAAAATCTCTATACGATCTGCGCTTTCTCTCATTTCTTCATTGCCAGCAATGCGGATGTCTGGCGTCAGATCCATCGCTCGTGCAATTTCGTTGAGAAATACCTCAGTCTTGGCTTCGCGGAGCATTCCGCACCGGCCATGTCCGTTGGGACTGACCTCGCGCACAGTCCATCTTTGATCAAAAGACACACCGGGACTATCGCTGCGTCCGTTCGGCGGGCGAACCATCGGGCTGTTTACGCTGTGGGCAGAGGAACCACCAGCGGCGAGCGACTTCGTCGTGCGCCAAGACTTCGGCGCGAGCGATTCGAGTCGTGCCAGGACATTCCAGAAGGAGAAGAGCGGAGATCAACCGAGCATTCGTACAGCAGAGCATGCCGGGTGAACCGAGTCAACCGTTCGGGGGCCTGTGTTGGCCAGAATCATCGATTTTTCAGGCGCTCACTGCCATCCTCACATGGATGCTGTGTTCCCGATTGATCCGGTGAATTGAACACACGGGAGTCGTGATCGAACCAGTGATGCCGTAGAATGCGGACACGGATGACGAGTACCGCGATGCTGAGTTCACGTGCGACGCCGACGAGTCACCCGAACCGATTGATAGGTTCCATTACCGCTCGCCCTGAAAAGGAATGCTGTGACTGATAATAACCGTATCGAGTGCCAGTTGTTGTCGCAGGAAGCGCTCCTGCAAGCCGGTTGCCTGGACATGCGGATGGCCATGACGGCGGCCGAAAAGTCGATGCTCGCCTTCCGAAACGACCAGATCCTGTTCCCCGAAAAGATCGTCCAGATCTTCAATGACCAAACGCAAGAGCGGATCAATTGCCTGCCGGCGACGCTGCTGGAGGAAAAAATTTGTGGCGTCAAATGGGTGTCTGTTTTTCCCACCAATCCGGAGAAATACGGTGTTCAGAACCTGTCTGCCGTCGTCGTCCTCTCCGAGATCGAGAAAGGCTTTCCGATCGCTTTCATGGATGGCACACTCTGCTCGAATATGCGGGTCGCCGCAGTGGGGGGGATCGCCGCGAAGCATTTCGCGAGGCAGGATTCGAAAAGCATCGGCTTCATCGGCGCCGGTGAACAAGCCAAGATGCATCTGATCGCGATGAAGACCGTGGTTCCCGGGTTAGAAGAATGTCGGATTTCTGCCAAACACGGGCACGAAGAAAAGCAGTTTATCGACGAGATGGCGCCTCTGTTGCCGCAGATGCGGTTCACGGCATCCGGAACCGATGCGCAGAGGGCAATGGAAGGCGCCGATATCTTGGTTACGGCGACGAGTGCCCAGGCGCCGTTACTGAAAGCTGCCTGGATGAAGCCTGGTGCGTTTTATAGCCACATCGGCGGTTGGGAAGATGAGTATGAGGTCGCCAAACAATGCGATAAAATTATCTGTGATGACTGGGAAACCGTGAAGCACAGGACACAAACGCTCAGCCGCATGTACAAAGATGGTCAACTCACCGATGACGACATCCATGCGAATCTTGTCGAAGTCGTCGCCGGTGATAAAAGCGGGCGCGAGAGTTCCGACGAACGCATCTATTTTAATGCCGTGGGACTCGCCTACGTCGATGTGGCCATCGCCTACGCCGCGTTTCAACGAGCGCAGGAAGCCGGCGTGGGCCAGAAGATGGACATTCAAGAAACGATGATCTTCCAGCATGAGAAATTGGCCGATTGGATTCGGATCTAGGCACCGTGATCAGCATCAGGAAAATGAAAATGGAAGACAAGCCGAATCGTTTGTCCGGGAAAGCGGAAGCAGTGGAAACGCCTGAAGCATCAGCACGGCGAGCTGTTCAAGCTGGCTCTTAAGGTGGGCCTGCTGGAATACTGGGAGGATGCTGATGCGACGGACTATCCCGGCGAATTGCTCGGCGAGGAAGATGTATTCGGGATCTGGATTGCTGCCGCGGCACGACGAGGTCGAACCGGCTCTGGAGGAGATTCGTCTCGCTACCGACGACGCGGCCCCCTGTTGGTGGTAATCCGTGGCCTGCCGGAGTTTGGAGTGTTATTCTGACGGGTGCGGGGTGGATCGAACAGAGCGTCACGATCGGCTCCTGCCCTCATCCTCCTCTGCGAAAGAACTCAAATGACTCGGTCCGTCGTCGTACTTTGTGCCGCCGTCACTCTCTTTTCGACCCCGGCTTTCGGTCAAGGTGGAGACGTTCCCGCGATGTTCAGCGGACGAATCGGGGTGGAGCGGCAGCGATTGCTGGAGCAATACGGCGGGACGCCGGAGACGGAAAACGCGGTCGAGCAAGGGCTGCGATGGCTCAGTCGTCAACAAGGTGATGATGGGTCGTGGAGCCTGCAGGGGCCCTACGAGGATGGTGCGTCACGCGAGAACCGTACCGCAGCGACCGCAATGGCGTTGATCGCATTCACGGGTGACGGGCACACGCACCAAGCAGGCGATTATCGGCAAAACGTTGAAAAAGGATTTCACTGGCTGGTCAACCAGCAGGACGAAGCCGGTCGCTTTGCCCGCAAAGAACTCTCTCATCATCAAGCCTACACCCAGGCTCAGGCATCGATCGCGTTGTCTGAGTGTTATGCATTGACCGGTGATCCCACCTTGAAGGAGCCCGCACAATTGGCGATTCGCTATGCCGAAGACGCTCAGGGGCCGGTCGGCGGTTGGCGATACAGCCCCGGAGCTGCGGGGGACCTGTCGGTGACCGGATGGTACGTGATGGCGCTCCAGACCGGTCTGGCCGCGAAATTGACGATAGATCGATCGCGGATCGATAAGACGATGGATTTTTTGAATACGGTCCAAACGGATGACGACGGCGCGCTGTACGGCTACCTGCCGGACCTGGAGGCAACCGCCGGGATGACGGCCGAGGGACTATTGTGCCGCCAGTACCTCGGATGGCCACATGATCATCAGGGGCTCGGACGTGGTGTCACGAGATTGGCCAACGAATGGCGGTTCGATTCAAATGACATGGACGTCTATTATTGGTTCCACGCGTCACAGGCGATCCGTCACCATGGCGGGAGCCCTTGGCTGGCCTGGAACGAATCGATGCGGGTAGATCTGCCGGAGTTACAGATTCAAGCAGGTCCTGAAGCAGGCAGTTGGGACCCACAGCCAGACCGCTGGGGCAAATCGACCGGCGGACGATTGTTTACGACCTGCTTTGCGATCTACTGCCTCGAAGTCTACTATCGTCACCAGCCGCTCTATACGGCATCCGTGGTCGAATGAGATCGATTCAATCGTCTGGACGACCGAGTTAAAGAGCGGTTGGCTCAATACGGGAACCCAATTCGTTTTGTTGCGTGAAACAGGAGATTTCTGAAGACCCCAGGATTGTATCCCGACCGTACTTGCAAAACAACTGCAAGTGCGTATCATCTCATCCGGTCGGCGGGCGCGTGCCCGCTTTCGCTCCTTGTGACGCCGGACTGAGAGACAACTTGGACGCTGCGAACTTCTGTTCAGCTACCGGTCGCGAAGCCGGAAAACCGTACGACGTCGTGATCGTAGGCGGCGGTGCCGCGGGGATCGGTGCCGCAGTTCCACTGCTGCATGCCGGTGTCGAAGACGTTTTGGTGATCGATCGCCATGGGGTCGGCGCGTCGTTCGACCGCTGGCCGCAGCAAATGCGGTTCATCACGCCGTCATTCCCCACCAACTCGATCGGCATGCTCGACCTGAACGCTGTGGCGATCGGCACCTCGCCCGCGTTTAGCCTCCAACTGGAGCACCCTACTGGACGCCAATACGCCGCCTATCTGCGAAGCGTTGCAGAAATCTTCAAAATCCCCCTCCGCACCGGGATCGACGTTCGCTCGCTGCGTCGCCACGGCGATCGTTGGCTGCTTCAAACCGACGCTGGACTGATCGAGACCAAGTTCGTGATCTGGGCGGCTGGCGAGTTTCAATACCCACGGCTGACATCGTTTCCCGGATCGAATCACTGCGTTCACAGCGCGTTGATCGCGTCGTGGGATCAAGTTGCCAGCGACGAGGTGTTGATCATCGGCGGCTACGAGAGCGGACTTGATGCTGCGATCCACCTCGCGCGTCTCGGCAAACGTGTCACGGTTCTCGATCGCGGAGAGCCGTGGGAGGTCGATTCGTCAGATCCCAGCGTGACCGCATCGCCCTACACGCTCGAGCGGCTTCGTGCCGCTGAGGTTCGCGAACGCGTGACGCTGCTCGGCGGTGTCGATGTTTTCGAAGTCTGTCGTAACCGCCCCGGCTATCGGGTTCAGCTTGTTGACGGTCGCGATCTGGTGACCAAGGCGCGTCCGATCATGGCGACCGGGTTTACCGGCAGTCTCAAACTGGTCGCCGATCACTTCGCCCGCCGAACGGACGGTTTCCCGTTGCTGACCGATCGTGATGAGTCGACGATTGCTGACGGGCTGTTCTTGGCCGGTCCGATGGTTCGCCATGACGAGCATATTTTCTGCTTCATATACAAGTTCCGACAACGGTTCGCCGTCGTCGCCAAAGCGATCGCGGAGCGGCTCGAATTGCCTGCCGAGCAATTGGAGATGTACCGGATGTGGGGGATGTATCTGGACGACTTGTCGTGCTGTGGTGAGGAGTGCGTTTGTTGATCAAGCATCGCGCCCTGCGGCGGTTCACGTCAGCGACCCCAGACCGCTCGCTTCCCGAAGCTCGAGCGGAGTTTCTGGTTGTTGGCAAACGCGGTTTGGTGGTCGTCACGTTCTGGGACAAAACGAAAGCGAAAGACGCATCGCGGCGAGCGATTGCGTCGCTGAGTCTTGAGAGCGGGGTCGATTTCATTCCGCTCGATGCCCGTCGACTCACAGCGATCGATCACGATCGGATGGAGCAAGCTCTCGGACGTCTCGGGACCGCCGAACCGAACCCTCTCGAAGTCGACTCGAGTTCTTCCCCACGGTTTCTGAAGCCGGCACTCGTCGGCCGTGCCGGTCGGCGGATCGAACCGGCCGCAGGCCCACTCGATCAGCCGGGGCTGGGGCCGCTGCTCGCGGTGCTGTTGGTGGTCTTCCCGGCCGCAGCGACGATCTTCGGTGCCACGTGTAGTTACCAACTGCCCGCGTCTTTGGCGGTGCTTGCGGCCGCCGGTGCCGCGAGCGGTCAGGGGGCGATCCGACTGACGCTGATTTTTCTCGGCTATCTGCTGCTCACGACACTGGTCTACGTACGACTGACCGCTTCTGCCCAGGCTCGACATCCGCTGAATCAGTTGG
>SKZY01000016.1 GCA_007127095.1 Planctomycetaceae bacterium
ATCGCATGGGCAGGTCTGACCGAGGCCGAAGCCAAAGAGCAAGGTCGTAAGGTCGATGTCGAGGTCTATCCCTGGGCTGCCAGCGGTCGCGCTCAAGCGCTCGGGCGGACCGAGGGGCTGACCAAGTGGCTGGTCGACCCCGAGACCCACCGCGTTCTCGGGTGCGGAATCGTCGGCTCAGGTGCCGGCGAACTGATCGCCGAAGCTGTGCTGGCAATCGAGATGGGCTGTGAAATGCACGACATCACCGAGTCGATTCACCCCCACCCGACGCTCAGCGAAACCTTGATGAATGCCGGCGAAGTCCACTTCGGGACAGCAACCGAAATCTTCAAGCCGAAACGACGTCAGCCCGCCCAAGCCAAGGGGTGATCCCCCGCTCCGACATGGTCGGTATCGAGCGGTCGGACCACAACAACGTGTCGATCTAATCATCGGAGCCTGACGATGACGAATGACCTTACGCAAATCGGTCGCCGCGCATTCCTGCAAGGCGGATCACTGCTGATGCTCGGTGGCTCGATGACAATCGCCCGGGCGGCGGAACGCCAATTCGCCGCAGCCGATCTGACCGTCGGGCTCGTTACCGACCTGCACCATGCCGATAAGCCGACCGCCGGTTCGCGTCACTACCGGGAAACGCTGACCAAGTTGACCGAAGCCGTCGATCGGTTCACCACGGATCGTCCCGACTTCGTCGTCGAATTGGGAGACTTTATCGATGCGGCCGACACGGTCGACGTCGAACTCGGCTATCTCCGTCAGGTCAGCGAGGTCTTTGACAAGATTCCGGTGCCGAAGCATTACGTGCTGGGAAATCACTGCGTCGATACGCTGACCAAGAGCGAATTTTTAAGCGGCGTCGGGGCCGAGGAATCGTATTATTCGTTCGATCGAGGCGGGTTTCACTTCGTCGTCCTCGATTCGTGCTTTCGCTCCGATGGCGTCGCTTACGGTCGTAAGAACTCGACTTGGACCGATGCCAATGTCCCGGATGCTGAACTCGCGTGGTTGCGATCCGATCTGCAGGCCAATTCCAAACCGGTGATCGTGTTCGCACACCAACGGCTCGATGATGCCGGCGTTCATGCGGTTCGCAACGCCGCCGCGGTCCGATCCGAACTCGAGTCGGCGGGCCGAGTCGTGGCTGTTTTTCAGGGACACAGCCACAGCAACGCCTATCAGCAGATCGGTGGGATTCACTACTGCACACTGGTCGCAATGATCGAGGGTTCCGGTCTGGAAAACAGCGGCTACTCGATGCTCCACCTCCACGCCGACGGTACACTCCGTCTGAACGGATTTCGCAATCAGGCCGACCGCCAGTGGCCGTCTGCGACTTAGCATCGATTCACCGCAGCGCGACCTTTTGTGTTGTCGCAAGTCCATTGAACACAACGGATTGCGCATTCTTGGCTGCGGTCGCGTCCCGTTGTGGTTACGGCCGCGGAACGCTACAATCGAGACGTTCTTTGCGGGGCCTACGGCTTCCCGCGGTTGGCCCACAGCAGTAGAGGTAGACCCTTGGTATCCGACGGCGAAAACAACGGCGATTCGAACGATCCACCGGCCCCCGGCGCCGGGCCAATGCCGCCGGATGACGAGCGGCCCTATCGTGGCGCCGGTGCCCTGCGAATGCTGGAACTGCCGATCGAGGACGAACTGCGAGACAGTTATCTGACGTACGCGATGAGCGTGATTGTCAGCCGGGCGCTGCCCGACGTCCGAGACGGATTGAAACCGAGTCAGCGGCGGATCCTCGTCGCCATGAACGACCTCAATCTCGGCCCCGGTTCCAAACGGGTCAAATGCGCCAAGATCTCGGGCGATACTTCGGGTAATTATCACCCGCACGGCGAGAGTGTTATCTATCCGACGCTGGTCCGGATGGCCCAGGAATGGAACATGCGGAGCCTGCTGATCGATAAGCAGGGAAACTTCGGCAGCATTGCCGGTCTGCCGCCAGCTGCGATGCGGTATACCGAAGCGAGACTCAGCGCCGTCGCGGCAAACATGCTCGACGACCTCAAGCTTGACACCGTCGATTACATCCCGACTTACGACGAGGTGCGGACCGAACCGACCGTCCTGCCCAGCCGTTTCCCCAACCTGTTGATCAACGGGGCCAGCGGGATCGCGGTCGGGATGGCGACCAGCATACCGCCGCACAATCCGACCGAGGTTTGCGAAGCGTTGATCCGCTTGGTTGACGACCCCGATGTGTCGATCGACGAATTGATGGAGATCATCCCGGGGCCCGATTTCCCGACCGGCGCGGTGATCTGTGGTCGGGCCGGAATTCGCCGTGGCTATCGGACCGGCCGTAGCACGATCGTGGTCCGCGCCCGGGCCCAGATCGAGGAGATGAAGGGGAATCGCTCGCGGATCGTCGTCACCGAAATTCCGTTCCAACAGTATCGCGATCGCGTCATCGAAAAGATCGCCGCCCTTGTCAATGGTGAACGGATCAAGGGGATCTCGGCGATTCGCGATGAGAGCGACTTAAAAGAACCGGTCCGGTTGGTGATCGAGCTGAAACGCGATGCCGACCCCGATGTCGTACTCAATCAACTCTACCAGTTCTCGCCGCTGCAAGACACGTTCTCGGTAATCCTGCTGGCGTTGGTCGACGGCAAGCCACGCGAATTGACACTTAAGGAGCTGCTGCAGGAGTTCATCCGGCACCGCGTGACCGTGATCCGCCGCCGTACCCAATTCCTGCTGGCCCGCGCCCGCCGCCGTAAGCATACGGTCGAAGGCCTGTTGTTGGCGCTGGCGAATATCGATGAAGTGATCCGTACGATCCGTGCCAGTCGAACTCAGCCCGAAGCCAAGCAGGGGATCATGGCGATCGCCTGCCCGGCGGCTTTGATGCAGCGAGCCCTCGGCGACGACGGCTACAACAACTTCGTCGAAGAACGTGGCGGCCCTGGCGAAAGCTATACGCTGACCAGTGTCCAGGCCGACGCGATCCTGAGAATGACACTCGGCCAATTGGTCAATCTCGAACAGGAACGTCTCTCCGACGAACACGCCCAACTGCTCCGCGAAATCACCGATTATCTCGATATCCTCGGCGATCAAGCCCGGATCTATTCGATCATTCGCGATGACCTCGAAGAGATCAAACGACGCTTCGGTGATAAACGTCGTACCGAGATCAGCCTCGAAGAGGTCGGCAACATCGATCTCGAAGACCTGATCACCGAGGAGACGATGGTCGTTTCGATCAGTCACCGCGGCTATATCAAGCGGACGCCGAGCAGTGTCTACAACACCCAGCGACGTGGCGGCAAGGGGTTGAAGGGCGCGAAAACCGATGAAGATGACCCGATCCAGCACCTGTTCGTCGCCAGCACGCACGCCTATCTGCTGTTCCTGACGACCACCGGTAAAGTCCGCTGGCAGAAGGTTTACGACCTGCCACAGCTCGGTCGCGATAGCCGAGGTCGAGCGATCGTGAACCTGCTGAACCTCGACGAAGGCGAACAGATCGCCCGCTGCCTCGCGGTCCGCGATTTCAACCAACCGGGCCACTTCATCATGATGGCCACTACCGACGGGTTGGTTAAGAAAACGCCGCTAGAACAATACAGCCGCCCCAAACGCGGCGGGATCATCGCGATCAAGCTCCGCGATGGAGATTCGCTGGTCGATGCCGCCGTCGTCGGCCCGGAAAACGAAGTCGTGTTGGTGACCGCGGGTGGGATGGCGATCCGCTTCAACGAAAGCGACGCCCGGCCAATGGGCCGCAATACCTCCGGCGTCCGCGGGATCCGCCTTTCCAAAGGCGATTCGTTGGTCGGTATGGCGGTCGCTGACCCCGACGCTACCCTGCTGACGGTCTGCGAAAAGGGCTTCGGCAAACGGACCTACTTCGGTCCCAACGCCGCCGTTGAGGAAGACGAAGTGGTCGATGAGTCGGGCGACGAGCCGGCTGCTGATCTGTCGGACTCGGCGCCGCAGACGCCAGTAGCGGAAAGCGTCGACGTCGACGATCCGGCCGACAGCGAAGAGGCAGCCGATGAATCGCGGTCGGGTACCGCCCGCTATCGGACCCAACGTCGCGGCGGCAAAGGCGTTCGCGACATCCGCACCAGCGCCCGCAATGGCCGTGTGATCGCCATCGCTCGTGTGAACGACGATGACGAAATTTTTCTGATGACTTCCAAGGGAAAAATCCAACGGATCAAGGCGGCCGATATCAATATCATCGGTCGTAACACGCAAGGGGTACGGATCATGAATGTCGACGGCGACAACCTGATCGCCGTTGTCTGCGTCCCGCCCGAGGAAGCGTCCAACGATACCGTCGGATTACCGGAACCGATCGTCGAATCCTAACGGCTCGTAGATCGAATCCGGCTTACCCCCGGATCGATTCGCCGCTGCCGATCAACCTTCCAAATTGACTGCGGCCTCCAACTTCGCGATATCGATCTTGACCATCGTCATCATCGCCTCCATCGCCCGGCGGGCGCGGTCCGGGTCGGGATCCTTGATCAGTTCCGACAGCCGATTGGGCGTCACCTGCCAAAAGACGCCCCAGCGGTCTTTGAGCCAACCGCAGGCGACCTCCGAGCCTCCGTCAGCCGTCAAAGCAGCCCAGAGCCGATCGGTTTCGGCTTGGTCGACGCAGCCGATCTGGAACGAGACGGCTCCGGTGAACTCAAAGCCGGGCGAGTTGAGCGCGATAAACGAAGATCCCGCCAGCGTGAACTCGACGGTCAAAACCCCGCCAATCGCGGTGCCCGGTACTTCGACCGGAGACCTCGTCACCTGGTCGATCCGCGAATCGGGCAACAGCGACACATAAAATCGAGTCGCCTCCTCCGCTTGCCCGTCAAAGGTCAGGAAAGGAGTCACTTTCTGCATTTCTTCAATCCCCGCAAACTTGAAACGCGACGAACCAGGGCACAATCAGAAAAGGGCTCAGCGTCACTCACTGAGAACCGACGAATCGACTCGATCAGAAATCGCGGCGTGAATGAGTCGCGAGGGCACCATTTTCGACAATTTTGCCCCTGACACGTCACGGACGATACCGACATACATCCCGACAACGGTCGCATTCTCCGTAGATTCGTCTCCAATGAAGGCCGGGCCTCCACTCGTTCCCTGTGCCAACGGCGGTGAACAATAGACGATCGGCTCGACTCCCCAATCATTCTTGCTGTCGATCTCGTCGGACGCGACATGCCCGACCACAACAACTGGCGACACCGGGGATTTGGCTCCCAGCGCGAGGGGAAACCCAACAGCTTCGATCCTTGTTGTTCTCGATAGGCTGGCCGTAGAGACATTCTCGAGAGGAATCGAAATCGCCATCAAAAGCTCGAAATGGGTCCGGCCATTCTCTTCAGGCTCGAGCTGCGCCACAGCAAAATCAGAAACTTTGTCCCGCGTCCAAGGGTTTGACTCGCCTACAAACAGGGCAGTGAACGCCGCCCCCCGAGACTGGCCACTCCGGTCACGAAAGATTAGCCGGCTATTTCGATTCGTCTCCGCGGACGAGTGGCCCGACGTCACAAGGAACAGCCTTTTGTCCGCATGGACCAGAAATGCGGAACACAGTTTTCCTGTCTTCGGATCGCTTGTGTC
Source organism: Planctomycetaceae bacterium (assembly GCA_007127095.1). Lineage (GTDB taxonomy): Bacteria > Planctomycetota > Planctomycetia > Pirellulales > Pirellulaceae > UBA6163. The sequence continues at coordinate 5,602 of SKZY01000016.1, forward strand.
TCGGGATTCGATACAGACCACTCGATCCCATCGTTGTAACGCCGGACTATCCGGCGACTCCGCCGAAACGGCGTCCGCCACCCCTAAAGCGAACAGCAGGAAGACGGTCACGATTCGCATGGGGGCCTCTCGCTCAAGCAGGACGGACGGTTCACCGTGTGAAGTTTTTCGGGCGAGCCGGCCCACATTCCTACGTCACCACGCCCCCCATTCCGAGACCGATTGTCGCTGACCACCAGGCCGAAAGCAAGTTCGCTCGGTGTCGCAAACCCGGTCGAGCAACTTCCACGACCGGGAGTTGTCGCCACGGTGAAGTGAAGAAAAGTGACGCTGACTACCCCCCAGCAAACCCAGGTGACTTGCCGAGCAATCGCGTTTATCTGTCAGTAGCGTAAACCGGACTTGAAGAAGTAGCAAAACCACGGGAAAAACCGCACTCGGAGGCTGCGTCAGGCCGCGAGAGCGTCACAGGAGCTGTAGGGGCTGATCGACACACAATGCCCGCAGTGGGCGGCGTGCGGTTCGGTCGGTGGCCCCGTGGGCGGCCGAACTGCTTCTTGGATTCCGGGGCGATGAGGTTCGAGTGATGAAGGTCAACATAATCGTGTTTGCCTTGCAGACGATAGCATCGGCGGAGGACGCGGACGATCCCTCTGGCGGAACTGACCGAGGCAAAACACCTTTTGATATCTTAAGGGTAAGCGAGGGAAATTTGTGTAGCGCACGCTTTGGATGGTATTTCGCACAGACTTCGAATCAAGGTACAGTCTCTGTCGGATCGCTGAGCCTTCGGCCAGGAATCCAGTCATTTGCGACAGATGTCACCCAGGTTCGTGATTGGGTTGGGGGTTGCGGATTTACCTGATCTCTTTCTCTATGGCTTAGGCCAGGATCTTTTCCACCGGTGCCGCGGCGGGGTTTTCGACCAGGGCCAAGTCTCTCGAACCGACACGGAAACTCAGTTCACGGTGGTCCAAGCCGAATTGATGCAAGACGGTGGCCAG
>SKZY01000199.1 GCA_007127095.1 Planctomycetaceae bacterium
ACCAAATGGTCATGCAACGCGGCTCGCCGGGTGACGACTTGGGCATGCAACAGCGGGATCGCCAACAGCCCGAAAGCCAACGGCAACGCCCAAATGCCGAGCGGTTGTTGGCGTCGCGATGGCTGCGGCGACGGGTCCTGATTTACCGCGTCTTCTGGGGCTTTCAGTACGGGCTCCCCTGGCGGATCGGTGGCGTTGGCCGTTTCTGACCCAGCGCGAAGTCTCCGCGTGGGGCTGTACGTTCGGTGTCGGCGAACCGGCCCGTAACGCCGTGACGAAGCACCCAGGGCGGCGCCGACCAGCAATGCCAACGTGAGGTAGTTTGCCGGCATCAACAGCCCGAAATCGAAAAACTGGCAAACGAGTTGCGACCCGAGTAAGTACCAACCTGCCGCGGTCAGTGCGGTCAGGTGGGAAGCCCGCCGGATTCCCGCCAAGCGGACCAGCGTGAACACCAGCAGGCCGATCGCGACCAAAACGAGCGATGGCAGCCAAATGCCACCTTCGACCAACCATTCGACCGTCAGGTTGTCAGCATTGACGAACCAGGCCCCGGCACTTTGGCTTTGATACGGCAGATAAGCGTAGCGGTGCGTCCCCAGTCCGGCTCCGGCGGGAAAATAGTGCGTCGCTGCGACCAAGGCGTCGGCCCAGTGGGAGAGCCGTCCGTCGGGTTCACCTTCGCTGCTCCAGATCGTCTCCAACCGCACCCGGATCGGTTCGATCAGCCCGATCGAACCGAGCAGGATCGCCACGCCGCCGACGGTCACCAGCACCGCCAACGGTTGCCAGAGCCGGCTCGACCGATTCGATGTCAGCAAACAGGTAACGACCGTTCCGGCGACGATGGCCAACGACCCACCACGTGACTGGCTGGTCAGTACGCCGGCGAGGTTCAAGATCACCAGCACCAGCGCCGCGGCGGTCGCCGCGTCGACCTGCAAAATCGCCTTCTGAAAAAACTGGCCCGGCAGTTCCCACCAATGTTCCGGTTGCAATTGAAACCGCCCGTCACCGTCCGAATACGATTTCGCCCGCAAAAAGCTGAATACCAACACGCCGATGGCGGCGGCCAGCGTCAAGTTGAGATATCCGGCGGCGTTGTTGCGGCAGACGAACGGGCCGAAGGGAGCCGCGGCGCGGTGCGGGGTGATCAACCGCTGGTCGACACCCTGACGTTGCGGTCGGATGTTGTCAGCGATCCCGAAAAATGCGATCCCAGCCCCCGATACGGCGACGGTGATCAATAGCGTCAAGATCGCCTTGCGGGTGCGAAAGATGAGTGCCGACAACAAGCAGCCGACGGCAAACAGTGCCGGCCCGGCGAGCGCCACCCGGGTCAATTCTGCCGAAACACTGAGCGGATGGCTGCCGCCCGCGATCGATTCAACGGCTGATGAAATCCCCAATTCCCCCAGCGGTTCGCCGCTGAGCACTTCCGTTCGTAACGCATCGGGGATCCATTCACCATACGCCGCAGCCGAACCGCGGGAGAAGAGCCAGGCGAGCCACGACGGCAGTGAGACCGTTTGCGTCCAAGCGAGTATCCAAGCGGCCAGCCCGACCAGCGGGATCGTCCACAACCGGTTGGCCAAGGCGATCGATTCGCTGCCCGAATCGCGGGCATCCCAAACGATCGAGATCAGTTTTGGTACCGCCAACAACGCCGCAACGCTCAGCAAGCAGCTCGCCAACCATTGACTCCACGGCATCACACCGCCGTAATCCCAAGCCATCAACAGCGGCACGGCCAGCAGCATCGCGCCGCACAGCGGCTGCGTCAGCGTGGTCAGCCTCTCCAACAGCCGGCGAAACCGAGCACTGGGCAGACGGCGCTGATGAGGAGTGCCCTCCAGCCCCCCCTCAGCATCGTTTAAACTTTCTTGATCTGATCCCGAATCCTCAACCACCCGCTGCTCCCGCGACCGGAATAAACGTTGCGGGTATTGGAACTAGCTGCCCGCGATTTTTTGCACTCGAGCAAGCCTAGCTTACCGGGGGGGCAATTCAAATGACTGTCGCGGTTCCGCGCACGTTTTCGACGACTGAACTATACTGCCCACCTATCCCAGCCTGTTCCCATCGCAACAATCCGAACCGATCGCTCATGGCCGTAGCGTTATTTGTCCCCTGCTACATCGACCAATTCTATCCCGATGTCGCCATCGCCACGCTCGAATTGCTCGAGCGGCAGGGATTGGAGGTCGTTTTTCCGTCGGGGCAGACCTGTTGCGGCCAACCGATGGCCAACACCGGTTGTTCGGCCGAAGCGGCTCCGGTCGCCCGCCGTTTGGTCGAATTGTTCGCCGAGTTCGACCAGGTTGTCTGTCCGTCTGGTTCTTGCACCGCGATGGTGCGACACCACTACGCCGATTACTTCGAACCCGACGATCCCGACTATCAAAAGGTGCGGGAGTCGACGTTCGAACTCTGTGAGTTCCTGACCGATGTCGTCGGCGTCGACTCGTTGAGCACGCGGTTTCCGCACCGCGTCAGCGTCCATCAGAGCTGTCACGGGTTGCGGGAGTTAAGACTCGCGGCGAGCAGCGAAACCCGGTTCGGCGACCGGCGAGATAAGTTGGGAGAATTGCTCGCCAAGGTCGACGGGATAACGCTGACCTCGCCCCAACGGCTCGACGAATGTTGTGGCTTCGGCGGCACCTTTGCGGTTAATGAAGTCGACGTTTCCGTGGCGATGGGCCGCGATCGGATCGCCGATCATGTCGGTTCCGACTCCGAGGTGATCGTCGCTGGCGACATGTCGTGCCTGATGCATTTGGACGGTTTGATCCGCCGTTCGGGTCAACCGATCACGGTGATGCACATCGCCCAAGTCTTGATGGGACGCCCGCTGGTTCCGACCAATCAGCGACAGCTGAACAGTGGGCGCTGAGCGGCATGCCGACCTGCCCGCAATCATCGAATCAGAATCAATTTCGACCAGGAGTGAATCGACGATGCCGACCTTGATGCCGCTGCCCGTCGTTAGCAACGGCGCGGCCGGCGATGCGAATCGACCGGGGGAACACGCGGCCGACAACGGACCGGTTCCCCACCGCGACCATCCATCGATGGCTCACGATTTCGTCGCTAACGTCGAACGGACCCACTGGCACGACGGGGCGCTCTGGTTCGTACGGAACAAACGGGACGCGCAGGCGTCGGCGATCCCCGAATGGGAATACCTCCGCGAGACCGCTGGGGCGATCAAAACCGAAGCGATCGCTCGACTTCCCGAATTGCTGGAGCAGTTCGAGGCGAATGCGAAAAAACTCGGTGTCGTCGTCCACTGGGCGATCGACGCCGACGAACACAACCGAATTGTTCTCGATATTTTGCAGAGCCGGGGGATCATGCGGCTGGTAAAGAGCAAGTCGATGTTGACCGAAGAGTGTCACTTGAACGCTTTTCTGGAGGCTCGCGGGATCGAGGTGATCGATACCGACCTGGGTGAGCGGATCGTTCAGCTGCGGCGGGAAACGCCCAGCCACATCGTCCTGCCGGCGATCCACATCAAAAAAGAAGAGGTCGGCGAGACATTTCATCAACATCTCGGTACCGAGGCCGGAGCGAGCGATCCCCAATACCTGACCGAAGCGGCCCGCGGACACTTGCGAGGAAAGTTCCTCCGCGGCGAAGCGGGCCTGACCGGTGTCAACTTTGCGATCGCCGAGACCGGCGGCTTTGTCGTTTGTACGAACGAGGGGAATGCGGACCTTGGGGCGGTCTTGCCGCAGATTCATATCGCTTCGATGGGGATGGAAAAAATCATCCCGCGGTTGGAAGACCTGAGCGTCTTCACACGCCTGCTCGCCCGCTCGGCGACCGGCCAACCGATCACGACCTACACCTCCCACTTTCATGGCCCGCGCGATTCGGAGGGCGAACTGCATGTGGTGATCGTCGACAACGGCCGCACGGCGCTCCGCCAGAGCAAGACGTTTCGAGCGGCACTCGGTTGCATCCGCTGTGGTGCTTGCATGAACACCTGCCCGGTCTTTCGCCGCAGCGGTGGTCACAGTTACGGGGCGACCGTCCCTGGGCCGATCGGTTCGGTGCTGAACCCGGCCAGTGATGACGTCCGCCATCAGAGTCTGCCCTATGCTTGCAGCCTCTGCGGGTCGTGTACCGACGTCTGTCCGGTCAAAATCCCGTTGCACCATCAATTGCTCGCCTGGCGAAAGGAGTTCGGCAAACGGGGCTTGTTGAAAATCGGCAAAACGCTGCCGATGAAAGCCGCGTCGCATTTGTTCCGCCACCCCTGGCTGTTCCAGACCGTCGGTCGCTGGGGCCGGGCGGCGATGCGGTCGCTACCGCGGATCGCGTTCGTCAATCGATTCAACGTCTGGAGTCGAGACCGCGAACTGCCGACGCCACCGTCGCAAAGTTTTTCGAGTTGGTACCGTCAGAACCGCGAGGAAAAAAATGGTCGCGACCAGTAACAGCCGCCAGACGATCCTCGACCGCTTGAAAACGATCCCGATCGAAGCGCCGACGGCCGCTGCGATCGATCCCGATCGGTTGGTCAAGTATGATGACCCGGTCGCCAAGTTTACCGAAATCGTGACCCACGTCGGTGCCCAAGTCCACCTCGTCGAATCGACGGCTGAGGTGGCCCCACGGCTGGCCGAGATCGCCGAGTTCACGTCTGCTCGATTGATCGCCTCGCTCGTCCCCGAAGCGGTAAGCGGCAATTTTTCACTCGCCCAGGTTGACGATCCCCACGCCTTGGCCCGTCTCGATTGGGCGATCGTTCCCGGGAGTTTTCCGGTCGCCGAAAACGGAGCGATCTGGGTTCGCCCTGGCGATGCGATCGAGCGGACAATGCTGTTCCTGACCCAGCATTTGGTGATCATCGTCTCGCGTGGTGAAATGGTCATGCACATGCATGACGCCTACCGTCGACTCCGCCAACAGGATCATTTCGGCGATCGCGGACGCGAGTTCGGCGTCTTCATTTCTGGACCGAGTAAGACTGCGGATATCGAGCAATCGTTGGTGATCGGTGCCCACGGTTGTCGTACGCTACAGATCTTCCTGACTCCCTGAGAATCGCGACGAATCAAGGATCGATCGGAGAAATAGAATCAGCCGCGATTTCAAGCACGAAGAAGGCCTGCTTTCATAACCCGAAGGCCGCTGCTGACCTGCTGATCGTCCCTGTACCCGGAACCGAAGATGCCCGCTCGCCCGCGAACCACAACATCGACTCGCTGCCGATTTCCGAATCGCCGTCTGAGCGTCAATCGTCGCTTCGCAGTGGGTTGCTGTCTGGTCACGATGATCGTCGCGACAGCCGCACTGACAGATCGAGTGGCAGCACAACCGCCTACTCAACCGACGACTGAAGATCGCCCGCCGATCGAATTGACCCCACGAGCCGCCGAATTGCACCGCTCGTTGCTGTTGATCGACGGGCACAACGATCTGCCCTGGGAAGTTCGCAAACGGGCCTCAAGGACGTTCGCCAATCTTGACATTTCGCAGTCTCAGCCCGAATTGCAGACCGACATTCCGCGGCTGCGACTGGGCGGCGTTGGGGCCCAATTCTGGTCGGCCTATGTCCCCGGCGAGACGATGCGCAGCGGCAGTGCGTTAACACAAACGCTGGAACAGATCGAAATCGTCCACGCGATGTTGGAACGCTATCCAGAAACATTCGAGCTGGCGTTGACGGCTGACGACATCGAGCGAATTCATGCCGCCGGCAAAATCGCATCACTGATCGGCGTCGAAGGAGGTCATTCGATCGAAAATTCGCTCGGTGTCCTCAGGCAATTGCATCGACTCGGCGCCCGCTACATGACGCTCACCCACAATGTCACACTCGACTGGGCCGATGCCGCCAGCGGCCCCGCCGTCCACGGCGGATTGACCGAGTTTGGCGAAGCGGTCGTCCGTGAGATGAACCGCTTGGGGATGTTGGTCGACCTCTCGCATGTCTCACCCGACACGATGCGTCACGCCCTGCGGGTCTCGACCGCGCCGGTGATCTTTTCGCACAGTTCGGCTCGAGCGATCGCGGATCATCCTCGCAACGTACCCGACGAAATCTTGCCGCTGGTCGCCCGCAATGGCGGGTTGGTGATGGTCAATTTCTATTCGTCGTTCGTCGTTCCCGAATCGGCCGCCCGTGACGCGACGGCGGCGAAACTCCGCGACGATTTGACCGAACGGCTCGGAGATGCCGACGCGGCGGAAATCGAAGTCCGGCGTTGGCGGCGAGAAAATCCGGCGACTCGCGGCACGATCCACCACGTCCTCGATCATATCGATCACCTCGCCCGCACCGCCGGTGTCGACCACGTCGGCATCGGCTCCGATTTCGATGGCGTCCCGATGGTGCCAGAACAATTGGAAGACGTCAGTACCTACCCGCTGCTGACCCAAGGGCTGCTCGATCGCGGTTACGATGAGTCGGCGATCCGCAAGATCATGGGTGAAAACCTGCTGCGAGTCCTGCGCGGTGCCGAAGCAGTCGCTGATCGGTAGCTTCAAACCGTCCCAACGCAACGGCGAAGCCGTGCGGCCCGACCATTCCAACGCAACGGCGCAGCCGTGTGGCCCAAACCGCAGGATTCGCCAGGACTTGC
>SKZY01000205.1 GCA_007127095.1 Planctomycetaceae bacterium
TACGTTCGTGAAACCCGCGAAAAGATGCAGACGGTGACCCGGCGCGTCCCGGTTGTCGAAACCCGCGAACAGGTAGTCAAGGTCCGTGTCCCCGAGTTCAAGCGGGTCGAAAAGAAGTACACCGTCAAGGTGCCGAAGGTCGTCGAAGTCGAGCAAACCTATACGGTTATGAAGCCCGTCACCAAGTACCGTGAAAAAACGGTCAAAGTCTGTGTCCCTTACACCGAGGAAGTCGAGCAGAAGTACACCGTGATGGTTCCCCATCACAAAAAGGTGATGCAGAAATACACGGTTTGCGAACCTTACAAGGAGACGGTCGAACGGCATTACACCGTGATGGTGCCGAAGGTGGAAGAGGTCGAGAAGGAGTACACGATCCGCACGCCGGTTCGTGAAGTCAAACAGGGTGTCCGCAAGGTCGCTCGCTGCGTCCCCGTGGTGGCGATGAAGCAGGTCACCAAGGATTGCGGCCGCTATGAGTGTCAGCGAATCGAAGTTCCCGGCAGTGCCTGCGGCGGCTGTGACTCGGGTTGCGGCACCGGATGTGGACCGACCTACACCTATCGACAGGTTTACGTTTCCAATCCGGTCGTCTGCGAAGTTCCGGTAACGACCTACGAAACTCAAATGACCGAAGTGCCCTACGAGTACACGACCGTCCGTTATGAAGAGCGGAAGGAAGTTCGCAAGGTCAAGGTGACGACCTGTGTCGCCGAGGAACGCGTCGACAACGTTGAAGTGACCAAGTATCGCAATGTCGAAAAAGAGCGAGAAGTTACCGTTTGCGAATACAAACCCGAGGAAAAGTCTCGTCTGGTGACGGTTCGCAAGACCCGGATGGAAGACCAGGTTCGCAAGGTTCCCTACTGCGAAATGGTTCCCGAAGAACGTGTTCGCCGTGTCTGCCGCACCGAGATGGTCGAGCAGGAGCGGACCTGCATGGTCACCGAAACGAGCTACCGCGAAGAACTGAAGACGCGTCGCTACAACGTTACGTCATGCAAGACCGTCACCGAGGAGGTGCCGGTTCGGTATTCCGTCTGTAAAGCCGTGCGGGGCGAAAAGGAAATCAAGGTTCGCGTCTGCAAGCCGGTCGCCGTTCAGGTGAAGGTTCCTGTGTGCGCCACGGCCCCTTGCGCCACCGTCTGCTGCAAGTGATCTGAAACCCGTTTCTTTGAATGGAAATCGCGCGACCACCTTCCGCTGCGGCGGAAGGTGGTCGTTGCATTTGGGAATCGTCGCTCGGTGATAATACCGAGGAACCTATTCTTGCTGGGGCGAAGCGGGTTTCGCCCGGTCGCGTCCGATCCGCGTCTCGAGATGTCCGCTGGCGTCGATCCAGCCGCGACTCATCGCTGCGGTCGAAAACCGGATTACCGGCGGCCCATCCGGGCCTAAGACGATCATGCCTCCGTCACCCGGTTGCAGCGTTTCGTCGATCACCTTGCGGGTCGCTTCGTCGGTGGACATACCGGCATCCTGAATCAGCCAGGCCACCCGTGCCGCGGCGGAATGACGAATGAACTCTTCGCCGATTCCCGTGCCACTGATCGCCGCGACGCCGTTGGCGGCGTAGGTGCCGGCCCCGGCGATCGGCGAATCGCCGATACGACCGGACAGCTTCCCGCTTCGTCCGCCGGTCGAGGTGGCCGCGGCCAAGTTGCCCGATCGATCTCGGGCGACGGCGCCTACCGTCCCCTCGCTGAGCCGTCTGGACGGATCAGGTAACGGTTCGAGTCCTCGAGCGGCTCGTCGTTTCTGAATTTCCTGAAACCTTCGTGCCTCGAAAAAGTAGTCGGCCGACACCACGGCGAAGCCCTGGGCGGCGGCAAAGCGATCGGCAGCGGTGCCGCCCAGCAACACATGCGGCGTTGCTTCCATCACCGCGCGGGCGACGGAGATCGGATTGCTGGCCACGGTGATCCCCGCGACGCCGCCGACCTTCAAGTCACGCCCGTCCATGATCGAAGCATCGAGTTCGAACGTACCGTCGATCGTCATCACGGCGCCTCGCCCGGCATTGAATAACGGTTCGTTCTCGAGCACTCGAACGGCCGACTCGACCGCATCAAGCGCCGTCCCATCCTCCGACAACACGATCGCACCGGCGGTCAACGCCCGTTGCAGCGCGGCGTGGTAGGCAGCCTCGCGAAGCGGCGTCAGGCCTTTCGATTCACCCCCGGCTCCGCCGTGAATCGCCAATACCCAGTCGCCTTCGTCAGGCACACTCGGATCGGACGTCGAATCGGTCGCGGCGTTCGGCGGTTGATCGGCCGATGTAACCGACGTCGGTACCGCGACGAACAGCGGCAGAAAAAATCCGAACAGTAAAACGGCGGTCGGAATGGGACACTGCATTGAGTAGCTCCTAAATCGGTTTGAATTCGGCAGGGTGAAGAGCGCGGTATCGGAGTTCTTTCTTCCTTTGCTGAGGGAACTCGGGTATCCTTAATCATAACCCGCCCGCTGGAGCCCCCGCCGATGCCCTGTTCGTTGACCCAGAAATGCGTTTCCCGTCTGATCCCACCTTTATCAGCTTGTCTGCTGCTGTGGGTCGGTTGGCTAGCCCCTGACGCGTCAGCCGAGGAGTCGGTCGAGCCGGTCGCTCATTGGCGTTTCGGTGCGGAGGAAGTCTCGCCGCTCGTCGCTCACGGCGGGGTCCAACGTGATCAAGCCGGGCCACGTCCGCCGGAGTTTCCCGATTTCGAACCGAATAATACCGCGGTCAGGCTTGACGGACGTGGGGCCCGTTTCGTCATCGCCGACCCCGGCCCGGAGAGCGATTTCGACTTTACCAACGGCGACACGATCACGATCGAAGCCTGGGTCAACATCGACGATTCGATCGGCCACGACCGCAACCTGTATGTGATCGGCAAAGGACGCACCGGCGACCGGCGTTTCGCCGCCGACAATCAGAACTGGGCGTTGAGACTCCGCGGCATCGATGGCCAGGCGCGGCTAAGCTTTCTGTTCGCGACCGAAAAACCGAAGTCGGGCGGAAAAGCCGGCAGCCATTGGCATCGCTGGACGAGTGATCGTGGCTTCTATCCGGGGACCGGATGGCACCGGATCGCCGTCAGTTATCGCTTCGGCGAACCGGCCAGTATCCGGGGGTGGCTGAACGAATCGACGGTCGAAGGAAAGTGGGACATGGGCGGCGCGACGAAAGAGCCGCCGGTGGTCGATGACGACGCAGTCTGGATCGGCAGTACGATGGGCGGAAGTGCGGGGAACAGCTTGAAGGGGCTGGTCGATCATATTTCGTTGCTGCGGTCGTTGCCGTCAGAAAGCGAAATGGCCGCCCGTTATCGTCGTCAGGGAGAGCCCCGCGAAATCGACTCGGTGCCCGAGGTGGTACCTCAGTTCGCCTTGGCGCCGACGGCGGTCACGGTTCGTGTTTTCGAGGGCATTGCGGCTCACGATCGTTGGTTGCCGGCGACCGACTCGTCCGCTTCGCCCGTGATCACTTACCAGGTCGAGGATTTCCTTTTCCACCGTCTGCCACGGCGTTACGACGATTGGGGGATTCGCGATTCCTGGCGACCGACGGTGTTGCTGCAGGCAGCCGCCGAGGTCGAATTGCCACCGGGTGACCATCGCCTGTTGGTTCGGACACGAGGACTCAGTCGGGTATGGCTAGATGACGAAGTGGTCGCCCGAATCGGCGCCCGTCGTGGCGGCGGCGGTGGCCACAACCCGGTCGTTCCGGCCCCCGAACCACCGGCCCCCGGACACCGACCGACCGGGCACGGTGATCAGCAGAAGATTGTCGATATCTCGGTAGCCGAAGCCGGCGTTTACCGGGTGACACTCGAATCACTGATCGGTACGTCGCGACTGCGGACCGAGCCGGGCGAGATGATGTTGGCGATTCAATTGGCGGGCGACCAGGCGTTCGGGTTGCTTCGCCCCGCTGGCGCCGCGTCGCCGTCCGTGTTGGTCACCGATGGTGAGATCGAAGCGGCGTTGGCTCGGCAAGAACAGCGACTGGTTGCGATCGACGACCAAGTCCGCCGTCGTGCCGCGGCTGCGCATGACGACCATTGGGCGGGCCGTCACGAGGCGGCGCGTCGCTGGGTCGAACAGAACCCGCCGCCAGCGGTCCCGGATGTTGTCGTCCCCGACTTTGCAGACGGTAGCCAAATCCATCCGATCGATGCTTTCTTGGCCGCGAAAATCGCTCAGGCCAAATCCGAAGTTGCCGCGGAATCGCATGGCGACGTCGGTCAATTCCAGGACCAGGTTTTGCCGATCCTGCGGCAGCACTGCTTCCGTTGTCACGACGACAGTGGCGACGGCGGATTGGACCTGACTTCACGCGCTACGCTGCTGGTCGGTGGCGATTCAGGAAATCCGGCGGTGGTGCCGGGCCATCCCGAGCGGAGTCAATTGATTTCGCGGATTCGCGCGACCGACGAGGGCGAACAGATGCCACCCTCAGGCAGTTTGACCGCCGACGAGATCGATCTGCTGGAACAATGGGTCGCCTCCGGGGTCTCCTGGGGACGCGAACTGAACGACGAGGCGGTGACGCCGAGCCGCCCTGTCGACGACGCCGCGTTTATTCGACGGGCCTACCTCGATACCTGGGGCGTACCGCCCAGCGAAGCGAAATCGACAGCCTTTCTCCGGGACACTGCGGCCGACAAACGGGTCCGCCTGATCGATCGCCTGCTCGATGACCCCAGGCTGGCCGATCATTGGGTGTCTTATTGGCAGGACGTCCTGGCCGAAAATCCCAGCATGCTGAAACCGAGCATCAACAACACCGGACCGTTCCGCTTTTTCATCCATGAAGCGCTGCGTGACGGCAAACCTTGGGACCGCCTGGTTACCGAGCTGGTGATGCTCCGCGGCAGTGAACGCGAAGGGGGAAGTGCCGGTTTCGGGATGGCGGCCGATAACGACGCCCCGCTGGCCACCCGCGGCCTCGTGCTGGCATCGGCTTTTCTCGGCATCGACCTGCAGTGTGCCCGCTGCCATGACTCGCCCTATCACTCCACGACGCAGCAGGACCTGTTCTCGCTGTCGGCGATGCTGGCGAGGAAGCCGGTGACGGTGCCGTCGACCAGCAGCGTATCGCCCGGTTTTTTCGAGCAGCACAAAGGGCGCGAATCGCTGATCCGGGTGACGCTGAAACCCGGCGTCCCGGTGGCGCCCGATTGGCCGTTCGCGACCGCGACCGGGGCGAACGATGACGAGTCCGTCGATTCGCTGATGCGGCGTCCCGAAGACACACGAGAACGGTTGGCGACATTGATCACCGCACCGACCAATCAACGATTCGCGGCCGTGATCGTCAATCGCGTCTGGAAACGTTTGCTCGGTGCCGGCTTGGTCGAGCCTGCCGACGATTGGGATGCGGAGCGGGCTAGCCATCCCGAGTTACTGCAGTGGCTGGCCCGCGATTGGGTCGCTGCCGGCTATTCCCCCCGCCATCTGATCCGGCAAATCATGACTTCGGATGTCTATCAACGCGAAGCGGTCGGGGCCAACCAGGTCGCGACGGCGGCTGACCGGTTCTTCGCCGCGCCCGACCGTCGTCGCCTGACCGCCGAGCAGATCGTCGACAGTCTGTTTCAAGCCTCCGGCCATCCGCTGCGGGTCGATGAGTTGACCTTCGACGGCGATGGGCATCAGGCGGCCGCCTCGATGATCACGCTGGGGCGTCCACAGCGGGCTTGGGAGTTCGCAACGTTGTCGAATGAACGCGATCGCCCCAGCCTAGCGTTGCCACGGGCTCAAGCCGTCACGGATGTACTGCAAGCCTTCGGTTGGAACGGGTCGCGACAGAATGCGTTGACCGACCGAGCGACCGCTCCCAACGTTTTACAACCTGGGATTTTGGCCAACGGCGTGATGTCGACCTGGGTGACCCGGGCATCGATCGATAGCGAATTGGCCAATCTAGCGGTCACGGCAGCCACTCCCGAACGGCTCGTCGATTCATTGTTTTTTCGCTTTTTGACCCGTCCACCGACCGCTGCCGAATCGTCGCAATTCGTAGCGACGATCGCCGAGGGGTTCGACGAACGGGTGTTGCCGAGCGAGCAAGTCGTTACGCCGGAACCGCTCCCGCCGCTCAGTTACGTATCCTGGACCAATCACCTCCGCCCCGAAGCCAACGTGATCAAGGTGGAGATGGAACGGCGGGCAAGAGAGGGTGATCCGGCCGATCCGCGTCTGCGACCGGCGTGGCGAGAAGCTTATGAAGATATCGTTTGGTCGCTGGTCAATTCTCCCGAATTCGTGATCGTCCCTTAGGTTATTTTGTTATGCACGCTCTCAACCGTCGACAATGTCTCGGTGCCCTCGCGGCCGCGACGACCGGGCCCGCGATCGGGGCTTCGATCAGTCGCTCCGCCGAGTCCCCTGAATCGCTCCGCCCGGCAGGCGGCGTCGAGCACGTGATTTCGATCTGGCTCGGTGGCGGCATGGGGCAGATCGACACATTCGACCCGAAACGGCGTGGCGACCCCAAGAAAAAGGTCGCCGGGGCCTACTACGACGCGATCGATACGGCCGTCCCGGGAGTGCAGGTTTGTGAACACCTGCCGCGGATCGCCGAGCGGATGGATCGCGTCACTGCCGTTCGCACCGTTCATCACGACGTCATCGACGAACATGCCGCAGCGACCAACCGGATGCATACGGGGCGTCCTGTCAGCGGCACGGTGTCCTATCCGTCGCTCGGCTCGGTCGTCGCCCACCAACGCGGCCCGGCGGAAGAAGGTGCGCCGCCTTACGTCCTGATCGGTTATCCGAACGTCACCCGCGGTCCCGGATTTTTGGGCGCCGCGGCCGGTTATCTCTATTTGACCGAAACCGGTCGCGGCCCTGCCGGGTTGTCGCGACCCGATGGGATCAGCACCGATCGTCAATCGCGCCGCGAAAGATTGCTGGATGTCCAGCGAGCGGCGGCGAGTGACCGTTTCGGCGCTGACCAGAAACTCGCCGATTACGACGCCGCGATCGCCCAGAGTCTGAAACTGGCCGGTCCTGAATTTTCGAGTGTATTTGAACTCGATCGGGAACCCGCCGAACTTCGCAACGCATACGGAAGTGAGTTTGGCCAGCGGTGTTTGTTGTCTCGTCGACTGTTGCAGCGCGGCGTGCGGTTTATCGAGGTTTCCCACAACATGAACTTCATCAACGGCACTGGTTGGGACGTTCATAACGACGGGATCGAGAACCAACACGAATTGATCCGCGACCTCGATCGGTCGATGGCCGCACTGATCGACGATCTCGAATCGCACCGAATGCTTGACAAAACGCTGATCGTGGTCACCAGCGAGTTCGGTCGGCCTCCCCAGTTCGACGGGGGTGGCGGACGCGGTCACCAGGGCAGTACGTTTACCTGTGTGCTCGCTGGCGGTGGGCTCAATCACCTCGGGGCCTACGGTCAGACCGATGAGTTGTCCGAACAGATCGTTGCCGATCCCGTCAGTGTCCCCGACTTCTTCGCCACCATTCACGCCTCGTTGGGAATCGATTGGTCGCGATATCTGTATGACGGCGATCGCCCGGTACCGGTCACCGACGGCGGGCAACCGATCAAGCGGCTGTTTACCTAGCCCGGGTATTGATTCTTAGCGGCGTTGGACATCGGACGGCGGTGGCTGGTCGTCGCGGGTTTCGGCGATTCGGGAAGCCAAAGCGATCACTTGGGGCGATTGCGGCGATAACGCGATCGCGCGTTCGAGCGGTTCCAATGCGGCGTCACTGTTGCCGATTTCCAGCAGCAGGGCGGCTAGATAGAGATGCGGTTCGGGGTTGTCCGGGTCGGTTCGGATCGCATCTTGAAAGCAACGTTGGGCGTCGTTGGGACGATGCAACTGTTGCAGTGCGATTCCTCGCAACAGGTGGGCCCGGCAGGGACAAGAGCCGTCGGCCCCGAAGGTCTCCTGCAAACGATCGATTGTCGCTAACAACCGGTCGTAGCGGCCTTGGGTCCGGTAGAGTTCGGCGATTTGAAGTTGCACTTCGGGATAATCAGGCTGCAGCGCCAGTGCCTGGTGATAGGCCGCCAAGGCGGCATCGAAATCGCCTGAACGGACCAAGCAATCGCCCCGCAAGCCCCAGATTTCGGCCGAATATCGATCGGCTTGCAACGCGTCGAGACTCTGTCGTTGGGCGTCTTCGAGGCGATCGAGTTCCAGATACATCTTGCCGAGTCGACGCATCAGTTTCGGGTCGGCGGCGCTGAGTCGCACGGCCTGTTCCATATGGTTCAAGGCCGCTTGCCGCTCCCCACGTTGCCAGAATGATTCGGCTAACCCCCAATGCGCCCGATCGTCAGCCGCGGTCAGATCGAGAGCGCTGGTAAACAACCCTTCGGCAACTTCCCACTGGCCGGCATGCATCGCCTCCAACCCTTGGCGGCTGAGCCGTCGGGCGGCGATGCTTTGGCGGCTTTCGCCGTAACGACCGATCGCGCGACAGCCGAGGCTGCTCGATGTGACCACGCCGAGAGGAATCCAAATGGCCAGCGAAGCCGCCAACGTGAGGCGACCGGCGAGCTTCGAAACGTGCTCAAATCGGGGGCGACTGTTCACGCCTGGGGAATATCAAATCGAAAGGTTGTGAGACAAGCCGTTTCCGCTTCGCTTTCGGGCTTCATCCCGACGGCCGATTGTGGCTATCATCGACACGATCGCCCCCACCCAGGAGCCGGAAGCCACGCATGGATGCCAACCACCACAGCACCGATTCGACTGCCGATCAGCGTCCCGTGCTCGAAGCGATCGATCTGCACAAGACCTACGGGAAACGGCATGTGGTCGACGGGGTGCATCTTTATGTCGGACCGTCGGAGATCGTCGGGCTGCTCGGCCCCAACGGGGCGGGCAAGTCGACGTCATTCCGAATGATCTGCGGGATGGTCTTGCCCGATCGTGGTCGGGTCTATCTCAGCGGCCAAGACGTAACCGATTGGCCGATGTTTCGTCGGGCCCGTGACGGCAAGATGGGCTACCTGCCTCAGGAGCCGAGCGTGTTCAAGAAGCTGACAGTCGAACAGAACATCTCCTCGCTGCTAGAGCTGCTGGGTGTCGACCGCAAGGCACGACTCCGGCGGACCGACGAATTGCTCGACGAATTCAATATCACCCACATTCGCCGGAGCAAGGCTGCCGGATTGTCTGGTGGCGAACGTCGCCGCTTGGAGATCGCCCGCTGCCTGGTCAGCAACCCACGGATCGTGATGCTCGATGAGCCGTTCGCGGGGATCGACCCGGTCACCGTGCAATCGATCCAAGGCGTCATCGAACAGCTCCGCGATTCCGGAATCGCGGTCTTGATCACCGACCACGCCGCCCGCGAAATCCTCGGTACCGTCGACCGATGCTACGTCATCTACCAGGGCCAAGTGCTGATCGACGGAACGCCCGAGCAGGTCAAACAACACCCGAAGGTCCGCGAAGAGTATCTCGGAGACCTCGACGCGATGGGGGGAAAATCGCGGGCCAACGGAGGACAACCGTCAGCCGCCTGACGTGCCATTCGCCTCATCCCGGTCCGTCAAAAACCGGTCCGTCAAAACCCGTGCAGAGAAATCACGTTCGTCTCGCACTGCCGCGGGTCAGCCCGTCAGCGGGATCCGCAACCCGTCATAGGCCGGCTCGACGCCGGCGGGCAATTCTCGCCGGGCTCGGGCGTAATCGATATCGTGTGACATGTGGGTCAAGTACGTACGCTTCGGCTGCAATTGACGCACCACCTCGAGTGCCTGATCGATCGAATAGTGTGTCGGGTGCTCGGTGTATCGCAGAGCGTCGATCACCAAGGTGTCGAGCCCTTGCAACATTGCGAGGCTGGCCAGCGAAATCTCGTTGGTATCGGTGCAGTAGGCGACGTCGCCGATACGGAATCCGAGTACGTCACACCGCGGCCCATGTCGCAGCGGTACCGGTGTAATCCTCGCGCCGAGTAGCGAGAACGGCCGGTCTGCAATCGACTCAAAGACCAAACTCGGCCGCGAACCGCTGTGCGTTTCCGGGGCGTCACTGAAGGCGTAGTCGAACGAGTGGCGAATCCGGCGTTCGACGAGTGGTTGGCAATACAGCGGCACGGGACCGCCGATATAGAACGGAAATAGTCGCAAATCGTCGAGCCCGAAGATGTGGTCCGCATGCTCGTGGGTGTACAACACCGCATGGACCACGCCGATCCGCTCGCGAAGCAACTGCGTCCGCAGGTCGGGTGGTGTATCGATCAACAGATTGCCGTCGGGCAGACCGAGGATCGCAGAGCAGCGGGTCCGGTTGTTTCGGGGGTCGACACTTTGACAGACATCACACCCGCAACCGATCGCGGGGACCCCAACACTCGTCCCCGTCCCCATCAAGATCATCTGGCCGCCGATATCGGTTGAAATCATTCTTGAAGGCACGAAACCGATTACCTGCTGCGGGAAGGGGGGCGGCCGTCCGCCGGTGGATAACGCTGAAGTCCGGGCTCACGAAACGCTCACTAAGTGACCGGCATAGCATACGCAGACGGACCGCCTCCTGAGAATCGGGTTCGGGCACGGCACCTGAGCACCTGACGGCATTCGCGAATTGCTCTACCCGTCGTCGCCTCTGTTTTTCTACTTTAGAGATCGTGCGGGCTGCCTCAGAATCGTCGGCGGATCGATCCAGGCGTGCTCGCCCCTTTCGCCGGAGGGTCGTTGACCGGTTTCAGAAGTGCCCTCCGCCACTTTTCTCGCGATCGACGCGATTTCAAGGATGTAACGCAGTGACATTCGGTGACTTCAAACGCACCGCGACGAACCGACGACGTGGTCGCCTCGTTTACGCCAGCAGCACGGATTCCGGCTCCCAGGATTCCAGCTCCACGATCAAATCTCGCTCCCGTTTACGTCGCGGACGCAAGGCGTCTCGCATCGCCGGGGAACCGCTCCGCCGCTCACCCCGCCGACCACGACTTTGGCTATTGTTCTTGACCGCGTCGATGTTGCTGGTGACGGCGGCTCCGACGATCGTTTTGCGTTCGCCTTTGGCTCGGCCAATTTTCCAACGGACGGTCGGAGGATACGGCTGGGAAGGCGACTTCGAATCGCTGCGGTTCGGCTGGATCACTCCACTACGCCTCGACGGCCTACGGTTACACGGGATCGCGGCGGGAACCCGAGTCGAGGCGGAGCAGGTCGACTGTGGGCTGACACTGCTGAGCTGGCTCGGCGGGGCGCAACGCGGCATCGTCGCGACGGTCCAAGGATTGCAAATCGACCTGGCGGTATCCGACAACAATTCCAGCCTGGAAACCGACCTGCGGTCGTTGCTGGATGATCACGATGACGACCCCGACCAGGATGAGAACGCCTCGCCGACCGAGCGGTTGAGCGGTTCCTTGAACGTCCACGGGGCCGGGATTCGAATTCGCGATGAAATCTCGGGAGAGGTCTGGTCGATCGATCAGGGGAGCGGTGTCGGGCGATTTGCGGACGGCAAGTTGACGGTTGAGTTGTCGGGAATCGTCTCCGAAACAGCTGCGGGCAGCGGTTCATTCGAAGTCCGCTTCACAGGAAATTCAGAACAACCGCTCGACCTAGCGGTCGAGTTGCAACTCAACGGATTACCGCTCCGCGCTGCCCAATTGGTACGGCGGCGGATGCCGGAGTGGAACGATTTCATCCCGGAACGCCTTTCGGGAGATGCGACCGGGACGCTGCGGATCGCTGCCACCGAGAACGGCGGCTGGTCGCTCGACGCCCGGCCTCTGGAGCTCCGCAACCTGATCGTCGGGGACGCCAATCGCGACACCACGATCTGGCGGAATGATCTGGCGACACTCGCCGGGTTCGCGACGCTCGACGGCCGTGGGGTCACCGGTGAAGGCTTCCGCTTGGCGACCGATTTTGCCGAATTGACGCTCGACGGTTCGTTCCTGGCGGATACCGACTTGACCTCGACCAAGTCGTTGATCAGCTGGCTGGCGGCACTCGACGGTACCGCGGCAGCGGCGATTGACCTGCTGGTTTTGAACGAGCGGTTGCCCGGTTTTCTGCCGCTGCGACAGGGAACTCAGCTCGTCTCGGGTAAGCTCACCGGGGAATTGAACTCAAGACCGAACGCCGATGGTGACCGCCGAGTCGAGGCAAGGCTTCGCTCCGAGCCGATCCGCGCCCGTTCCGGTGGCCGTCAAGTCGTCGTCGAACCGGCCGATCTCGCGGCCTCGCTGCGACTTTCACCGGCCGGACAGTGGCGGGCTGACCGCTGCGAATTGACCAGTTTTTTCGGTACCGCGACCCTCGACGGAGACCTGTCGGCCGGGCGGGCACAAGCCGATTTCGATCTCGGCCGGCTCGCCACAACACTCGAACCGTTGATCGACCTGTCGCGGTTCGAGATGGCCGGGACCGCTGAAGCGGTTCTCGCCTGGTCGACTCGCCCCGATGGGCAATGGAATCTGACCGGTGATGCCGACGCCACCGAGTTGACGGTCTTCATCCCCGGGGGAATCCATCTGCATCGTCCCAAGTTGACCGCACACGTCGATGCAAACGGTCGCTGGGGTGGGCGGGCGTTGTCAGAATTGACCGCGGCTGAACTGAGCCTGCGGAGCCAATCGCTGCGGGCCGACGTCGTGCTTGCAGAGTCAGTCGCCAACCCCAGCGCCTCGACCGTGGCACCGCTACGGATCAGCGGGAAAGGGCGTCTCGAAGCGTTGGCCGAGTTCATTGGGCCCTGGCTGCCGCCGTCGTTGCACGGATTAAGGGGCGGTTTCGATGGCGATGCCGAAGCTGCGGTCGGGCTCGCTCGAGGCGAAGTCTCCTCAGCCCGGTTGCGACTCGATGAGCCTCGGATCGCGTGGGAAAATCGACTCTACTCGCAAAACGAATTGATACTCGACTTCGCCGGACAGGCCGCCTGGCCATCGGGAGACTTGGTTGCCGAACGGTTGGAGATATCGGGCGAGGCGATCTCGGGGACACTGATTGGACGTATCGATGACGCGGCGATCGATTTGCAGCTCGCCTGGCAAACCGACCTGGAGCGACTGCTGGGCGCAGTCCAAACGCTTGTCGCACAAGCCACTCCCCCTCCCGGTAACACCCTTCCCGGCAGCACCCCTGGAACCCGTTTTGCCAGCGTACCGATCAATGCCGCAGAACCGTTAACGCCCTGGCAGATCCTGGGGAATTGCTCCGGTAATGCCCGCATCAGCCGCCCCACAGAACAGAACCGAATCACGATTCAGACCCAAGCCAAGGCGGTTGACCTGTCGCTGCATCAAGCGGGAGAAACGGTCTGGTCCGAGCCGCAACTCGCCGCCGATGGGTCGATCACCTACGATCCCGAGACCAAAACCTTTGACACCGAAGAGCTGCGAATCCAAGGCGAGTGGGCCTCGACGTCGTTGGCCGGCCAGGTCGCCTGGAACGACGGTTCTGGAAAGCTCCGATTGGCAGGGCCCGCTCGGCTCGACATGGCCGAGGTTGCCCAACGGTTGTCCACCCTCGCTGGCACGTCGCTGCGGTTGACCGGAGTCCATGAAGCACCTCTCGAAATCGGCGTCGATGTCGATCCAAATGGCGATCGCCGAATCGACGTCACGACCAACCTCGGCTGGGAATCCGGCGAAATCGCGGGCCTCGCTTTGGGCCCCGCGACGGTGCCGTTGAAGGCGTCGGAAACCAGTGTCGCCTTTGATACGACGACGATCCCCTTCGATCAGGGGCGGCTGACGGCGGCCGGCGAATTGCACTATCGCCCCGGACCGTTGTGGCTCGACGTCCGGCCGGGGGCCGTCGCCCAAAACATTCGTCTGACACCCGAATTATCCGATCGTTGGTTGCAATACTTGGCCCCCATGGTCGCACGAACCACGCGGATCGACGGCAACGTGGGCGTCGAACTGGACGAGGCGAAAGTCAATTTCGATGAGCCGACCCGATCGCGCGTTCGCGGTCAATTGCGGATCAGCCGAGTCGATTTCGATGCCGGCCCGGTGGCGGCACCGCTGATCACCACGATCGAACAGATCCGTATGCTCGCCCGTGGCCAAGCGGTCGAGGCCCAGCCGGCGGCTCCGCGGACGGTCAAACTGGCCACACTACCGACGCAGGTCGTCGATTTCGATTTCAACGATGGTGTCGTTACGCATCAGCGGATGTTTATGGAAATCGACCGGGCGCGACTGATCACCAGCGGTCAAGTCAACGTCGACGGTCGGCTGAATCTGATCGCCCAAGTGCCTCTCGAAGCGGCCTGGTTAGGATCCGACCTGAGGGCGTTAGCCGGCCAATCGGTAACGCTACCGATCACCGGATCGCTCTCACAACCACGACTCGATCCCTCGGCGGTCCGCAACTTGGCGGCCCGTCTGGGCGCCGCAGCGGTCCAGTCGACCGCAGAAAATTACCTGGAAAAGCAACTCAACCGTGGACTCGATCGATTGCTTGGCAAATGACTCGGTGATCAGCCGAGCAAAAAGCTCAACCGTTTAGCGTCGTTTGAAACCGCTCGAACAAGTACTGACTGTCGTGCGGGCCGGCGGCCGCTTCGGGGTGGTACTGGACCGCGAACGCCGAATGCTCGCGGTGTCGCACGCCCGCGATCGTGTCGTCGTTGAGGTTTCGGTGAGTCACTTCCAGGCAATCCGGCAACGAATCGTCGGCGACTGCGAAGCCGTGATTCTGAGTCGTGATTTCGACCTTTCCGGTCTGGAGATCGAGCACCGGCTGGTTGGCGCCTCGGTGACCGAACTTCAGCTTGAAGGTCTTGGCCCCGCAGGCCAGTGACAGCAATTGATGTCCCAAGCAGATACCGAAGATCGGCTTCTTACCGAGCAGGGAGGCGATCGTGCGGTGGGCGTAGTCGAGCGGTTCCGGGTCGCCGGGCCCGTTGGAAAGGAAAATCCCGTCGGGTTCGAGCCGCTGAATCTCGTCAGCCGAAAGATTGCCCGGGACGACCGTGACGCGATTCCCGCGAGCCGACAAATGCCGTGGGATGTTCCATTTCATGCCGAAATCGAGGCACACCACGTGCGGCGGTTGGGCCCGTTCGAGATCAGCCGATGGACCGACCAAATCGGTCCAAGAATCGAGTGATTCGTCCCAAGTCCGCGTCGTCTCGGGCATCACTTTGCGGACCAGGTCGAGTCCGACCAATCCGGGCGAAGCCTTCGCTTTGGCGACCAGCGAAGCGTCATCGAGATCGGATGTCGACAACACGCCTCGCATCGCCCCCGACTCGCGGATCCGACGTACCAAGGATCGAGTGTCGATGCCCGCGATCGCGACGACGCCGTGGCGGATAAGAAACTCACCGAGCGCCCCATCGGCACGAAAATTACTGTGGATTCGGCTCTCTTCGCGGACGACAAAGCCGGACAACGAGGGGCGAGCGTTCTCGTTGTCAGCCGTCACGATCCCGTAATTACCGATCTGCGGATAGGTCATCGTGACGATCTGGCCACAGTAACTCGGATCGGTCAGGATTTCCTGGTAGCCGGTCATCGACGTGTTGAAACAGACCTCACCCTCGACTTCCCCATCTGCGCCGAAGGAGACTCCCTGGTAAACGGTCCCGTCTTCGAGTGCGAGCTTGGCGATTTTCTCTGGCAGCGACATGAAACGTCGTGGGTGTGGGAGTTCTCGGAGCGGTCAAAACAGATCAATCGGACCGGAACCGCTCGCGGCGATCCCCCGTCCGCTGCCCGCTCTCGCGAGGGCCGGGCAAACTCTGAAGAGCCTAAACCGTCGGCGGATTCTCGACAAGCCACCCCCTGACGTGCCCTTCGGCTTAATCGCCTTTGCGCCCCGGTCCTGACCGACCGGCCGGCAATCAACCGGCGATCAACGTCTGTATCCCGAAGGGATTTTTACCATTGGCCATTAGCCGGTGGCCGAGCGGAGCGAATACCACCGAAAAACGAAAGACGAAAAACTCTTTCGGGGGTGCTTAAAGTCACCGCAGAACCACATACAACATGTACGGCACGATGCCCACATAAAATATCACCAAAAAGCCAACGAGAGGCGCCGACACAATCCAAAATATGGTTAAAGGGTACCACCCCACGAGACCGGCGATCCGCGATACTTTCTCACGAATCGAGTGGGACAAACAACGCCGGCCCACGATCGAACCGATCAGATTAAAGCCGACTAACACGAGAAGAGCAAACGTGGTGCCCAAGGGGGCAGCAGACAACATGTGCAACAGTCCCCACAAGTTCAGTATTGCGAACACGACAAGGAGACACTTCGACAAAAAAACTCCGGCAATCGGAAACCTTGATTTTGGATTCCCTGTCTTCAATTCCGCAATGCCCAGAATCAGTCCCGTCGTCGCAAATAGAACCGAGAGAGCAACTAAATGAAGGAATAGGGGGATCAGGATCAGAACTGCGACACCCGCGGCATAGCTAGACGGCATTTCCGCTGCGTGCCCGCGCGGCGGGCCCGGTGACATGGGGAGTGCGTAATTAATCAGGATCAGGACCCAGGGGCACCACGCCAGGACGCCGAAGACGAGTGATGCGATTCCCCGGATCGAATACTGCCGAACCATAGACTGGCGCATTTCAGAAAAGAAAACGGGGCGGCTGGCCGCTTTTCAGGAAAACCAACGGACGGCGTTTTATCTCCATATCCTATGCGGCCCCGTCGCATTGCTGCTCGGAACGCCCCCATTATGCGTGAGAACACCCCTTGGCATTCCTTTGGGACGAGTCGATCTGCTTGATCAACGAAGTCAATGCCCGAGCCAAGCCAAGAACTGACCCGCCCAAAAAAACTCGCCCTAGGGAATCCCCAGGGCGAGTCGATGAAAGGTCGGGGTGACCTCGGGGCGATTCCGCTTTGGGAACCGTTTTCGTTGGGTCAGCGACTTACGGCTTCAACGCCGCGGCGGGGATCGTGACCGTTCCCAAGTCGTTCTCACCAGCCTTGATCTCGATCTCCCACAAATTTCTCCGGAGCGACTCCGCCTTGCCTTCGACCTGCACCTCACGGATCGCCGAATCGGCTGCTTCGTGATAGAGCCGGAAGACCAGTTTCTCACCGGCGGGCAGACCCTTGATTTCCAGCACACCGTTGTCGTCGCTGATCGCCGCGAAGGGGTGGTCAAGCACCACGAGGTGGGCTTTCATCCAAGGATGAATGTTACAATCGACCGGGATCACCGCCGGTTCGGCTTTTTCGATCTTGACCAGCTTTTCTCCGCCCGGTGGGATCGTGATGTTCTGAGCCGCATTGGCGAAGAAGTTGAGGTTGGCGTTGTGGCCGACCGGGTCCGGATTGGTGATCTTCAACGTATCGCCGACCTGCAGCGAGACGAGACGCGGCTCGAAGCGACACTTGTCATTCGCCAATTCGAAGACCTTGTCCGAGGCGGGTTGATCGGGCAATTTCGACCCACCACGGCCGGTGTAGACGTACAACACGACGTTCTTCAGCCCGTCGTTTTCCGGATTCACCAACAACCGCTCGTTGACCAAATTGTGCTTGCCACAGAACTCGACATCCTTGTTGACGTTGACGGCATCCGGCTTGAATGCCGATCCGCCGTAAACAAAACGGGCCTTCAGCGTTCCGGTCTCTTGGGCCACTGCCGGCGCGGCAACCAAAAGGGCGGCGAAAATCAACAGAATTCGCATCGAAAATGCTCTCATTGCGAGGAAAGATGGGTAGTTTGGCGAGTTATCCGGCTCACATGATACACGACCTGCGACGACGGCAAATACCGTCGAGCAGCGACACCCGTGAGTCCGGCAAGAAAAATGAAAAAGTGGAGGCGATAGCCGCAAGAGAGGAGAAACCCGTGCTACCGCCTCCACTTCCTTCATTAGCAACAGCCGACTGGTCATCCCAAGGGGGGATCGAAACGGATGACAGGCTTATCGTCGGCCGGCAGGAACTTGAATTGTAGCCGTTTCGGTGGCGTTGTCTACCACTAAACTAGCCTCAAGGGCATTTTCTTGGTCGGCCAACGCCTGACGAGACCGCTGCCCTGTCCCCGCGAGACTGTCCGCCGAGTCCCCTTCGGAAAATCGGCGTCGCTGTCTACCATGTGTCGCTGAAGAACTAGCCTCGGCCGGCTGTTGCCAGCGACGGCAGAGCGTGACAACAGCTTATCCGCCGCCCGCCACCCGTATCGCTTGAAACCCTTTTTTTCCGCCGCTGCTATGAAAGTTTTGATCGTCGGTTCGGGTGGTCGCGAACACGCGTTGGCTTGGAAGATCGCGGCCAGTCCGCGTGTCAGTGAGGTCTTCGTCGCACCCGGTAATGCTGGCACGGCGTTGGAAGCGACCAACGTCGCGATCGCCGCCACCGATCAACCGGCGTTGATCCGGTTCGCCCAGCAACACCAGATCGACCTGGTCGTGGTCGGCCCGGAAGCACCGTTGGTCGCCGGTTTGGTCGATAACCTGCAAGCCGCCGGGATCGCCGCTTTCGGTCCTTCCGCGGCCGCTGCGGAACTCGAGGGCAGCAAGGTCTTTTGCAAAAACCTGCTGCATACCGCCAATGTCCCTACCGCCGCCTACCAAACCTTCCGCCGTGGCGAGGACGCCGCTCGCTATATCAAGGACCTCTATCCCGAGTCGGACGCCTCGGTGCCGGTCGTCGTCAAGGCTGACGGGTTGGCGTCGGGCAAAGGGGTGATCGTCTGCTCCACACGCCGGGAGGCGCTCGACGCGATCGATCGGATCGCCTCCAAACGTGAGTTCGGCGAAGCGGGCAAAGAACTGATCATCGAGGAGCGTTTGATCGGCCAAGAGGCGAGTGTGCTGGCAATCACCGACGGGGCGACGATCCTGACCCTGCCGGCTGCCCAAGACCACAAGCCGGCCTACGACGGCGACCAGGGGCCGAACACCGGCGGAATGGGCGCCTATTGCCCGACGCCGTTGGTCGACGAGGCGATGATGTCGCGGATCGAATCCGACATTTTGGTCCCCGTGGTCCACGCGATGAAAAGAGCTCGCCGTCCCTTCCGTGGCGTCCTCTACGCCGGCCTGATGCTGACCGCCGCCGGCCCGAAAGTGCTCGAGTTTAACACGCGGTTCGGTGACCCCGAATGCCAACCGCTGCTGATGCGGCTCGAAAGCGACCTGGTCGATATCCTCGAAGCGACCACCCACGGCAGGCTCGATCAAATCGATCCGCCGCGGTGGAGTGAGCGACCGAGTATCTGTGTGGTGATGGCCAGCGAAGGCTATCCGGGCGATTATGAAACCGGCCGCGTGATCACCGGTCTCGATCGCGCCGCCGCGATCGAGGACGTCAAGGTCTTCCATGCCGGCACCCGCTTGGTCGACCAACAGGTGTTGACCGATGGCGGCCGAGTACTCGGTATCACCGCGACCGGCAATTCGATCAGCGGAGCCAAGTTGAAGGCCTATCAAGCGGTCAAGGAAATCCGTTGGCCGGGTGCCTGGTGCCGCAAGGACATCAGCGACAAGGCACTCCGGTCCTGAACTCCGGCAGCCCCCCGTTTCTGACCGAGTCGAGCCGCTTTATCGCTGGGAGACGAGTTCCAGCTTCACATCACCCGCCGGGTCGGGGCCGATCTGTACCCGCAGCGGTGTCGAATCCTTGTTGCCATAGAGTGACGGGATCTGCTGAGCAGCACGGTCCCGCGGATCGCGTTGTGGTAATCCGATCGCGACCTCCGGCTCCGCCGACACGCCCTGAATCTCGAGCTCGGTCTCGATCGGGAACATCGGCTCCGAAACGACCACCCGGTACGATCCCGGGGGCGCTCCCTTCATGTCCTTGACCGCACCGCCGACAACGGCCAGCAGCTCGAACGTACCGTCGGGCTTCGTGTTCCCACCGGCACCCAAACCTGGGGTTCCGGGCTCTGGCGAGAAGTAGAGATTTTTCGATGCCAAGGGAGTGCCATCAAGCGTCAGCGTTCCTTTGACCGGGATCAGTTCCGGCCCCTCGGAACCGCAACCGACCACCAACAGCACGACTCCGAGGGCTGATGCCAGCCGAACGAGAACCGCGAATGCCTTCGTAAGAGACTTCATCTTAAGATCACCTGCAGAAAACACCCGATCGCGAATCGATTCGCGATCGGGAAGGGGAAAATAGAAATAGAGGAATCGCCATGAACCGGTTTCAGCCGCTCATTGCGGCAGCATCGCCACTTGGCCGTCACCCATCCGGCAGAGGTTTTCCAACAATACGACTTCGATCGATTCGGAGACGAACGCGACCGCTCCATCGCCCATCGTGAAGTGACATCCGCCGGGGTGCAGGCTCGCCGCGGCGGCCCACCAAGTCCTGGTCCGGCCACGGACGGGGGTGTAAGGCGGGTTCTGCCAAGTCGGATGAACCAACGGCAGGTGCCACAGATTGATTCCCGGATTGCTCGTCCCGGGGTCGATCCCGGTCATCACCCAACCACGGTACGCCCAAGCGAAGGCATTGCCGTTCACGTGCCATTTGGTCGTTTCGCCGACCGCGAACGTATTGCTCAAACCGTCGATGACATCTCGCGGCGCGGTGGTGCTGTTCTCGCCGAACATCCGCTTGGCGACTCCTGCGGTTTTCCAGTTATTGCAAACGCTGAAATCTCGTTGACTGGTGATGAAGTCATAATTGGTTGACGCCCCGCGCAACCCCGCGCCAGGCCCATAGTGACCACCGGTCAGACGAGCGAGTGGACCGGTGTTGTCCGAAGGACAGACAAACGCCTCGACCACCGTTCCGGCCAAGATCGCATTACCATTGGTGTTGGGGTCGCCGATCATCA